>JAAYIU010000224.1 GCA_012523265.1 Bacteroidales bacterium | reverse complement strand
TAATAATCCTCTGCGCCGCTGCGCCTCTGCGGTGAAAAAAAGAAGTGAACCGCGGAGGCGCTGAGACGCGGAGAAAAGAGAAATTAAAAAACAGGATTAACCACGGAGACACGGAGGCACAGAGAAAACAGAGAAAACAGAGAAAAAAACAAATAATCCTTTGCGTCGCTGCGCCTTTGCGGTGAAAAACAGAATTAACCGCGGAGACGCGGATGCACAGAGAAAAAAGAGAAAAATTAATTTATAAACTTAAACTTCAACAAAATGAAAAATTTACTTATCACAACAGTTTTGGTGCTTTTTTGCACTGTACTTTTTGCCCAGGACCAAACCGTTCCCACACCCGATTTTGTCGATCAGCCTATGCTGTGGGATAAAACGACCAACACCCTGTCAAAAATCTCTAAAGAATCCTACGAGATGAAAGGCAAGATCGGTAAGATGCTTTACATTTTTGATGGACCAAAATCCGAGACACGCGTAGCCAAAGAAACTGATTTCAGTTTTCTTATTTCCTCATCAAATTCTACTGCTATTACTGCCGCCAAATTGTACGTACTGGAGACAAAGAAAAAAAGAAGGGAAGTGCAGGCCATGCAAGTTAAAGGATACATGAGTGCAAGTATCGAACAAAACTCGGATGTAGAAATTGGCTTTGATTTGAGGAAAGTTGATGACGATGTGTACGAACTGGTACTTAACAAAAAACCAGGCCCCGGCGAATATGCTTTTGTAATCGGGATGAATGGTTTTACCTTTGGTATCGACTAAAACTAACGCGCGATGAAAAAGGGTTTGCTGCTTCTACTTCTCATACTCTCACTTGGCGTTCAGGCTCAATTCGTCAAGAAAGCCGGATTTTATTCGGGGGTGGCCATTTTTACACAAGAATGGGCAACATACGAGATTCCGGGAATAGCGTACTCAACTACTGACCTGGGTGGATTTAATTATGCCCTTTTTGCAGAACTCATCAACTCCGATTTTGTGAACATCAGGGCAAGTTGTGGATATGTGGGTAAAGGTGTTGATGAGCTATTTAACGGAACCGTTGCAGTAGCTGATTATGTGGGGACTTATACCACAAGGCTCAACTATCTTTACACCGCAGCCTTATTAAAACTTCAGTTGCCATCTGGTTCTGTAAGACCCTATATCATGGCCGGGCCGCGTTGGGATTTTCAGCTAAGCTTAAAATCTGACAAGGAAATGGATGAATACATCATTAATAACAACAAAGTAGTTTTTGGATATGATTTTGGTGGAGGCGTGGAATTTAACTTCGATTATTTCGGTATCAATCTCGAAGCAAGATACTCGGGCGATTTCAACGAATTCCTGGAAATCGCGGATTCGGATTTGTACCCGTCTCAAAAAATTAAAAATCAGGGTTTCATCCTTGCGCTTGGCATGTCATTTTATTTTTAAATAAGGTAATAAGGTTATTTCGCGAACATTGAATTTTTCTACTAAGGTTAAATGATTAAAAATAAGGTTTTTATTTCTTCGCCCGAAAGTATCCGCAGCAGCGGCCAGTGTGCCGGCATCCTCCCCCTTAAGGGGGAGTTAGAGGGGGTCGTGGAAAGCGGAGTTAGATGAGGTCTTTGTGAAAGCGTGTAAATAGCAAATTAAATTTCATCAATTTTTCGCAAAAGTAAATCAGCACTTTTATTTTATTTTTTATCAGTTTCTTTCTTGTTAAAGTTTGGGAAGCGGAGGTCTTTCCTCCGGAAGCGTAGCG
>JAAYIU010000432.1 GCA_012523265.1 Bacteroidales bacterium | reverse complement strand
TAAGCGCACAACGCCAGGCAACTTCTCAGCCTCCGAAGTATCTATTTTTAGCACCTTAGCCCGCGGAGGGTCGCTCAGGCGCAGGGCTGCATGCAACATTTCATCCACATACAAATCATCCACAAATTTTTTGGCGCCGGTAGCTGCTTCGTAAGCCTGGTATTTGGGATGTGGTTGCCCGACCTTTCCGGAAGTAGTGGTGATTTGGATTTGCTGATGATTGCGTAAAACTTCGGCAGCGTGCAGAGCGGCGGCTTCTATTTTTTTGTATCCCGTGCAGCGGCAAAGATGCGGGCGGATGGCTTTTTGTATTTCGGCGACGGAAGGAGCAGGATTATTCTGCAACAGCACTTTGATGCGCGTGATAAATCCGGGCGTACAAAATCCGCATTGTACGGCGCCTTTGTTCACAAAAGCCGTTGCAATAACTTTGAGCACTTCGGGAGGAAAGCCTTCGGGGGTAAGCACCACAGCATCGTGCAAGCTGCGCATGCGGGTGGTACAAGCCAGGCGCGCGCGACCATTGATCTCGACGGTGCAGGCACCACAGATGCCCTCGCCCGAACAGCCATTTTTGAGCGCAGTAAGCTTCCGTTGCTCACGCAGAAACGGTAGCAGCATGGTATCGGCATCGCCGTGGAATTCTATTTTTTCGTTATTTAATGTAAATGTGATCATTCCTTTTTATTTGGGCTAAAGCCCGTTGATGTTTTTTGGTATTTTTTTTCTCCCGGCTTAAAGGCCAGGGTTAGTGATTAGTTGGTAATCGGCAGAATTTCAATAACCCCGTCCTTCAGAGCGCAAAACCATTACATCAGTACTATTCCATGAACTCATCATAACAAACTTTTTATTTGGGCTAAAGCCCATTAATACTTTTTGGTATTTTTTTATCCCCGGCCTAAAGGCCAGGGTTAGTGATCCTTTTTGCGATAAGCAAAAAAATCCGCTGCTCCCTGATAAATAATACTCATCTGGTTGGCCAATTCCATATCAATATCGAAATCTTTATTTTTTTCAGTAACGACCTCTTTTAATTCAAAATCAGCATCCAGCTTTAGTGTCATGGCTTGTGTGCTAAAAGTATAGCCTTTCTCATTTTTTTGTAAAGCGGCTTCGTCAGCTCCATTTTTATACTTCAAAATTTCTTTATTAAAAAAGAAGCCATCGGCCTCTTCCAGCCAGTTCTCTTCGTCGAAATAAAGATGTGGCTTTTGCTTGTAAGGCGTTCCTGCTGTGGGGCAAAAGGTGGTGCAGTTGCCGCATTGGTTACACCAGTCGGCGATGTGCAAAATCTGGTGCGGCTGATTGACGCTGAATTTTTTCCCGGCATCTGGAATGATTTCTCCTTTTCGGAAATGATAAATAGTGCTCAGTTGAAGCGTTGGCCGGATGTGATAAGTGAACAGCGCCAGGTTGGGACACACGGTGGTGCAGATGCTGCAAACTTGGTCGCAATGCAGGCAGCGGGCAGCTTCCGCAATGCCCTGCTGCAACGTGAGTGGTTTTTGTACCACAGCAAAATTGCGTCGCTCCGCCACAGGAAGCTCTTCAACGGTAACGCTTTGGATGCGCTTTGCGCGATTGACAATATGCTGCAAAAAAGGCAAGGGCTGGCGTGGCGGCATATCCAAAGATTTTACTTTGATGGCTGCCAGATTTATAATTTCCGCGGCAGCTTTGCGTCCGTCGCCGATGGCATTGATAGCTGTGGATGCACCGCGCATGGCGTCGCCGCCTGCAAAAACTCCTGGCAAAGCAGTTTGGTAACTACCGCTGTCGGGTGCAGGAAGTTGCGATGCTTCGATAAACGGGATGTCGGTTTCTTGTCCGATGGCAGGGATTACCGTTGCGGCAGAAATCATAAAATCGCTGCCGGGAACTTCCACGGGAGTAGCTCTGCCGCTGGCGTCGGGCTTGCCGGCTTTCATTTTGCGAAAGCGAACATATTGTAAATTTCCGTTGTCGCTGATAAATTCCACCGGCGCCACCTGTTCGATGATTTGAATACCCTCTTCCAGCACGGCTTTTATCTCGCCCTGGTCGGCAGGCATGTCGGCAATGGTGCGACGATAGGCAATGCGCACCACTGCAGGCGACTGGGTGAGGCGCCAGGCGGTGCGGGCGGCATCCATGGCCGTGTTGCCGCCGCCGATGATCAGCACATCGCCGGTGAATTTTTTTGGATGATTCGATTTAACATCAAATAAAAACTGCAACGGGTCGAGCAAATTTTCGCCGGGATTTCCCGGAATCTTAAGCATGCGCGACTTCTGTGCACCCGCGGCGATATAAACGTAATCATTTTGGGTGCGTAAAGTTTCAAATAGGGGTTGATCGACTGGCGTATTAAAATGAACTTTTACGCCGGCGTCGATGATGCGCTTCACATCAGCATCAAACATGGGCGGGGTTAGCCGAAATTCGGGAATTGCGCCGGAAACCATTCCGCCGGGCAGGTTGCGCGCTTCATACACTTCTACATCGAAACCTGCCAGCCGAAGAAACCAGGCGCACGAAAGTCCCGAAGGACCCGCGCCAATGATCGTTGCCCGTGGAGGAGTATCCGCACGGTTTGCCTTAGCGTGTTGCCAAGCTCCGACTGGCGCATGCTCCGCCACCACCCGCTTTACCTCGCGGATGAGTACCGAACTGTCGTAGTGCATGCGCGTGCATTTGGTCTGGCACAAATGATCGCAAACGGCCCCGGTGGTATCCGGGAAAGGATTGGTGTTGTGAATGATTCGAGCGGCGTTGGTTAAATCCTGATGTGCGGTGAAATGCATGTAGCCAGGAATATCCTGATTTGTGGGGCAGGCCGACTGACACGGAGCGCTGATGCAATCGAAAAAGCCAAGTGGGCGCCGCGTTTTTATATCGGGCGGAAGCAGATGTTCATTGCGGTAAGCCGGATCATTAATAACTCTTTCGGCATAAAGATTCAAATGTGAAAATTCCGATAAATCAGAAACGAAGCGATCGGGCTTTCGCAAGTTGTGGATGTATTGCGCAAAGCGCCCATAGCCACCTGGTTTTAGAAGATCGGTGCAAACTGTCACCGGCGCCAGACCAGATTTAACGAGGTCAGAAAAATTAAAAGCATCGGCGCCACCACAAAAGGAGATGTCGAGATTTTCATCAAAATCCATTTGTAGTTTGCGCGCCAACTGCACAGCAATAACATGCAGCGGGCGGCCACTCATGTACATCATTTTTTGACTTTCGTCAAAAACATTCCGGTTGTTGATGCTTTCGAGCGTATTGGTGAGCTTCAGCGAAAAGCAAAGATGACGATCGTTGGCCAACTTTTGTAATCGGCGGATCATGGGCACCGCATCGGCGTATTTCAGGTCGTGGGCAAAAGCGCTGTCGGGAACCTGCGCACCAAAGCCTGAACGCTGCGTAATTTCCTGCACCATATCTTTTCCCAACAATGTCGGGTTGAGTTTGATGGCGGTGTGGAGCTGGCGTTCGCTAATCAGATATTGCGCTATCTTTTCGATTTCGTCGGGCGGGCAGCCGTGCATGGTCGAAAGTGTAATGTTATCCGACAACATAGGTGCGATTTTTATCTCATCAATTTGCGGATAAAATGGCCGTACTGCCTCAATTTTTTGCTGCAACATTTCACCGGCATCTTTCATTTTATCGAGAAACCACTGCACGTTGCGCTGCATGATGCCGGCAAAATCATATCCCACGCTCATATTAAAAATAAAACCTGGCATTTCTTCCTTTGCACCATGCAGCTTGTGATTGAGAATATGGATCAAAATCCAGGCATCGAGATACTGGCCGAACGATTCGTGAATTTTCAGCTCTTGCGACCATTCGCAATTATACCCTTCATCCTGCATATCGATGCAAGGCTTCGATACTTCCAGTTCATCGAGGGTCTGTATGGTTTTTAGTTCGATAAAACGGGCGCCGGTGAGCCAGGCGGCAACAATGTTTTGCGAAAGCTGTGTATGCGGCCCTGCAGCCACACCGATGGGCGTTTCGAGCAATCGGCTGAAACGGTTCATGCGAAAAGAATCGCTTTTGTCAGGATTGAAGAACAATGCTTCGGGAACTCCGAGAATATGCCCGGCTGTAGCGTGCTGGTGCAGGATAAGCCGGAGCAAATCAGTGAGCGGCCATAATGTGAATTTGTCAGTCATGCAGGAATTGTTGCGTGAAAATGGAGCGTCAAATTTAATGGAAAAGTAGCAACGATGAACGATTTTGCTAATTTTGGCTGCTATACAAAATGATTCTAAATTTTAAAAGTGGTGGAAAGTTCTGTTATCATACTTGCTGCGGGATTTTCGGTGCGCGCCGGACAGCCCAAGCTGGGCTTGCCGCTGAGCAATGGTGAAACCTTTCTGCAGCATCTGGCAAGCTTTTATGCGGCGGCAGGTTGCGAGGAAATTATTGCTGTGATAAATGCAATAGGTATGCAATGGCTAAAAGATTATCCGGTGCCTTTGCCGGAAAAAATAAAGTTGGTAATAAATCCACATCCCGAAAAGGGCAGATTTGGATCGATACAATGCGGCTGCCAGGCTTTAGAACATGACCTCCCTTTTTTCATTCATAACATCGACAACCCAACCATCAACGCGGAGCTGACTCAACAGCTCCTGGATGCGCTGAAAGATTATGATTTTGTAAAACCCGTCTATCGCGGCAAAGGCGGCCATCCGGTGTTGCTGCAACCTTACATGAAAAACAAAATAGTGCAAGTTGCTGATGCAGGGCTGCCTTTCTACGCGTTTCTTGCAAACTATTCGGGAAGCACGATCGAGTCGGAGTATAGCGCGGTGCTGGAGAACCTGAATAACCCTTGCAGGGTTTAGGGGCATCTCCGGCGGTACGGAAAGCGTCGAAACCCTGCACGGGTTTAAGGGTTTAGCGGGTCTTATCCGGAAACGGTGGAACGTCGGGATACTGCTGCGGGTTGTTGCGCAGCTCTTCGAGGATTACCTCGATGGCTTTGTTGAGCTGCTGGTCGATGCCCTCAAATTCTTTTGCCGGGTCGTTGCGCACCTCAATGTCGGGATCTACTCCGTACCCTTCGATGATAAAGCTTTTGCCCTCGGCATCGTAATGCGCATATTCGGGTTTGCGCAGATCGGCACCATCGATGAAAGGCAGACTGCCACGAATGCCTACCACGCCGCCCCAGGTGCGGGTGCCGATGAGTTTGCCCAGGTTGTGTTTGCGGAACTGGTAGGGGAACAGGTCGCCATCAGAAGCGGAGTACTGGTTGATGAGCAGCACCATGGGGCCGTGCATCATGGCGTCGGGCTTTGGTTCGCCAATGGTATTGCGGCCCATGGCCATCATCGAAAGCTCGCGGCGCAGACGCTCGATGATCATCGGCGATACGTTGCCGCCGCCATTGCCGCGGTCGTCGATGATGAGCGCTTTTTTGCGCACCTGCGGGTAGAAGTATTTTACAAACTCATTGAGGCCTTCAGGTCCCATGTCGGGGATGTGGAGGTAACCCACCTGGCCATCGGTAGCTTCGTTTACTTTGCGGATGTTGTCGCGAACCCACTGGTAATAATACAGTTGGCTTTCGTCGGCGATGGGTTTTACCAATTCGCCATGTGTGTCGGCATCGGATGGCGATTTGCTGATGGTAAGTTCCACGGTTTGACCGACGGTACCTACGAGTGCCTGGTAGATGTCGGTCATCTCACTGGTATTTTTTCCGTTGACAGCAATGATATAGTCGCCTTCGCTAATGTTGACGCCAATTTCGGTAAGCGGTGAGCGCACGGATTTGTTCCAGTTTTCGCCTGGCAGTATTTTATCTATGCGGTAGTAGCCTGACTTATCGCGGCTGAGTTCGGCGCCAAGCAAACCGGTTTTGATGCGTTTGGCTTCGATGCGGTCGCCACCATTTACATAGGCATGACCCACGTTAAGCTCGCCAATCATTTCGCCGATGACGTAATTCAGGTCGTAGCGGTTGTTGACGTAAGAAACCAGCGGATTATATTTTTGGTACACCTGATCCCAGTCGAGGCCATGCATGCCCGGATCGTAGAAGAAATCGCGCATCTGGCGCCACGACTCATCAAATATCTGCTGCCATTCTACTTTGGGGTCAACCCAAATTTTCATATTCGAAACATCGATATAGTCGTCGATTTTGATT
>JAAYIU010000269.1 GCA_012523265.1 Bacteroidales bacterium | reverse complement strand
GCCCGACATCATCTTTGCCCGGATGACGGCGCAAAACACAACGCATCTTCAAACCATGGTTTCAAAAATGATCGACTATGAAACCAATCCGCCGATGGATTATAATTTTTATCATAAACCCATCACAGCACTGGGCTGGCAAACCGAACGCTGGTTTCAACTGTGCTCCGAAACGGTGGGCGGGTTTTGGCGCGAAGTGCAGGGTAAATCGCCTGTGCGCGTCTACGATATTTTTGAAGGAATACCTGGAAGCATCTGGTCAACGGCACAAAACACACAAACGGTAGTGAATTATTTCGGACCAACCGGCACGGGGTATATTCCTGCTTCGCCGATGCAACTTGGCGGCTGGTCGGGCGGAAACGCGCAAATGATTGCTGCTGCTGTCAACGATGGCGCTTTTGCCCTTCAGCACCGCGACCATGGCTACGAGTACGGATGGGGCGAGCCGGGATTTAGCAATTCGAGCATCAACAACCTGCACAACAACCAAAATAATGAGCTGCCATTTGTTTTTTCGATCAATTGCCTTACCGGCAAATACAATATTGAGGGGGAGTGTTCTGCCGAGAAGTTTCATCGTTATACCTACAATGGCCTCAACGCAGGCGCCCTGGGTGTAGTGGCTCCGTCAGAAATCTCCTACTCTTTCGTTAACGATGTGTTTGTGTGGGGAATGTTCGATTTGTTTTATCCGGAGTTTTTGCCCGATTATGGGCCATATGTAAATGGCGAAGGCATGATGCCCGCTTTTGGTAATGCTGCCGGCAAATATTTTCTTCAGCAATCGGCCTGGCCCTACAACACCGGCAACAAGGAGGTGACGCTTCACCTGTTTCATCACCATGGCGGGGCTTTCCTTACTGTATTTACCGAGGTGCCGCAAAGTCTTTCGGTAGTTCATCCGGAAACGATTTTTAGCTACCAGAACGAATTTACCATCCAGGCAAATGCCGGGGCATTGATTGCACTTACCGTGGATGGCGAAATCCTTGTTGTGACGAAAGCTACAGGCCAGTTTCAAAATATTCCGATAGACGCCTTGCCGGCAGGCTCCAACCTGACGGTTACCATCACAAAACCAAACTTCCTAAGATACGAAAACACGGTGGAAATTATTTCTCCGGAAGGAGCCTATGTTGTTTTCGATTCGTTTGGTATTAATGACGAAGGATCGGCTATCGAAAACGGACAATTGGATTACGGCGAATCGGTAAATCTCAATGTTGCTTTAAAAAATCTGGGGATAGCCCAAACCGGAAATGTAACCGCCACGCTTTTGTCGCCCGATGCTTTTGTCACGATAACGCAAAACGTTGCCGGCTTTGGCATCATCCAGGCTAATTCTGTTGTAATGATGAGTGACGCGTTCGGCATTGTAGCTTCCGAAAACACCCCTGATGGCCATATTGTAAATTTTACAATCGTTGCCACCGATGGGATAAAAAACTGGACTACCGGTTTTTCGCTTATCGCAAATGCGCCTGTATTGGAAATTGCAGAAATCGTGGTGCAGGATGCTGCCGGCAACAACGATGGCTTCCTCGATCCTGGCGAAACGGCGCCCATTAAAATTCTTATTAAAAACAATGGCCACGCTCCGGTACTTTCGGCTGCCGCATTATTTACTACCAACGATAATTATCTTACCATTATAACCAACAGCCCACAATCTTACGGCACTCTACATCCCAACCAAACCCGAGCGGCCACCTTTGTGGTTTCTGCCGCACCATCCATTCCTGTTGGCTACATCGCCACAGCCACGCTGGCGCTCACTGCAGATTTTGGCTTTTCGACGGAAATGAACGTACCCTTCGACTTTTCAGAATATTGCATCCCAACGTCCAATTGTTCTTATGGTGATGGTTTTAGAAGCTTTTCGCTGATGGAAATCAACAACGCCAACAATGGCTGCAGCTCCGGTGGCTACGGGGATTTTACGCATTTGGTGGCTAACCTTTCTCCTGGCGAAACCTATACGGTAAATTGGAAAGGAGGTTTTAGCAATCAGCGCGCAAGTTTGTGGATAGACCTGAACAGCAACCGTACTTTTGAACCCGACGAGCTTTTGATAAGCGATTTTGTGCTGGCCAATTCGTCGGTGGTTTACGCAACGGATTTCGTTATGCCGTCTGATGTAAACACCGGCAACAAACGGCTGCGCATCCGGGCACAGTACAATAAATCCTCCGCCGATCCGTGCAGCAACTTTGGCTACGGCGAAACCGAGGATTATACTATAACCATAGCCGATGAATCGATGGCGGAACAAATCATCACCATTCCTGCGGGATGGAGCGGCCTGTCGATCTATCTCTTTCCCGCCGATCCGGCACTCGAAACCATTTTTGCTGAAGTAATGAATCAGGTTGTCATTGTTCAGAATCCTGCTGGAATCTTTTGGCCCGATCAGTCCATCAACACGCTCGTAAACTGGGATTCGTTTTCCGGATACACCATCAAAACTTCATCAGCAGTGACGTTGTCAATCGATGGCGAACCGGCAGCACCACAATCTCTCCAGCTTCAGGCAGGCTGGAATCTCATGCCCGTTTTAAGTTCCTGCCCTGTTTCTGTCAATGAGCTGTTTAATTCCTTCCCCGATCAATTGGTTGTGGTAAAAGAAATAGCAGGACCCGGCATTTACTGGCCAGCTCAGGACATCAACACTTTGCCAGCGCTGCTTCCAGGCAGGAGTTATTTTGTGCTTTTAACCAGCAATGTCTTTCTTGAATTCGAACCATGTAAATAAGCTGGGCGGGGATGAGGTCTTTGACATTAAAAACCTCATTCAGTTTTTTAAAACCTAAATAAAAAAAATCCATCCCCTTTTTCTTGAGTTTGACACCTAAATCGACTAAGAGGCTGAACGTGTGGTTTTTAAAAAATCACGTTTCCCACTACACCTGCGTTGAGGTGAGTGGTCGTTATCTGCCTATGTTCCCATTAGGGTTTGT
>JAAYIU010000031.1 GCA_012523265.1 Bacteroidales bacterium | reverse complement strand
CTTGTCTGCTTTTTGGCCGTACAAAGTTCCTGTAGTGGCCACCACCAGCGCCATTAGCGCCAGCATGGTTGTGATGATCTTGTGTGTTTTCATACTTCTGTTATTTTTAATGATTAATAATTAAATTTTTAATGAAAAATGTTTCCTTTTAGTCGATGGCAAATCGGAATCCTGCGTAAATTTTCAGTCCCATGATGGGGCCATACACCATCGAAGCATCGAAGTTGGGGCCATACGGATCGTTGGAGGCTATCACCGGATTGTCCTGCGTGTAGTTGAGCAGATTTTCGCCGCCGGCATAGATGCTCCACCTTTTGAAGTAGCGTGTAACCTGTGTGTTCAGGATGGTGTAAGGCGCATAAGTTTCGGGGCGGCGGTATTCCGGCGGATTCATCTGCGTGTCGGGCAGGCGGCCGTCGCCGTTGAGCTGCGTGGTAAAATCAAATTGCCACTTGTTGAGGTTGGTAGCATACGACAGCGTGAGCAATCCTTTGTAACGGTTCACCAGCGGCTTTTGCAGCAGCTCATCGTTATAGGTAACCTTCACGTCGTTAATTCTAAAGGCTGCCACCACGTCGAGGCGTTTTATCAGTTCGTACGAAGCCTCCACCTGAAGGCTGTTGCTAAAGGAGCGGCCATCGAGGTTGTATATGTTTATCTCATGCACGTCGCTGTCCACGTCCACCACAATTTGATTCACAAAATCTGTCCTGTAAAAGTCGGCGCTAAGGGTAAGTTCTTTGCCTCTAATGTCGACATATTGGGTAAGGTTGATGCCGTAATTCCAAGCCTCTTCCTGCTGCAAGGCACCGTGGGTGATAATTTGCCGTGAGCTTGCCAGCAGTGAGTTGTTCTCTGCCAGCACTTTGGCCGTGCGGTAGCCTTTTCCTGCCGAGAGCCTGACGATGGTTTTGGGCGTGAGCGCATAGCGCAGATGCACGCGTGGTGTATAAAAGGTGCCGTAGTGGTTGTGGAAGTCGGCGCGCATGCCGGCAATAAAAGTCACCTTTTCGGGATTGTTGTAGGTATATTGAAAAAACAGGCCGGGCACACTTTCTTTCATACCAAAAGCGCTGTCGTCGAGTTGCTCGGCGTAGTTGTCGTAGCGATAGCTTACGCCGGTGCTATACGCATGCTGCGTGTTGCCGATGTAGGAATTAAAAATTACGTTTCCGTAATAGCTGTTTTGTTCGGCATCGTAGGTGCGCAGCCCGAAAAACGAGTTTTGTTCGTGCCAGGTGTAGGAGTTCAAAACCCCCAGGCTGGTGGCCGGCCGGCTAAAAATATAGCCGCCTTTCCAGAAAGCCTGCGCGCGCTGGGTGGCGATATTCAATCCATAAGGATTGGTGACGATGCGCTCGTCGTTCAGGTTGAACTCTTCCTGTCCGCTGGTGCGCTCTTCGTTGATGTACTGAAATCCAAATTGGGTGGTGAAGTTTTCGGTGGCATATTTCCAACGGTTAAACACATTGTATTGCGTGTAGAGCGGATGGTCCAGAAATCCATCGCCGTTGTGGTCGTCGCGGCGGCTGTTGTTGCTGGCATGTCCGAAAATCATCGTGCTCCAGCGATCGCTTAGTTTGGTGGCAGCATTCAGGTTGCTTTCCAGACGCCCGTCGCTATCGGCAAAGCCATTTACATAAATCTTCTCGCTGGCATCGGGCTTTTTGTATTCCACGTTGATCTGTCCGGTAATCGACTCATAGCCGTTCACTACCGCAGCCGTTCCCTTCGACACCTGTATCGATTCCATCCAGGTTCCCGGCACATACATCAGCCCAAAGCTGTTGGCCAGACCGTAGTAGTTGGGGATGTTTTCGGTCATCAGTTGTGAATAGATGCCCGCCAGCCCGAGGAGTTCTATTTGTTTGGCGCCGGTAAGGGCGTCGCTGTAGTTGACATCCACCGAGGCGTTGGTTTCAAAACTTTCCGAAAGGTTGCAGCAGGCGGCTTTGTGCAGCTCGGCACCCGAAATGTTTTGGGTGAGGATGGGATCCATGCGCGAAATGTGCGAACCTTTCTGCCGCGCGGCTATCTCTACGCCTTCCAGGTATTCGTCAGATCGCAGCACGATCTCCACCTGCTTCATATTTTCGTGCACATGGATGGTGTCTTTTTGATAGCCGATAAAACTAAACACCAAAAGGTGCTCGTCATGTCCGTCGTGGTTATTCCCGTCATCGTCAGGCGCATGTCCGGCGGGGGATTTGGCATTCCGCGAAAGCGTAATTTTAAAATTCCCTTGTATGTCGCTGGTGGTGCCTTGCAGGCTGTAAGCCCAATAGATATTCACACCCGGCAGCACCTCTTTTTTGCCGTCTTCGGTTACGCCATATACTTTTCCGCTTACTGTTTGGGCGTGTAAATTAGAAAAAGCCAACAAGGTAAAAGTCATAATTGTGATTAATATTTTCATAAAACAATCTGTTCTTTTTTGGTTATTAATAAAAAAATGAACCGCTTGCATCAATTTCCGGCTGATGAGCGACACAATGAATCAGAAAAGAAGCAGATGTTTAAAAAGGAATCTTCAGCGTGTGGGTAAAGATGATAAATGCCCGGTGGACGAGCTTTGGCGGGAGGTGTTGCAGGAGTTGCAGGATATTTTTAGTAGTATCTTCCACTACGATGGGCTGCTGCTCGTGCAGTATGATTGCATTTAGCGAAAGCATCATCGGCATCACATCCACTACCACCGGTGAAGTAAACGTTACGTCAAGTTTGTAATAGCGATGATCAAAATGACACTTGTGTGCGGAATGATGGCTGTCGGTAATGTGGCAGGTGCGTTCTTCAACAGGATCGTTCGTTTTACTGATTGCAACATCGCCACAGCATGCATCCGGAACTTCCATGATGGCAATTTGTGAGGAAGCACAACAGGTGCAGTCGTGCGAGTAAATATTTACCCCCATCGTCGCTATCAGCAGAAGAAGCGCTGAAAAGATCACCGATATTTTAAAAAGTATGCTGCGCATGCGTTATCAATTATTTTTAACAAACGCAAAGATATCAGTTACTGTTTACCAGATTTTTTTTACTATTGTTAATTATTTGTTAAGGTGAGGATTGAAACAAATGCTTTACTGTAATTCTCATAGGATTATAGATTTTTGTCGAAAATAGACGAATTGTTAATCGTAATAAAAAGTAAGAAGCCATGAATTTCGAAATTTTAAAACTAAAAACCGATGGAGCGGTGGCGGTGGTAACCATCAGCCGCCCCAAGTCGTTGAATGCGCTCAACACGCAGTTTTTCCATGAGATGGATGCGATGATTCACCACGTGGCCACCTTGCCAGAAGTGAAGGTGATGATCGTTACGGGCGAAGGCAAAGCTTTTGTTGCCGGCGCCGATATTGCCGAGATGGTCGACAAAGACCAGCATCAGGGAACGGCTTTCTCACGGCTGGGACAGCACACTTTTCGTTCGCTGGAGAAGATGGCCATGCCGGTGATAGCGGCCATCAACGGATTTGCTTTGGGCGGAGGCCTCGAGCTGGCCATGGCCTGCGACTTTCGCATTGCCGCCGACAACGCCAAATTCGGACAGCCCGAAGTAAACCTGGGACTGATCCCCGGCTATGCGGCTACCCAGCGTCTGCCGCGGCTGGTTGGTCTGGCCAACGCGCTCTATCTGCTCATGACCGCCCAAACCATCGACGCTGCCGAAGCCTTGCGCATTGGATTGGTGCAAAAAGTAACACAGCCCGAAAATCTGATGGAAGAAGCGCTAAAAATCGCTAACACCATCGCTGCCAAAGGCCCTAAAGCTGTCAGGCTCATCAAGGAGGTGACGCGCCAGGCGATGTTCGTTCCTTTTGACGAAGGCCAGGAGTTGGAAGCTTTGCGCTTCGGTTCACTTTTCGGCGAAGGAAATCAGGGGGAGATTGGGATGCAGGCGTTTCTTAAAAAAGAGAAGCCTGTCTGGGAGTAGGCGGTCTGCAGCCCACAGTGGTGGATTTTTATTTCAAAATTTATTTGTGAGTTATTTCTGTGGCTTTGGAATTTCATAACTCCTTCTGAAGTTCTGCCAAATGAGATATTCCTTCACTCACCCAATAATCATTCGTGTATCTTTGCGTTGTTTTGTGATGAAAATAAAGCTGCTACTACCTTTTTGCCTGACCATAGCGTTGATGCCGCTGCTGGTCGTTGGGCAATCCAACAACACCGAAAGCAAAGCCACCGAAGCTGAAGCCGAGGCCATGTGGAGCATCTATCCCTCTTTTTCGTGGCAGTGGCCCGGCGGCGACCTGGCCGACCAATTTGGCTCTTCGGCTACCATCGGCTCTGGTTTCTTTCATAAAACTGCCTCCAACTGGATTTTCAATGCCGACATCAACTTCATCTTTGGCAACGTCATACGCGAGGATTCACTCATCCAAAATCTCATCAACTCCGATGGCTTTGTTATCGACGACCAGGGACATTTTGCCGAAGTTTCCTTTTTCGAACGCGGTTTTTACAGCACCTTTCGCATCGGTAAGGTGATTCCGGTATTTGGCTCAAATCCTAACTCCGGCTTGCTGCTGATGGCGGGTGCCGGTTACATGCAGCACAAAATTAATATCCAGGTCAAAAACAAAGCCGCTTCGCCACTCAAAGACGATTACAAAAAAGGCTACGACCGTTTCACCAATGGTTTAAGTACGGTGCAATTTGTTGGCTATGTCTATCACGGCGAAAGCCGGCTGGCCAACTTTTTTGCCGGAGTAGAGGTGGTGCAGGCCTGGACACAAAACCGCCGCTCGATGAACTTCGACACCATGCGCCGCGACGATGCCCCGCGCTTCGACATGCTCATCGGGCCCAAGATAGGATGGATCATTCCCTTTAACAAGCGCATGCCCGAAGATTATTACTATTATTAAAACCTTGCAGCAAATCATCATTCCGATGACTTTTTTATACAATCTTATTATCCATTTTTACACCCTGCTCCTGAGGCTGGCAGCTTTGTGGAATCCCAAGGCAAAGCTTTGGGTGGCCGGCCGGCGTCACATCTTCGATAAGCTTCAAAAAACTATTAAGCACGACCGTCCGCTGGCGTGGTTTCACTGCGCCTCGCTGGGTGAGTTTGAGCAGGGGCGTCCGGTGATAGAAGCTTACAAATTACAATATCCCGATCATCGAATTTTGGTTACTTTTTTTTCGCCTTCGGGCTATGAGGTGCGCAAAAATTACACGGGCGCCGATTATATTTTCTACCTTCCCGCCGACACCATGCGTAATGCGCGACGGTTTGTGGCGCTGGTAAAGCCGCACATTGTTTTCTTTGTTAAATATGAATATTGGTTTAATTATTTGCGCCAGCTGCACAAAGCAGGCGTTCCGGTGGTAGGCGTTTCGTCGATTTTCCGTCCGGGACAGCGGTTTTTCCGCTGGTATGGCCGGTGGCAACTGGCAGCGCTGAAAAGGTTCGACCACTTTTTTGTTCAGGATCAGCAATCGGCCGATCTGTTGGCAAAGGCTGGCATCACGCAAGCCAGCGTTAGTGGTGATACCCGTTTCGACAGGGTAGCGGAAGTTGCACGCCAAAAGAGATCGTTTCCGCTGGTGGAGCAATTTGCCGCAGGGCATCAGGTTTTTATTGCCGGCAGCACCTGGCCGCCCGACGAAGCCATGGTGCGGCTGCTGATCGAGAAAAATATTCCAAATCTTAAATTCATCATAGCTCCCCACGAAGTTCACGAAGCACGCATCCAACGACTGGTAGAATCATTGCCCCACGAGACGGTGCGCTTTTCGCAGGCCAGTGACCAGAATCTGGCCGAAGCGCGTGTGCTGGTCATCGACAACATCGGAATTTTATCTCATCTATACCAATATGCTGATGTGGCTAATATCGGCGGTGGATTTGGCGTGGGAATTCACAACATTCTGGAAGCAGCAACCTTTGAGCTTCCAGTTCTCTTTGGCCCCAACTACCATAAGTTTCGCGAAGCAGTGGAGCTTATCGCGCAAGGTGGTGCTTTTTCTTTTGGAAATGAACAAGAGTTTCTTGCCGCTGCATTGCCGCTGCTCACCGATGGATCACGTCGCAAGGCTGCTGCCCAAATTGCCCGGCAATACGTTGAAAGCCGCCAGGGTGCCACCCGTCTAACTCTCGGAAGGCTTCGAGTAGGTAAATAACGGCCAGAGGGTTTAATAATCATCGGTAGGCTTTCGGAGCATCCCGAAGACCTCCGGGAGTTTTAGCTGGCGCTTAGTTCCCGATGAGCTTTCGGAGTATCCAGAAGTCCTCCGAGAGTTTAATAACCTTTCCCGGCCTCACGCAAGGCCTCATCGATGATATCGTATGCGTTATTAATTTTGATATGTCTTTCGGTTGCCAATCTGCCATTGTGTATTACCTCACCGGCGGGATTGATGACCACGTGATGCGGAACGCCTTGAATCCCAAAATATTTGCGCAAGGAGTCGGCACTTTCTCTGCTTGTAAAACAATTCCTGAAAGAATAAGGTAATCGGTTTGCCAAAGCAACGATGCTGTCGGAATGATCCCTTCTTAGTAAAAGGTTTATTGCGATCACTTCCACATTATCGGTGGCGTAATGTTGTTTGAGCGCCTCCATTTCAGGAAACTTCCGGAAGCAGATACCGCAGCCCGAGTTCCAGAAGTCGAGTACCAATACTTTTCCTTTCTGTTCATCCAGACACACGGTGGCATGATCAGCGTCCTGTAGGCAAATGTCAGGCGCCACTAATGTTTGATCATAATCCATCGAAAATGCATATTCAAGCCAATTGGGCATGCCGATGTAGGCTGTTGCCAGAATAATCGAACAAAAAGCCACCGCAAGAACGATGATTTTCTTTAGGTGCTGATATTTGTAGTAATAATACTTTAAAGCTATTCCTGCCGAAATAGTAATTATCGGCACAAAGGCAATGGGATAAGCATGAATATGATTTCCAGCAATTGCAAATCCACCATAAATGGCGATAAATGGGATGAGAACAATGAGGAGATAAACGAAGCGCGATATTCTAAATTTTGGGCGATACAGCAATCCGCTTACAAAGTAGGACACGCCAGCAATAGCAAACTGGTTAATCCAATTCAGTGCGCCTGAAAGCAAGGCAATGGCCAAAGTAATGATGGTGATAAGTAGAATTTTTATCCAAATTTTCATTTTCTACATATGAAAATAGGTCAGAAATGAAGTACAAAGTTTTGATGTTTCATATTTCTATAAATTAACCGGGATTTGCCATGCCCAATTCACACATTCCATCACAAGGAGATAGCCATAAGGTTCCACATCCAAGTGAAGATGCACTGCAGTCATTATCTTCTTTACAATAAGCAAGATCGCCTCCGGTTCCGGGAATATCACACCAATCATCAGATTGGCCGCATTCACAATCTCCATAATAAGGATCAACTTTAAAATTTTTATCTGTTTGAATACGAACAGATTCCATCAAAAAACCATTGTCACTCTTATTTGTTTCTAATACAACTAGCATAGATTGGATTAGAGCCTTAGACCACCTGAGTTCTTCCATGCCAAATTTTAGCCACTCACTCATAAATATTATTTTATCTTCTTTTGCATTGGGTGATAAGGACTCATCAAACCAGTTGATACCGATCTCTGATTTTAGCATTAAAATATGAAGCCTTTCATATTCAAACCATTCCAAAGACAGAACTTCGTCTAATTTTTCTTGCCAGAAAATAAGACGTTTTTCTGGAGTAGAAGCTCTAAATATTCCTTTTTGATAAATAGAAGGGTAATTTAAAATATCCAATCTCTCCATGGATTTAATTTTCGAAAGATTTGATTTCACCCAGCTATCCACTTCGGAATTGCAGCTGTACGTTTTTACTTCAGAATCCTTTTTACAACCACTTAACGCAATAATAAATGTAAACATGAGAATTAAAAGTTTAGGTATTTTACTTTTCATGATTTATAATTTTTGAATTAGTAATAAATTTTAGTTGAATCAAAGAAAAATAATAAATCAATTAGAACAATTACATTTAACATACTTTAATAAAAACATATAAACGTATGGCAAGCAGGATGTATGTGATAGTAATTTACTGTAAAAAGTGTAAATTATTTATATTTTGCTTTTAAATCAAAAGCTTCCACGACCTCGAAAACTTCTTGTTTGTTCATGGCGCTCTGCCCATGAT
>JAAYIU010000131.1 GCA_012523265.1 Bacteroidales bacterium | reverse complement strand
GTTTTAAATCCTCGAAGAGTTTCATAGTTAAATAATTTCTTCAAAGATACAAAAGATAATTTCACAAATTCGTATATATCTAATTAGTTATCAACAATATAAAGTTAATAGACAGACACTAAATAGCCCGATTCATTTCCCTGTAAATATAATTTCACCAATGGAAAGTAATTAATTCGTTCAAGCACAGGAATGGACGGAGCCGGGTTGTTGTACGCTCTTTCAAGGCGCGGGAAGGAGAGCCAGTTCCAGCCACTCTTAAGGCCAAGCCGGTCGGTGTAGGCGCTGACCACCGAAACGTTGGAGAAATCGCCATTGGGCCAGTAGAGTTTGTTCTTCCTGGTGTGCAACACCGGATTGTACTTTTCACCAGAACTGCCAATAGCGTAAGGGCGATTGAAATAGTTGCCCGTGGAGAGATAATCCAATTCTGCATCATCCAACCCTTCGGCTACCCCAATGGCAAGTTGTGGCGTCCCACTCACATTTTCAGCCAGCAGGTTGTAATAATAGCGCTCGTTAAGGCGATTGAAAGCAAGTGTGGGAGTTATCTCATCAAGGGTGCTGTAACTAATATTATTATCGGCCAGATCGATGATCACCCTGTAGTTATCCTCAGCATACGGAGATCGTGAGCAGGTGAGCCAAACCTTGTTGCGGTAATAATCAACCTCCATATATATGGTCCCGAATAGCAGTTCGGTGGTGTAGCTGATTTCGCCCTGTATGGAAAAATCAGCGGGGTCGATCACATAAAATTTGGGATAGGCAAGGTTGACCAGATAAATTAAATCCTCTTCATGGTTGTAAGCCAGCTCACCCGCCCTATGTATGTTGTACTCGTAAACTTCTTTGATAGTGGAAGTAGTCAAATCAATTACCACGATCTTAGTAAAGCCAGTGTTTAACAACAAATACACCTCATTGGCATTTGGGCTATAAGCGATGTCTTTGCATTTTTTGCCCGCAACTGCACCTGGAAGCGTGAGGGCGGTATAAGAATAGTCAGCCGGATTGATAAGGTAAACTTTATCGTACGCTCTGCAAATAATTTCATCACCGGTATCAAATAACTCCTCGATAGGGTGTAAGTTCCCGGCGAATGCAAGAGTATGTACCAACTGATTGGATTGTCCATCCACAACAAAAACTTTCATGCCGTTCTTTGAAGCAACAAACACCTTGTTGACTTACTCATTATAAATGGCCCTGATAAGGTCCTCCCCAAGGGGCACTATATCTATCACCTCATCGGTAGTGGCGTCCACAATGGCAAGTCCCGAATCCTCATACTTTATGCGGCTGTTCAAAAAATAAGCTTTTTTGTTTTGTGGATTGAAGCAGCCGGTGCTGGTTTTGAAAGCGGTCTGGTTCATCAACTGTAGGCTGCAATCTGTTGCATGCTGGCTGTAGGTACCTTCGATGGGGCTGGCAGCATACACCAGGGCTGTAGCATGTCTCTCGTTGACTAATACATCGTAGGCGTCGCACCCTTTCAGATTATCCATCCCGTAAAGGCTGTGATCTCGCAGGTTGAGCCGGGCAAGAGAATTCCCGGCAACGTATGCATAGGAGTTGTTTGCATTCATAACCATTTTTCTTCCTGAGTAATGGTAGTGCTTGTTCCCATACTCCACATAAATGCCATTAATCATTTTATAAAAGAAGAAATCTGTATAATCATATTGTGTGATCATCAGGCAGAAGCTTTCGATGCCATTTTGAACAAAGCTCTTCCCGTCTCGGATCGTTATTTTACCAACAGGACCCAAATTTTGAATAAAATTAAGATCATTGGCAGAAAAAACTTGCACCGATTTAAAACCAGGGCCGTTGTCGATGTGACTGGCAGCAATCATATCAGTATTGATGCGGAAAAGTTTCCTGTAATTTTTATTAACCTGCGAATGTGTAAAAAGCGTTTGAAGGTTTCCCGGGTTTAACTTTAAAAGATCGCTGCCATGAGTTACAAACAAGCCCCCGCCGTGATACTCCATGTCGTTGATCTGTTGCGCGAAAACCCGCTGTGTGATGAATGCACCGGTTACAGCATTGTAAGCATTGATCTGCGTATTACCGCTGCCATCCCAGGTGTTCAGCATCCAATACACAACATCCGCATCCGGATTAAAGACTACAGATGTTGACAACTGTTGCTGGTAAGTAAACAGACTGTGCGTTGCTACAATCTCATCTGTAAGCATATCAATAACATAAAAACGATTGGTGGCATCGGCACAGTAAAGCCGGTTGTGAGCAATACTGCCTGTGATAAACTTATTTACCGGCAGTTGGTTAAGCAATACGGCAACATTCAGATTTGCAGCATTCGACAAAGGTATGGTTGCGGTAACTGCTCCACTCACAGCATCCACAACAAGTATCTCGCGGGTGCCAAAGAAATAAATCTTATTGCCCGCATCAAACATCTGTATGGGCGAAGAGGAATATTCGTCGGACGGGAGCTGTATGGTCGAAACCAAAGCATCACCGCCAAAACCTGTTGGGCTGCTTTCGGTTATCTTGTTATCGATCCATCCAACATCTATTTCGGCTTCATCGCCGGATAGCAGATACTCAGCGCTGCGACCATTTTGATGCTCAATTCGCACCAAAACCTGATCACCCCCCAGAGTATCTTTGGTAACCGTAAATTGACCAAAAACTGAAGTTCCTGTCAGCATCAACAAGAACATGCTTAATAAAAAGATGAGTCCGGTCTAATAACTCCCAAAATTCAATCTTGTTGAGAGTCGTGTATTTAAAAATATTTTTAGGCTGGCCCGTTT
>JAAYIU010000118.1 GCA_012523265.1 Bacteroidales bacterium | reverse complement strand
CCCCTGAATTGCAGAGCGGCAGGTGGAACTTACGCGATAAATCCAACGCCGATTTCAGATTTGTTTGTAAAAGATATTCTATCTCCTCTTCGGTGTAGGCTAAGGTTTTTTTGCGGATGTTGGTGCCGACATTATTCACAAGGATGTCGAGCTTGCCCCACTTGCTGCTCACCAGCGCTGTGAGTTCTTCGCGCTCGGCAGGAAGCGACAAGTCCAATGCGGCGCCATCCACCTGGTTTTCATATTTAGCGAAAGCGGCTAAAGTAGCTTCGAGGGTTTTCGGGTTGCGTCCGCAGAGAAATACGGAGGCGCCGAGCTGCAGGAATTCTTCGGCGATAGCTTTGCCAATGCCTTTGGTACTACCTGTAATCAATGCTGTTTTTCCGCTTAGCGTCCAGCGGTTATTATCGAAGGGTGGTTGTGTTTTCATCCAACAAAAGTAAGATATTCCGACAAAAAATGGTTGTCGGCCTAAGGTTGATCAAGAGATGGTTCAGGGTGGAATGCTAAGAAAGCCTCTATTGCTTGTAATATTTCATAGCCTTGGGCATGTATTCTCTGAGGTTTTTAACGCGCGTTTCGTCGGCGGGATGCGTGCTGAGAAATTCGGGAGGCTTTTGGCCGCCAGCCTGCGACATGCGCTGCCAGAACGCGACAGCTTCGTGCGGGTCGTAGCCAGCCATGGCCATAAAAATCAGACCCAATCTGTCGGCTTCGGTTTCGTGGGTACGGCTGTAGGGCAGGCTAATGCCCACCTGAGTGCCAAGGCCGTAGGCCATCATAAAAAGGTTGCGGGTTTGTTCGGGTTTTTGGTTCAGCGCCAGATTTAGGGCGGTGCCGCCGGTTTCGATCAGCAGCGCCTGGCTCATACGTTCGTTGCCATGACGGGCTACGGCGTGCGCAATCTCGTGTCCCATCACCACGGCCAGTCCGGTTTCGGTTTTGGTGTAAGGCAAAATTCCGGTATAAATCACCACCTTGCCGCCAGGCATCGCCCAGGCGTTGGGTACATTGTCTTCTTTCACCAGGTTAAATTCCCACTTATAGCCGTCAATACGGTCGCTCAGGCCATTTTCGCGCATGTAACGCTCTACGGCTGCAGCAATCTTTTGCCCTACGTTTTTTACCATCGCCACTTTGGAGGCATCGTTGCTGAGGGGGTTTTCTTTAAGGAATTCGTTGTAGTTCGCCACGCCCATCGACATCATCTGCGACTCGGGGAGCAATGCCAACTGTTGCCGCCCAGTAATGGGAACTTTGGAGCAGGAGGTCATGAAACTCCCGGAAATCAGCGTGGTCGCTACAAAAAGTATTGCAATTATCAGCTTTCTCATTATGTATTCTTTGTTGGTTTTTATTAAAAACATTGGATTGGTAAAAAGGTTTCATAGCAGATGGCAGGGTATTGTTTTTTAATAAATCCCAAGTTCCAAATCCGAAATGACAAATAAATCCCAAAATCCAAAACTCAAACCTCGGAGCAGTTTGGTTATTGAGATTTCCATATTGAGATTTATTTGGAACTGTTTACACCGGCTACTGACGGTTGATTTATTGATTTTTGGAACTTGGACTAAGAAGACCCAGATCCTATCCTTTCTTTTTCAGAAATTCAATCAGTCGGGCAGTCGCCTTGGCGCGGTGGCTGATGCTGTTTTTGGTGTGCTGATCCATCTCGGCAAAAGTTAAATTGTAGCCTTTCGGCTGAAAGATGGGGTCGTAGCCAAAACCGTGCTGGCCGCGTTTTTCGGTGATAATGACACCTTCCATGACTCCTTCAAAAAGATAGTTTTGGCCATCCATAATCAAAGCAATCACAGTGCGGAAGCGGGCGGCGCGATTTGTCTGGCTTTGCATTTCAGTCAAAACTTTGTTCATGTTGTCTTCCGGGTTGCACTGCGGGCCGGCATAGCGTGCCGAATAGACGCCGGGGCGCCCATTGAGCGCGTCAATTTCCAGGCCGGTATCGTCGGCAAAGCAATCCATCTTGTAGCGCTCATTGATGAAGCGAGCCTTTTGCAGCGCGTTTTCTTCAAGGGTTTCGTGCTCTTCGGGAACTTCACCGTGGAAGCCAAGTTGGCCAAGCCCGATAATGGTAAAATTCAACCCCCGCAGGTGGGTTACCTCATCGAGTTTGTGTTGGTTGTTGGTAGCGAATATAAGTTGATGATTTTTCATCCGGCGAAGATAGCGTGATTCTATTATTACAGGCTTTACCTGTTTTAATTGCATAAAGGTTGGTAATTTTCAGCCTACTGCTTACGACCTTTTTTCTTCGGCACCCACACCGAGACTTTTCCTGCCAGGCATTTGAAATCGGCCCAACCTTCGTTGTTGGTGGTAATTGTTTCGCGGATATGCCGGGTCAGATCGTAATAGTTGGTATCGGCGTTAGCCTGCATATGTTTTGTCCCGTTATCGCCATTGCTCATAACTACGGCCAGGCCGCCTTGATGTTTTTCGTCGCCGGTTCGTGTCCATCCGATGCAGTTAGGATGATCCAGATAATCGTATTGATCGCCGTAGGCTTGGGTCCGCCGCACACTTAGAAACTGATTGATCATCCATTGGTGGCTTGGCATCACAATATGATGGGTGTTGCCATCCGTTCCGGTGTCGCTGTATTCGGCACCATAGTAGTCGGCGACAAAAATGCAGGGATAGCCATCGCGGCGCAGCAGTATCATAGCGTAAGCGAGCGGCTTGAACCATGCTTCTACCACCGACTCGAGCGCCTGTAACGGTTGCGTGTCGTGGCTACTCACCATAGTTACGGCTTGTTGCGGCATAATTTTTACCAGTGTGCCATCAAAGATTTTTTGCAAATCATAATCTTTTCCCTGTTTGCTGGCCCGGGCAAAGTTGTAATGGAGTACCGAATCGAAAAGCATAATATTGCTTTCGGTGACTTCGATAAAACGTAGGAGCGTCTCGGAGTTGTGCGACCAATATTCGCCTACAGCAAACAACTTCCGCCTGGTAATTTTTTGCATCTCCTTGAGCCATTCCATGAAAAAGCGTGAGTTGACATGTTTCACAGCGTCGAAGCGAAACCCGTCGATGGCGGTAGCCTTCAGAAACCATTTTCCCCAGTGCAGCAATTCTGCGCGCACTTCCTCATGGCTGGTATCGATATCGCAGCCCATGAGGTAGTCGAAATTTCCAAATTCCTGATCCACGTTTTCGTCGAAGGTTTTGCCTTCAAACAGATAGATGGCATTGCTGTTTTCGTCGTGCAGGTTGTAGTCGGCAGCGTTAAAATGCCACCAATGCCATTGCATTTCCGAGTACTTGCCTTGCCGCGCGGGAAAGGTAAAGTTAGTCCAGCACTTTACCTTCTGCATCTCACCAGTGGCTTCCTTGCGGTTCATCTTATTGATAGGCGTTGCCATAAACTCTTCGGGATGGTCGGCACCCATTTTATGATTAAAAACCACATCGGCATACACCAGGATATTGGCTTTGTGTGCTGCCTGAATTGCCGCGATGTATTCGTCGCGCGTTCCGTATTTGCTGCGTACGGTGCCTTTCTGATCAAATTCTCCCAGATCGAAAAGGTCGTATAAACCATAACCGGGATCATTGATGCCCGCTGTGCTTTTACAGGCTGGTGGTAGCCACACAGCTGTGATTCCTGCTTTGGCAAGCCTTTGAGCGTTTTCTTTAAGATGTTTCCACAACACACCTTCATTTGATGTGTACCAGTGGAAGTATTGCATTATCACTCCGTTGTATTCTGTCATTTTCGTTTTTTTTTAAAATACGGGTCATGGACACTGGGGGATTCTTGCCCGGAGAAACAATCGGGCAAGCGGGCTCAAAAGTAGAATAACTTTGGTTTGCTAATATATAATCTGAATGGGCTGTAACCAATTTTTAGAATTTTTTGGAAGTCGCTTACCATAATGTCGCCTCTACGAGGCTTCTGGGAAAATTGG
>JAAYIU010000214.1 GCA_012523265.1 Bacteroidales bacterium | reverse complement strand
TCCGGCTACCAACCAGGTGATCGATTCGGTGATGACCGGCAAGGAGCCACAGTCGATGGTGGTGGATAAAAACGAAAAGCTCTGGGTGTTGTGCAGCGGTGGCTGGATGGGCGACGAGTTCCCGACACTTTACCGGATTAATCCGCAGTCGCTGGAAACTGAAAATATTTTCACCTTCGACGATATCAACAGCGCACCGGCCTGGCTTTGCGCCAATGGAAATGCTGATTCGCTGTTTTTTATCAATGGCGGCATTTACACAATGCCGATCAGTGCTGCTGATTTGCCCGACCAGCCGTTGAATGCTCCCGAAACGCATCTGTTCAACTCCCTGGCGGTGCATCCCAAAACATCCGAAATTTTTGTTGCCGATGCCATCGACTACCAGCAAAAAGGTTTGGTGCTGCGTTATCGTGCCGACGGAACTTTTATAGCAGAATACCGCGCCGGCATCGTCCCGGGCAGGATGGTGTTTGCTGTGAAATAAAAAAGATTTTTGTTTTGTGTTAATTCGTAATTGTCTATGTGGCATTAAAAACCTTATCTTGTTTCCTGAACCTTAGTAGAGCATGCGATTGATTAGTAATTTCCCAACCTTGTTACCTTATTGGCTGTGTTGTTAAGATTATTAAAATAAATCGGCTTAGTCGCACTATTTATTTATTTTTGCAACCAAATTATTAAAACAATAAAATCATGGAAACAATAGCTGATGTAACTCTGCAGGAGGGAATGACCTTTGAAGTTGGCCTGAATGGCCACAAATTTATGATTGATGCCGACGAAAAAGTTGGTGGCAAAAACCTGGGACCACGCCCTAAAGCGTTAACCCTGGCGTCGTTGGGCGGCTGCACCGGGATGGATGTAATTTCTATCCTGCGCAAGATGCGCATCGAACCCGATTATTTCAACGTTGCCGTAGGTGCCGAGATGACCGACGAGCATCCCAAATATTATCACAAGATTCACATCACCTACTCTTTCAAAGGCAAGGATTTGCCGATGGACAAACTCGAAAAGGCCGTAAACCTTTCGCAGGAGCGGTATTGCGGTGTGTCAGCAATGCTTGTAAAAGCAGCAACCATCACAAGCGAAATTAAAATTTTGGATTAAAAAGTTTTAACCGGAAAGGCCCTGATATAGAATTTTGCAGCCGGCTAATCACTAACCCCGGCCTGAAGGCCGGGGTAAAAAGCAATAGTATTTTAGTGGGCATTAGCCCTGACATCAAACGGATTTTTCATTTATCAAAACCATCCTTATTACCTTATTGCTTTAACGATTAACGCCGGATTACCTCAATCAGCTCGCTGAGAATCATTGAGGTTGCGCCCCAGATTATCCGGTTGTCGACGAAGAAGCATGGCACGTCGGCGGTGTAGTCGCTGCCGGTGACGGTGCGCATTTTTATAGCATCAGGTTGCAGCAGGTCGTCGAGTTTCACGGTAAAGACCTCCTGAACTTCAACGGGGTCGGGCACAAAGTGCGGCTCATGCGTGAGGTATCCTACAAAAGGATGCACCAGAAAATTGCTCGGCGGGATGTACAAATCCGAAAGCTGTCCTATCACTTTGATGTCTTTTGCAGAAATGCCGGTTTCTTCTTCCGTTTCGCGCAGAGCCGTCTGGCAGATGTCGGCATCACATTTTTCGGCACGTCCTCCCGGAAATGCTATCTGGCCGCTGTGCACGCCATTATAAAAAGGGCGTTGGATAAACACCAGGCGGACGTCGTTGGCCTGTTCGAAAAACAAAGCCATCACGCTGCTGGGCATGGCTGCCGAAAGATCGGGGCTAACGGGATAACGACGGCGTATTTCGGGCATCAGCCGCTGATGGGCACCTGCTCCTGGCAGTGGTTGACGAAGCTGTTGCTGCAGCCGCATAATTAATGATTGAATTTTTTGGCTCATATCCGGCTACAAAAATATGAAATCGTTAGCTATCCAATTTTTATTGGTTAATTTTGTCGGCATTCATAAAAAACAGCTATTATTGTCTCCGCCAAAAACAAGATTATTATGCTTAAAGAACGCGCAGAACAGGCTGACCAAACCAAAGAAGTACAGGTTGACGAGTATAAACTGATACTTTACAACGACGATCATCACACCTTCGACTACGTGATAGAGGCGCTGATAGAGGTTTGTGATCACGATCCTGTTACAGCCGAACAGCTTACGCTGATTGTGCATTACAAAGGCAAATGTGCTGTAAAAAATGGTGAACTTAAAGTGCTCCAGCCACTTTGCACGGAACTTTCCGGCAGAGGTTTGACGGCGAGCATCAAATAAAATAAATATTACGCTATGTCGTGGACCATCATCCTGGCACTGATCCTTGTAGGGTTGTTGTTTCTTATTCTCGAAATTCTGGTAGTGCCCGGCACCACCGTGGTAGGCATTGTGGGCTTTATCCTGATGGCTATTGGCATTTGGCAAACTTATGCTTTCCATTCCACCCTCACCGGACATTATGTGCTTGCCGGAACGCTCGTGTTGTCGGTAGCAACGGTGGCGCTTTCGCTGCGTTCCAAAACCTGGAATCGGGTGATGCTGCACACTGAGCTTGATGGCCGTGCCAACATGCACGATCTGGCCAAAATAAAAATTGGCGACGAAGGCGTTTCCATTTCACGGCTGGCGCCAATGGGCAAAGCGCTTATCAACGACGAATACTACGAAGTAAGCAGCCCCGGCGAACTTATCGACGAAGGCAAAGCCATTGTTATCACCAAAATCGAACAGAAGAAAATTTTTGTAAAACTTAAATAAATCGCTACATGGAATCAAATGCTTTAATAATTATTGCCATCGGAATTGCCTCTATCTTCGGATTGTGGGTGATACTCTATTTTGTGCCGGTAGGCTTGTGGTTCTCGGCGTTGGTGTCGGGGGTTCGCATCTCATTGCTTCAGCTCATTCTTATGCGCTGGCGTAAGATAAAGCCGCCGGTAATTGTCAATAGCCTGATAGCCGCCACCAAGGCCGGCATCAAGTTGAATCGTAACGACCTGGAAGCGCACTACCTGGCTGGTGGCCGGGTGCAGTCGGTAGTTACAGCGCTCATCTCCGCCGACAAAGCCAATATGGAACTCGATTTTAAATCGGCTACCGCCATCGACCTTGCCGGTCGCGACGTGTTTCAAGCAGTGCAGATGTCGGTGAATCCCAAAGTGATCAACACACCACCGGTAGCGGCTGTGGCCAAAGATGGTATTCAGCTTATCGCAAAAGCCCGTGTAACGGTGCGTGCCAACCTGAAACAGCTGGTGGGAGGCGCAGGTGAAGAAACCATCCTGGCACGTATCGGCGAAGGTGTGGTGTCGTCGATAGGCTCTGCCGATTCACACAAAAAGGTACTCGAAAATCCTGATTCCATCTCTCGTGTGGTACTCGAAAAAGGCCTCGATTCAGGAACGGCTTTCGAGATTTTATCCATCGACATTGCCGACATCGACGTAGGTAAAAACATCGGCGCAGTGTTGCAGATGGATCAGGCCAATGCCGACAAAAATATTGCACAGGCCAAAGCCGAAGAGCGCCGCGCCATGGCTGTGGCTACCGAGCAGGAGATGAAAGCACGTGCACAGGAAGCCCGTGCCAACGTGATTCAGGCCGAAGCAGAAATTCCAAAAGCTATCGCCGAAGCCTTCCGCAGCGGAAACCTTGGAATAATGGACTATTACAAATTTGAAAATATTAAAGCCGACACCCGCATGCGCGAATCTATTGCAATGCCACCTGAGCAAGGTGCGCAGCGAAAAGGACCGGCAAAAGGAGATCAGAAATAAATTCCGGGTTTTAATGAGGGAAATCACAAATTAGTGTCTGTCTATAAAGTCACACTTTTTGTAGCCCAGGCATTTTTGCCTGGGCTATGGATTTCCTCAATAAACCTTGCTTTAAAGACAGACACTAATTAACAAAAAAGTAATTTTCCAAACTTGTGTTTCTTTGGGATTTCTTTTTTAAGATTTTTTTAGTCATTCAGAATTCCCACATTGGAATTCAAAAGGTTTCTTCGGTCAAAAACCATATGCAACAAGCCCGCAAACATTCTGCGGGCTTTTGTTATTTTTGTAGATGTCTAAAAAATCAGGAAAAAGATACTTACCCAATGTGCTTTGCGTTTGATTACTGATTAAAGAGTTTAAAACTAAAACGCCCCACACTGCGATGATCGAAGCTGACGAAAAGGAGATTGCTGCGAAGTTTGAAAAGTTGAAACGCTCATGTGCCGGGTGTACCACCACTGATTATTCGAAGCTCGATCACGCCTTTGCCTATGCCCGTAATTTGTATGGCGATCAGCTTCACGAAAATGGGGAGCCTAAAATTCTGCAGAGCATCAATGTGGCCACCATTGTGTCGGCAGAAATTGGCTTGCAGCTCATTTCGGTAATTGCTGCACTGCTGCACGATGCCATCGAAAATTTCACCGACGACACGTCCGAATTGGAAGCACAGGTTGGGCCGGAAGTGTCGGCTATCGTCAAAGGTTTCAAGAAAATCTCGGCCATTCATTCCGAAAAGGTAAGTCTTCAGTCGGAGAATTTTAGAAAGTTATTTTTAAGCACTGTGGATGATGTGCGCGTTATTTTTATTAAAATGGCGCACCGGCTTTACGACATGCGCAACTACCACAGGCTGCCGGATCGTTTCAAAAAGTGGTTCCTCGACGATGTGCAGTATCTTTACATTCCTATCGCCCACCGGCTGGGGTTGTATCAGATAAAAGCCGAACTCGAAGACCATGCTTTCAGGTACACCAACCCAATGGATTACACCATGATTGCCTCCCACCTGAAGGAAAGCAAGCTGGAGCAGGAACGCTATATCGAGAAATTTGCCAAACCCATCATCGGGGTACTCGAACAAGAAAAGATACCTTTTGAGATAAAAAGCCGCACCAAGACCATCACCTCCATCAAAAAGAAAATTGACGTACAAGGCGTGGACATCGATCAGGTGTACGATCTCTTTGCTGTCCGTCTTATCCTCACCGGATGTATGACGGCGGAGGACGAAAATTTTGTGGCGGAATTTCAGCACAACCTCGAAACCTATGGCGATCCGCGGCAGATGCGCAGAGCACGGCGTGAGAAAGGGAGCGAAACTTCCGGCACCGACCACAATGGCGATGTTACCGATGACCTGGCTGCTGAAGAGGCGCTGAAACAGGTAGAGCTGAAAAATTTTGAAGAACGCCGCAAACGCTATGTAGCCCTGATGGACAGCGAAAAAACCGCCTGCTGGCGCGTTTATTCTTTAATAACCAATATTTATACACCCAATCCCAAGAGGCTTCGCGATTGGATTTCCACTCCCAAGACCAGCGGCTACGAATCATTGCATACCACTGTGCTGGGGCCATCCGACAGATATGTGGAGGTGCAGATTCGTACCAGGCGCATGGACGAGGAAGCCGAGAAAGGTGTGGCCGCCCACTGGCGCTACAAAGAATCGGCGTATGGTAAAAATGTAGACGCCTGGATGAACGACGTGCGCAACGTACTCGAAAATTTGGGCGCCAGGCAGCTCGACCACGGCAGCGCTTCCAAAATTCATATCAACTCCGACAAAATCTACGTCTTTACACGCGAAGGCGATTTGCGTGAGCTGCGTACAGGTGCCACCATCCTCGACTTTGCTTTCGACATACACACCGACGTGGGAAGCAAGTGCACCGGCGGAAAAGTAAATGGCAAAGTGGTGCCCATCAGGCATGAGCTGCAAAATGGCGACAAAGTGGAGATAATAACTTCCAAACGCCAAAAACCCAACATCGACTGGCTGAAATATGTGGTGACCTCCAAAGCTAAGGCC
>JAAYIU010000475.1 GCA_012523265.1 Bacteroidales bacterium | reverse complement strand
GTTTAAAAATTTAAAGCCATGATCAACGTAAAATTTCTCACCCACACCGGTGCACCGGAGCGTCTGATTGTTGAAGCCAAAAAAAAGTTGCTTGCAGCTTTCCCCGCTCTTCAGTTTCAATTTTTTTCGACCGACCCGGATATGCTCGTTTTTTTGACGGGCGGCTCGGAGATGGAGGTAACGCAAATGGCAAAGCCAGGCAGGTTTTACATCCTGGCAGCCAGCGAAGGCAAAAATGCTTATGCCGCAGCCACCGAGGTAAAAGCCTGGATGAACCAGAATAATATTAATTCGATGCTCATCGATCTTAACAATGAGGCCGACCGCAAACGCGCTGCACATTATGCTTCGATGGCGCAAAAACTCGCCATCCTCCGTGGGCAGACGCTCGGGCTGATCGGGGAGATATCGGAATGGCTCATCGCCAGCAACACCACCCCCGAAGTTCTCGCCAGGGTGTTGGGCATTACCTTAAAACAGTTTTCGTGGCAGCAGCTAAGCGATCACCGCACCGCAGAGCCTGACCGCGGGTTTATGAAAAAATTCCATACCGGCTCCGCGCATGCAACAGAAGATGCAGCACGTGTGCACACTACACTTGTGGAAGTAATAGACCGCGAAAAGCTGGATGCCATCACCGTAGGATGTTTCGATTTGGTGCGCCAACACGAGGTAACGGCATGCCTGTCGTTGGCACACCTTTCCGATCAGGGCATTGCCGCCGGCTGCGAAGGCGATACGTGCAGTGCTGCCGCTTTGATGTTTGCGAAAGCGATCTGCGGCATCATTCCCTGGATGGCCAACGTTGTCATGGTTTCTGCCAACTCGCTGCGGCTGGCACACTGCACCGTCCCTACCCTATTGCTTTCTGAATTTGAAGTGGACACTCATTACGAAACAGGATTGGGAACGGCCATCGCTGGTAAGTTTGCAGGGGAAGATATTACGATATTTCGTTTTGATAAAGAGTTGCGAAAAGCGTTCATCACCCAGGGGAAAATAACCTCCACACTAAAGCGCCTGCACGCATGCCGCACACAAATAGAGGTGAAGCTAAACGAAAAGGATGCCTTGCTGCTCAGAGAGAGGCCATTGGGAAACCATCATCTGGTGATGCCCGGAAAATATGCCACACTGCTGGCAGACGCATGTGCGTTGTGTGGAATACAATTGGTTTCTTAAATAATCATCACCAACTCACCACCATTTTCCCGTTTTCGTTGGGAATTACCACCGAAGGCAAACCGGAAAGTGCAGCGCCGGCAGGAGCTATTTTTTCGGCGGCACGGCCAAAATCGAAAGCTGTCGGCTGGTTGCGGCGCGGCTTGCCTTCGAGCTTCACCATCATCTCGGGATCATCAAATCCATGAAAAACCAATTGTATGTAGGTGAATTTACTTTCGTAATTTCCTGATTTCTCACCAAAAACCACCTCATTGATCTCCGGTTTATAAATCATTTTTCGTTGATAAAATTTCCCTTCCTGATACTGATACGTCACGCCATCATCTTCATAATAATCCCACGAAACGTCGCGACTGTCGCGGCTGCGATAGAGATGCACCATCAGCGTGTCGGAGGGTTTCTGGTCGGTGAACATCACCGGCGACTGCATTGGGATCATGCTGCCTTCTTTAACAAAAACAGGAAGACGATCGACAGGGCTGGCTGCATAAATTTCCTGGTTCCCATCGAAATACTTATCGGAATAGAAATCATACCAGCCGCCTT
>JAAYIU010000207.1 GCA_012523265.1 Bacteroidales bacterium | reverse complement strand
GGAGCTTGAGGCTCTCCACCTCGCGCTTCATCACAATTTTGATATGGGTGGTAATGTCGGCGGAGGGTTGCTGGGTAGAATAAAAAATGCCGGTAACGGGAACGCTGAGTTCGGTTTTAGGAATATAAAGCAAGCCATAGTCGCCGCTGGCAGCAAAATCTTGTTTTGCCGGTTCAAAACCTTTATCGATGGGTGTGAAGATAAAATCGTTGGTGTTGCGAAACTGATCAACGAAGGCACCCGACTCGTCGAGCACCTGCACCACTTTCACCTCGTCGCTGAGAGTAGTAAGATAGATGGGCAGCACATACACCGAAGCCATCAGAATAGGCCCCAGCAGCGTCATGATGAGAAAGGATTTTTTGCGCACACGCGTGAGGTATTCGCGGCGGATGATGATGAATATTTTATGCATGATGCCTTGCTTTTTGTGATGCTTCAACGGTTTTAATAAAGATGTCGTTCATGGTGGGCAAAATCTCATAGAAGCCATGTACTTCCACATGGCTGGTGGCGAGATTGAGCAGGTCGTTGGGCGAATCGGCGGTCGGGATTTTTATTTTTACATCAATAAAATCCCCATCGTCATTTTGTTCGCGTAGCTGGTAACTGGTAGGCAGATGCCGGGCCAGATCGGTGTGGCCATTGCGGTAACGCAACCGAAACAAATTTTCTTTGTGCGATGCGCGTATGTCGCTCATCGGTCCGTCGAGAATCTTTGCGGCGTTGTTGATGAGCGCGATGTGGTCGCACAGCTCTTCCACCGAGCCCATGTTGTGCGTCGAAAAAATGATGGTGCCGCCGTTGTCGCGGATTTTCAGGATTTCGTCTTTGAGCAGATTAACGTTTATGGGGGCGAAGCCGCTGAAAGGCGCGTCGAAGATCAGCAGGCGCGGGTTGTGCAGCACCGTTACGATAAACTGCACCTTCTGCTGCATGCCTTTAGAAAGTTCCTCCACTTTCTTATCCCACCAGGCGCCGAGGTCGAATTTCTCAAACCACTCTTTGAGTGCTTTTACCGCATCAGCTTTCTTAAGCCCTTTGAGTTGCGCCAGATAAACCGCCTGTTCTCCGATTTTCATCTTTTTGTAGAGGCCGCGCTCTTCGGGCAGGTAGCCGATACGGTTTACGTCGCTGGCGCTGATGGGGCGTCCGTCGAACCACAGCCGGCCGCTGTCGGGAGCAGTGATGTTGTTGATGATCCGGATGAGGGTGGTCTTGCCGGCGCCGTTGGGCCCCAACAGCCCGAAGATGCTGCCTTCGGGCACGGTGATGCTTACATCATCCAGGGCGAGATGCCCTGCAAACTGCTTGCGTACTTTTTCCGCTATTAATAAATCCATGCATGCTTTTTTTATGAAGCTGCAAAAATAGCGTGTTTTCATTAGTGTAGAAATCATCCCGGGAATTGCGCCGGATTGCCACATATTCGGCTAAGTCAAACAGTTAAACCCTTTCAATCAGAGCAAAGTAATTTCTTTGATGAAGTCAAAATCTTTGGTGTTTAATGTTTTTAATGGAAGTTGTAATTGAGGGCAGTGGCGGCTATCAGTAAATCAGGCAAGTGAAGGGTGTTCGTCGTAACCGCATACCTTTTTATTAAAGTAATGGCTTTTCGCGAAACGTTTTGTGTAAAGGGAGCTCGAGCATAAAAATTTAAAATACTCTCCATTTCTTTTCTTTTTTCCACTGTTTTGCATCCAGCAAATAATTCCATAGTGGTAATGTCGGAGATTACGAAATTGAAGTTCTTCTTTGACAAAAATGAGTCCAGTCTAAAAAGGTTTTGGCAAAATTAGGCATAAAAATTCAGGTTTGGAGCTGTTCATAAGATGGTGTTGTAACTGTCACAATAGCAATGAGTTAAATATTTAT
>JAAYIU010000355.1 GCA_012523265.1 Bacteroidales bacterium | reverse complement strand
TCGCAAATAAATCTCATCATTAAAAACTCAATAAAACCAAGCCTTTCGGAGTATTTGAAATTTGATTTTTGGGATTTATTTGTAATTTGAAATTTGTGTTTTGGAATTTAAAAAGAAACCGGCTTCTATCATTGCGACGGGAGCCGGTTTTTTTTATGAAAATTTCTCAAAGTCGTCCCAATCATCAAACAAGGTGCGGTTGGCCATATTGATGGTGATAATGATGGTGATCATGCAGGCGACGAAGATGGCCAGCATAAGCAAAATCTGATATTTTATGGCGGTGTCGGGGCTGGAGCCGCCGATGATCTGTCCGGTGAGGGTGCCGGGCAAAGCAATTAGTCCCATCACGGCCATGGTTGCTATCTGTGGGTTGAAGGCGAGCTTGAGTGCCTGCCGCATAAAGGGCTGGAGCGCCTCGCGGCGGGTGGCACCGTTGGCGATGCAATATTTGTAATCCTGCTTATTCCGCGAAAGCGTTTTATAAAATACATTGAGGGCGATGATGTTGTGCTTCATAGAGTTGCCCATGATCATTCCGCTGATGGTAATAAAATAACGCGCGTCAAAAACATTGTCGAGCCGCAAAACGATGCCCAGGAAAAAGGCAGCTACAATGACGATTGAAATCAGGGAGCCGACCGCTACCGGCACCAGGAATTTGCGCCATTGCAGCTCGCTGCGGCGGAGTGTGGTGCCGGTGCCTACGCCTATCATAATGAGGAGCCACAGCAGATTTATCCAGGCATTGTTCAGCTCGAAGAGTATGGTAAGATAAAGCCCCATCAGGAACAGCTGCACCGTCATGCGTGCTGCCGCCACCAACGTTTCGCGCACCAGGCCGGTATGATAATACCAAAACGCCCACAATGGGATGCCCAGCAGCAGGTAGCCCAGGAAGAGGTTTCCCCAGCTTATATCTATTGTTTCCATGATGCGGGTTGGTGCAGGTTGATAATTTTGTTGCAACGCGCCACCCATTCGGCGTCGTGGGAGGCAGAGATGATGGTAAGCTCTTTTTGTGAGAAGAGATAATCCATTACCAGCTTTTTGGAAGCATCGTCGAGTGCCGACACAGGTTCGTCGAGCAGCAGGATTTGGCGCTGAAGCAAAATACAGCTCACCAAAGCAATGCGTTGTTTTTCGCCACCCGACACCTCCTGCATGGTGCTGTCGATAAGTTCAGGTTTCAGCCCCAGAAAGCTGAACAGCTCCAGGATTTTTTCGCGGTCGGGACGTATCGATTTGTTGGCGCCGAAGGTAAACGGAAGCGCAAGAAATTCTTTAACATCGTAATCCGAAAAATTGATTTGCTGTGGCAGATAGGCAATCTGGCGGCGCAAAGACCGGATGTTGTCGCGGTTGCTAATTTCATCATGCAGCAACATGTGCCCCGAGGTCGGCCTTACGAATCCCGTCACCACATTCAGCAGGCTGGTTTTGCCCGAACCCGACTCGCCTTTTAGCACCAGCTTGTCGCCGGCAGCGATGTCGAACGAAAGCCCATCAAGCAGCGGTTTCCCATTGTATCCGATAGCTATATTTTCAAATCTGATGAGCACGACGGTTTTTATTTTTTTTGCCGCAAAGGTATTGTTCTTTGTCTATCTTTGGCAGGCTCTTACATCATCAAAAAACCAACCGGTTCTCCTATGCGAAAGTTTTTTAAAGTCTTCGGAATTATTCTGTTAATATTGCTTGCGATCATTGCCGGAGCCTTAATTTACATCAACTACAACGCCGAATCCATTGCCGACAGGCTGCTCACAAAGTATTACCAGGAGCAGCCCGTCAGCAAGGTGTATGAGATTAGCTACCGCGACATCAACCTGGATTTGTGGTCGGCTTCGGTGGTTTTTCATGATTTAAAAATAAAACCGCTGCAATCTTTTTTCGATGGGTCGGATTCAATCAGGTTCCGGCATCCGGTGGTTTTTGATGCGCAAATAGAAAAGCTTGCTGTGAATGGACTGGCCAGGAATTTATCTTTTAATCTTAAAAAAATCCACTTTGGCACCATCCGCATCAGCGGGCCACACATCGTAATGATCGAACACCTTACGGATGCTGAAAAACAGACGGCCAAAGAGTTGCAAAATGCGCAACATGCCGACACTTCTTCTTCTGATAAAAACATAAAAGGTATTGCAATCCGTCGTTTCATTCTCTCTGGCGGAAGCTTTAGCAGAATGTTGCGAACCCAAAACCTCGAAACCCTGGCAGTAGCCGATATTGATATTAACATCCGTAAAATTGATCTCCCTTTCGGTAAAGTTGCCGAAACGCTTGCCGCGGATGCCTTTGCTCGTACAGAGGTTCATTTAAGGGAGATTAATTATAAATTACCAAAAGGTTTTTATGAAATAGTAATTCAAAAAGTCGACATCTCCGGTACCGATTCCCTCATCACACTATCGGAGCTACAATTAATACCCCAATACGATAAGAAAGAATTTGGTAAAAAAATGGGCTATCAGACCGACCGGATGGAGCTTAACGTCCCCACCCTTGAAATTCGTGACTTTGATCTTGCCCGATTCGTTGCCACCGATACCGTTCATGTCAGAAATATTGTGATAGCTGAAGCCAGCCTTGTTGCTTATCGCGATAAAAATGTGCCCTTCGATCATAGCCGGCGCCCAAAGCTGCCGCAGCAGATGCTGGCCGCATTGCCTCTGCCGGTGGATATCGAAAAAGTGGAGGTTAAAAACGCCAATATTCTTTATCAGCAGATCGATCCCTACGCCGATGCACCTGGCGAAGTGCCCATTACCCGTTTGTACGGAACCATTTACAACGTTACCAACATCCGCCCGGTGATCAGCCGTCGCGGCGCCATGATGTGGGATGTACAAGCCATATTTTTTGGTGATGGTAAAATGAAGGTGGAGATTATGTTTCCTAAAAATATCCAAAGCGCCGATTTTAGTTTTAATGCAACGATGGGGCCGATGCAGTTTACCGGCTTCAACCAAATGATTGTGCCTACCGAGGGCGTAAAAATAGAGCAGGGCACCATCAACTCGTTGTGGCTACGGGCCGATGCCGGAGAGGAATCGGCTGCAGGACCGATGGTTTTGAATTATGCCAATCTAAAGGTGGCGGTATTAAAAGATAATCCGGAAAAACCCGAAGATAAAAGTGGCTTGCTGAGTTTGCTTGCCAATATTGTAATCAACAGTAGCAATCAAAACCCTGCCGACACAGCTACGATGTATTTCGAGCGGGATAAGGAGCGGTCGATATTTAATTATCTGGCCAAAACAGTGATAAGCGGATTAAAAGCAACCTTGCTTCCAGGCAGGCAGAACGAAGACAAAAAAGCCCAGCGCACAGAGCGGCGTGAGGAGCGGAAAGCCAGAAGAGCAAAGTAGTAGAAAGAGCATAGTATCAGCTTTTGTGGGCTGTTTGAGGTTTTCTCTCTCTCCCCACACAATCGCCATCATCTCATTTCAAAAAAAATGGTAACCGTTTCGCACCTTCTGCTGCATGATTCTAAACTTTTATGAACTCATTTTGTTGAAAATACCAAAATCATATTTTAAAGATAATTTTTATGGGAACCCGGTTTAAACTCTTTTCGATTGCTCTGTTGAGCGTGCTTTTTGTCGCCGGTGGGTGTAATTGGTCACAAAGCGACAACTACAACGACAATAATTCGCGCGGCAGGCAGGAACGCTTTCAGACGCTTCAAGATCTACAGCGCGATCTGGAGGCTTACGAAGTGAAAATTGACGCTACGCTAAGCGATAGACCTACCGATTTTCGCGAACGCATGTACGCATCACTCGACAGCATTCGGGTGCGCCTTGATGCCTTCCAGGTGCAGATGGGGGAGAGTGGTGGTGCCTATAGCACGACAACTAAGCGCAAAATCGAAAACTTGAAAATCAGACGACAGCAGCTCCATGATAGTATGAACAGATGGTCGCCAAATGATTGGGATGAGGTGGAAAATATTATTATGAAAAATTGGAACAGTTTTAAAAAAGAGCTGGATGAACTCACCGCAGGGAATGATAATTCAAGCAACAGTGAGGATAAAACGTAAAGTACAGAAAGTCAAAGGTTGAATAATAGAGCTCTCCCTCCAGACAAGTCTTGCAAATATTTCAGTAGAAATGACAGATGCTGCTAAATGAAGAGAGTTGGGAAGAATGAGGTGCAAAGCGCCCATTCTTACCAACTCTCTCGCTTGTAAATCCGCGGTGTCGTTTTGAGCCGTACCAATAAACTGAATCCTTATTTGATCATACCCGTTTTTTTTAGGCATTTTTTTATCATCTCGAAAGTGCGGTCTATTTCGCTGTCGAGTCCTACGGAGAAACGGATCAATCCTTCTGAAAGTCCCATCTCTTTTTGTTTCTCTTCGGGCACTTCCGAGGATGTGCTTTTACCGGAATTGCTAAAGAGTGTTTTGAAATAGCCAAGGCTGACAGCCAGATAGCCTACGCCTTCGCTTTCCATCATCTCCATCACCTCGGCGGCTTTGTCGGCGGTGCCTGCGTCGAAAGAGAGCATGCCACCAAAGCCATATTTTTCATTCATAATGGTTTTGTGTAGCTCATGGCCGGGATGTTTTTTTAGGCCGGGATAGTTTACCGGAATTCCAATTTCTTCCAGCTTTTCGGCCAGATACATGGCGTTGCGGCTGTGTTGTTGCATGCGGATATGCAGTGTGTGCAGATTTTTCAGGATCGACGACGAGCGGAATGGGTCGAGCACAGGCCCCAGAAGCATGGCTGTGCCGCTGTTGACGTCGATGAGTGAGGCAATAAATTCTTCGCTTGCGCAGATGGCACCCGCTACGCAATCGTTTTTCCCGTTAACAAATTTGGTGAGGCTATAGAGCACCACGTCGGCGCCCAGTTGCGATGGGTTGATCATCATTGGCGTAAAGGTGTTGTCGACCAACAGCTTTGCGTTGTGTTTGTGTGTGATGTCGGCAAGTTTGCGTACATCCGAAACTTCCAGCAGCGGGTTGGTGACAGTTTCGGTGTAGACAATGCGCGTGTTGGGTTTGATGGCGGCTTCTACTTCCTTCAGGTCGGTAATATTTACGAAAGTGACCCCGATGTTGAATTTTTCGATGTAGTTGTTCAGAAAAGCAAAAGTTCCTCCGTAGGTGGTGCGGCTGGCCACGATATGGTCGCCGGCATTGCAAAGTTGCAAAATTGCCGAGGTGATGGCGCCCATTCCTGAGGCTGTAACCCAGGCGGCTTCTGTCCCTTCCATGGCGGCCAGGGCATCAGCCAGATATTTGTTGCTCGGGTTCCAGTGGCGTGAGTAAAGGAAACATCCTTCGGCCTCGCCCTGAAAAGTTTCGAGCATGGTCTTGGCCTGCATAAAGGTGAATGTTGCCGAATCTGATACCGACGGGTTTACGTCGCCATATTCGCCAAATTGTAATAAATCCTGAATCTTACTTGCCGGATCAAATTTCATAATCGTATAATTTTTATTAATGAATAAATTTTTAAATGTCGAAGCAAAACTAACGAAAACAAAACGAATTTGTGACTTCTGTATCAATCATTTTAAAAACTGAAATCTAAAACACGATTATCCCGAAAAACTGTAAGTTTGCCGATTGATTTTTGAGTAGCAGGTTTTAGTTTGTGAAAAAAGTTCCTTAGTTCTCAGTCTTCAGTGAAAACTAACAACAGCCTGCCCTGAGCTGGTTCTGACAGGTTTCGACTGGCTCAGACTACAAGCTCAACCACCGTTGCCGAAGGGAACACCAAACACCGAACAAAAAACATGACAGAAAACTTTAAACTCGACAGCCTCGACCGGCGCATCCTGGCGCTGCTCACCGCCGACGCCCGCATGCCTTATCTGGAGGTGGCGCGCCATTGCAAAGTGTCGGGAGCAGCCATCCATCAGCGCGTACAAAAAATGACCGAAGCCGGTGTCATCACAGGCTCGCAGGTAACTATTTCGCGCAGCGGCTTTGGCTATCTCACCTGTGCTTTTATCGGGCTTCAGGTAAATCTTATTGCCACCAGCACACATGAGGAGGTTTTTCAAAAAATCAAGCGGATCCCTGAAATCGTCGAGTGCCACCACATCACGGGGAAATATTCGCTGTTGGTAAAAATCCTGGCGCGCAACAACGAACATCTTAAAAACATCATCGTCGAACAGATACAATCCATCCCGGAGATAGTAGCCACCGAAACCTTCATCTCGCTCGAAGAGGGTTTTGTGCGCTCACTGCCTGTGGAGTAAAATGTGTTGTTTTTGTTCCGATTAAAAACTAATTATCTTTGGCGATAGAAACAGATAAGGTGAAGCAAATAACGACTTTTGGTATTGTGGTGTTAATCGTTGCTCTGGTAATTTCCGATTGCCAATTGCAGGCACAGGACACCATTAAAATCGATTCGCTGCGCTACATGGCTCTGGTGGCGCGGGGCGATTCGGCGCGTGTGCACGAACATGTGGAGCTTTCCAAAGCATTGGCTGCCTCCGACATCGGGCAAGCATTGCTCACGGCACAGCAGGCGATGGATATAGCAGAAAAATCGGGCGACCAAAAACTGATTGCACATGCGTGTCTCAATTTCGGCAACGCATACTTCGTCAACGGCCTGCTGGAGCTTTCCACACAGTACTATTTGCGATACATCGAAATAAATACCCGCCTCGGCGATGAGAAGGGTGTTGCTTACGGGCGCATAAATCTGGGTGCTGTGTATCTGCAGTTGGAGCAATACCAACAATCAAGAGGCTATTTTGAAAAAGCACTCGTTTTTTTTGAACACCTCACCGATTCTCTGCAGCCTGCTTCGCCACACAACGAAATGCTCACCATTTATAATAATCTGGGCATCGCTTGTCAAAATCTCCAGGAGCCTGATT
>JAAYIU010000070.1 GCA_012523265.1 Bacteroidales bacterium | reverse complement strand
TGGTGCACGGATCTATAGCCATCGCCGAAAGGCAAAGCGTAACGGTGGTTCCCGCTTCGGAAGCCGCCGGCGTGTAGGTCGGGTTTATAATATTTACGTTATCAAAACTTCCTGCGCCGCCGCTCCAAAGGATTGCCGAATAATTGTTGGCCACAGCCTCATCCAGCACGATGTTTTCGCTTTCGCAAATATTCTGGTCAGTTCCGGCAAAAGCGGTGGGCGTTTTTTGTATGGTGATGTCGATGCAGTCGGTGGCTGGCAGGAACAATGGCAGAAGCGGTTGAACCGTCAGACACAATTCTACAGTTCCTGTATTAGCGTCGTTTTCTCCCGGCGTATAAAAAGGTTGTAAAATGGTGGGGTCATCAAAAGTACCATCTCCGGTGGTTTGCCAAAGTAAGGCAGAAAAATTGGTGGCATCGGCTCCGGCAAGAAGCACCGGAACATCACTGCAGATAACGAAATCTTCGGGCGCCGACACGGTGGGGGGAGAAGCAATGGTAAGCAGCAACGAATTGGTGTGTGCTGTCTGACAAGGTTCTGTGGGTTGCGCAATGAGCGTAAGCGTTACGCTGCCCGCAATCTGATCATTGGAACCATGTACGTATTGCATATGCAAAAGATTTGGATCATCAAAGGTTCCATCGCCGGTAGTTTGCCAGAAAAATGAATCAGCGAAAGCTACGATTGCATCGCTATTTGCGTAAGCTTCACCGGCAACCACGATGGCGTCGTCGCCGGCAAAAACCTCCGGCATCGGTTGGATAGTAAGCTTCATAGAATCGACGGCGATATTACTGCAAGGAGCAATGCCCTGAACCGCGAGTATCAAATGAACCGACTTTGCGGTTATATCGTTGCTGCCGGGTGCGTAAACCGGGTGCAACAACTGAGGATTGTCGAAGGCTCCATCGCCCGAAGTTGTCCAGGTTACCGACGAAAATAGAGATGCCCCCGCTGAGATCAAATGATGGTTATCCGTTTCGCAGATTGTCTGATCCTGACCGGCATTGGCTGTGGCAGGCTTTTGAAAACATACCTCCAGCGTATCGATCGCAGAAAAAGCACAGGGACTAACGGGCTGTGCCATTAGCGCAAGCGTAATACAACCTGCCTGATAATCGAAAGGAGAAGGGGCATAACTTGTATTGAGATCAAAAAAATTAGAAAATTCGCCCATTCCTGTGATGGAAATCCACATCACCTGTGTGTAATTACTTGCTACGGCCTCATCCAATTCCACGATAACACCTTCGCAAAAGGTAACATCAGCGCCTGCAAATGCTTCGGGCGAAGGCTGCACAAAAAGTGAAAAGCAATCCGTTGCAGCCACACTGCATGGATCGACCGGACTTGCGGTGAGACACAGCTCAACCTGGGTTCCAACCTCCGCAGCAGCGGGTGTGTAAATAGCATCCAATTTTGTAGGATCATCAAAAATACCGGCTCCCCCACTCCACTGCAGCTGCGCATAATTTTCGGCCTCAGCCTGCAAAATGGCAAAGCTCTGGTCTTCGCAAATAGTGGCATCCCCACCAACATCAACTGCCGGTGGTTGCTGAAAACATAATTCCAGATAATCTTCAGCAACAGCATAACACGGATCGATGCTGCTCACCGCCACTGTTAATGTAACACAGCCGGAAATATAATCGTCGGGAGAAGGGTAATAGGTAGCATGAAGCTGGTTTTCATTTTCAAAAAACCCGTTGCCATCGGTGGAAAACCACTGCAGCTGATCATAATTGTCGGCGGTGGCTTCGTTCGTTTCAAAATTTACGTCGTAGCATATTCCAGCATCAGGACCAGCGCTGACGATAGCGAGCTGTTGCAGCGTAAGTGTAAGAGAATCCGAATAGGCGGTGGTGCATGGTTCACATGGCTGGCCGGTAAGGATTATCACAACGCTGCCCTGCGCTATGTCGGCGGAGCCAGGTGTATAAATAGCCTGGAGATTATTAACATCATCGAAAGTTCCATCACCCCGGGAACTCCATATGTTGCCGCATCCGTTCTGAACACTCCCTTGCAGCTCCGCCTGACTATTTTCACAGATGGTCTGATCGGCGCCGGCATCGGGCTGGGGTGGTAGTTTAAAACAAACTTCCAAAGCATCCTGGGCACCGGTGGTGCAGGGTTCGATGGCTGATACCATCAGCGTAAGCGTAATACACTGCGCCTGATAATCGAACAAGTGAGGATAATATATTGGGTTCTATGCGTTTTGGTTGCTGAAAGTTCCGGCACCACTGGTGGTCCACAACAAGTTTCCGGCATTGGTAGCCGCAGCTTCTGATAACTGTATGTCGTTGCCCTGACAAACAAAAAGATCTGATCCTGCATCCACCTCTGGCAGTTGCTGAAACGAAAGGGTCATACAATCGGTAACGCTGCTTACCTCGGGTGGCAGAGCGGTGGCAGTAAGGCACAGATCAACACTTCCAAGTGCTGCATCTTCCGCTGAAGGAAAATATTCAGGATGCAGAAGATTGTATTTATCAAAAGTTCCGCTACCTGTTGTACTCCACATCAGTTCTCTAAAATTTTCGGCAGTAGCGGTTACCAAAACAATACTTTGATCAGCGCAGATGGTATGATCGGTCCCGGCAAATGCTACTACCGAGGGTTCGATAAAAAGCTGCATACAGTCGGTGTCGGACAAAGTACACGGCGACAACGGCTGTGCGGTAAGGCAAAGCTCCACCTGCCCGGCAATGATATCGGCAATGGCCGGTGCATATTGCGGGTGAAGCAACGTGCTGTTGCTAAAAGTCCCCTCGCCGCTGGTAGTCCATTGCAACGCACCGGCGTCCGAAGCATTGGAGCCGGAGAGGGTAAACGGTGCTCCAGCTACAATTGTGTCGTCAGCTCCTGCATCAGCAACAGGCTGACTTGTTACCACCACTGCTGCGGAAGCTGTTGCGGTATTCTCACCATCATCAACAAATAAAGTATAGACAGTATTCTCATCAGGAAAAGCAACCGGATTTTGCAGGTTAGAGCTAAACCCCTCCGGCGATGCGCTCCAGCTAAAGCTGTACGTCATGGTGCCGCCAGTAGCGGTAGCAGTAAGTTGAACAGGATCGCCGGCACAAAGTTGCGCAGGAGATGCGCTCGCTTCCACTACCATCGGAATTGTGTAGGAAACATCCAAAGCTGTAATTCCCGACATACCGTTGGTGTGGAAATTCCCATCGCTCACCGGCATGGCCGGATTATAAACTACTGAAGCATTGGCTCCATCAGCATATTGCGATAGGTAAACTTTCCAGCTTAACAGTTCACCATCGGCAAAGCCTTCCTTGATGGTTGTAGTGGCGTCGTCGCCAAAGGCGATCAGTGCGCGGTTGTTGGTTGCGTCCCAGATGGTAAATCCTCCGCACTTTTCCTGGTTGTTTTCGTCGAGGTAAAAAACGCCTAAAAAATCGCCATACCCAAATGGAAATCCTGTGAGAGAAATTGAAGCCGGCACCGAGATTAAATGTGTGCTTGCGCTCGCTTGCACGCTCCAACCCGGTGGGGCATCCACCACAGAAATGTAGTCGCTTTTTGTTTCGATACTTGTGTTGCCGGAAGCGTCTTGCACCGTAAGAACCACATCGAACTGGCCACTGATGTTGTACTTTACCGGTGGCGGGATTTTTCCGGAGTAGGTAGCGGGCTGCCCTCCCTCGAAAGTCCATTGCCAGCTTACGGGCGAACCTGTCGACAGATCTACGTAATTGATGCTGCTGCCCTTGGTAAGTAATGTGATGTCGGTGTAAAAGTTGGCTGTTACGGATTTCTCTTTCCCGGTGGTATTACTGCCAAAAAGGTTATTGGCAACCATAGAAACAAGAATCATGAACAGGAGTGTAAAATGTTTTTTCATAGGAATAAGGATGTAGTTAATTTTAGCTTAAAATAAAAACTAAAACTACAACTGTTTTCATCACGTTCTGCAATAAAATGGTTTTCTCGTCAAAAATAATGCGGTGATTAAATGTAAAGAAATTAAACATTCAATCGAAAGACCAGTTGAAAAATGGCTGTTTCAGGAGGGCTTATTTTTTTTGGGAAGATAGTTCTGAGTTACTAATTTATAGTGATTCTAAATTTTTTGAGCCTTTAAGACAAAAGGGTTGGTTTTATTAATTATTCCACCACCTTTTGCAAAATTATCCCATGTTTTTTGATGCGATGTTTTAGTGCATCGCGTGAAATGCCCAGCAAATCGGCAGCTTTACTTTGGCTGCCCTCGGAGACACGCAGAGCGTTTTCGATGATCATTTTTTCGTTTTCCTCCAGGTTTAGCACAGAGGGATCCTGCCACGTCTCCGAAGATTTCGTCGTTTCTAATTTCATTGCAAAATCATCGGCTGTAAGCACGTTGCCATCCGAAAGGATCAATGCACGCTCTACCATGTTGCGTAATTCACGCACATTGCCCGGAAAGTTGTACCGTTTGAGGTGTTCTACAAGTTGTGGATCGAGTTGGGGCGGTTGTTTTTTCTTTTTTGTACAAAGGGTGTCGATAAAATGACGCAACAGCGGCTCGATGTCTTCCGGACGGCTACGCAGCGGCGGGATATGAATAATACAGGTGTTGATACGGTGATACAAATCCAAACGGAATTTCTCGTCCTGAATTAGTTTGTCGATGTCTTTGTTGGTGGCAGAAATGATGCGTAAATCTACCGTAATCTCTTTGGTACCTCCCACGCGTTTTATTTTGCGTTCTTCCATCGCGCGCAGCAACTTAGCCTGCAACGAGAAAGGCATGTCGGCAATTTCATCCAGAAATAGAGTGCCTCCGTTTGCCATTTCAAAGAAACCTTTTTTGTCCTCTTTGGCATCGGTAAAAGCTCCTTTCTGGTGGCCAAAAAACTCGCTTTCGATGAGTGTGTCGGGGATGGCCGAACTGTTCACAGGCACAAACATCTCCTTACGGCGGTCGCTGGCATAATGAATAATACGCGCCAAAATCTCTTTTCCGGTGCCATTTTCGCCGGTAATCAAAATACTGGCGTCGCTGTCAGCAGCCACTTTCATGGCCATATCCACCACCTTGCGGATGCTTTGGCTGATTCCGATAAAATCGTGCTGGATGCTGTTTTCAAGCTCGCGCGAGATGAGCGACTTCTGGTCTTCGACGGAGCTAAGGCGATTGCGCAGATGGACGTACTTGCCGGTGCGCTCAATGGCAAAGAATATATCAGCCAGACTAAAAGGTTTCCTCACAAAGTCGATGGCTCCTTGTCGTTGCGCTTCGATAGCCACATCAATATCTTCCTGGCCGCTTACCATAATAACTTCGGTGCCCGAATATTCAGCTTTTATTCGTTTCAGGATGTCGATGCCATTTAAATCGTGCGGCATCATAAAATCGAGCAAAGCAATATCTATCTTCTGGCGCTCCAAAATGCCGAATGCAGTACGCGAATCGTTGGCCTGATAAACTTCAAAACCACGACGCATCAACTGTTTTTGAAGCTGTTCGGTAATCTTCCTTTCATCATCCAGAACAAGTATTCTTAATGCTTCCATACGCTGATATTTTTTGCCAGAACAAATTTTTAACCCTAAAAAAGATTATTAAAATTACCTTGCTGCTTTAGCAATCGTATCTAAAAAATGGTCGTCGTAAAGAGTGGTGCGGGCAGACAAATATACTAAAACTCAAATTCTGGAACCAGTGGAGGTGTAAAAAACCAAACCATAACAATTGATTTTTGATAATGGCCATTTTTTAATGATCAATAAAATTAGAAAATAAGACCTTTGCAAAAAAAATAGTATGCTGAAAGGGTTTCGCGGACAACTTTTTGATTTTGCTGACAACGACAGCACAGACAACACAGTTGCTAAACACAGATATTACGCCGACGGACTGCTGCTTGTTGAAGCGGGAAAAGTTGTTGCAGCAGGTGATTACGGAGCGCTTGCCAGCCAGGCGGCAAACGCTGAAATTATGGATTATGGCACCTGCCTGATCATGCCTGGCTTTGTGGATGCACACGTGCATTCGGTGCAAACCAAAGCCATCGCCTCCTATGGCAAAGAGCTGCTCGACTGGCTCGAAAGCTATGTTTTTCCTGCCGAAACTCTTTTTGAGCAGCCGGAGTATGCGCGCATCCATACACGATTTTTTCTCGAACAACTACTGAAAAACGGCACCACCACCGCCGCAGTTTTTTCGTCGGTGCATGCTGCCGCTGCCGAAGCGCTTTTTGAGGAGGCGCTGAAACTAAATATGTGCATCATTGGCGGCAACACCTGGATGGATCGCAACGCTCCGGAGGAGCTGTGCCAATCGGCAGAATCGTCTTATGAACTTTCCGAGCAGCTCATCGAAAAATACCACAACTACCAAAGGCTTCATTTCGCCGTTACGCCACGCTATGCCATCACCAGCAGCCCCGATTCGCTGCAGCTGGCAGCGCAACTTTTTGCCTCCCGTCACGACCTCTATCTTCAAACTCATATCTCCGAGAATCTCAAGGAGATAGAAACCGTACACCACCATTATCCCAATCATCATAATTATCTGGACGTTTACGATAATTTCGGATTGCTCTCATCCCGCACGCTTTTGGGACATGGCATCCATCTCACCGAAAAAGAATTAAAACGTGTTGCCGACAGCAAAACGAAGGTTGTCCATTGTCCATCGTCCAACCTTTTCCTGGGCAGCGGCCTGCTGGGTTTTTACCGCATGCAGCGTCACGGAATCGAACTTGCCATGGGCAGCGACGTGGGCGCCGGCACCAGCTTTTCGATGCTGCAAACCCTGCAGGATGCCTACAAAGTTTCGGCACTCAAAGGTGAACCGCTCAGCGCCATGGATGCCTTTTACGCCATCACGCTGGGAGGAGCCAAAGCCTTACAGCTGGATGCGTTAATTGGTAATTTTGATAAAGGGAAGGAAGCCGATTTTGTTGTTATTGATTTATCAAAAGATGAATTGATCGACTACCGCACCCGCGACACCTCCCTGGAAGAACTGCTTTTTGCCCTGATGACTCTCGGCGACGACCGTGTGATAAAAGCTACTTATCTGATGGGGGAAAGATGGACGTATTACGATTGACGTATTACGATTGATTGAGATATTTTAAAATCTAAAAACTTTTATAAAATGAAGGAAATTCTTAAAAACAGAACAAAAAAAGATAGGCTTAGAGGTCTTATTATTGATCGATGAGCTTCCTGACAAGACTTCTGCATGGGTTATTGCAAAACAAATTTGAAGAAGTGCAACATCTATCGGTGCCAACTACCGTGCTGCTTGCAGGGCAAAGTCAGATGCCGATTTTATCTATAAACTTAAAGTTGTCGAAGAAGAATCAGACGAAACTCATTTTTGGCTCGAACTCATGGAAGAAAGCGGATTAGTTGAAAAAAACCGAGTGGAAGGAATTAAAAATGAGGTGAATGAAATAATAGCTATTGTTGTAGCATCAATTAAAACCTTAAAAAACAAACCAAAATAAATTACGATTGGGCAATCGTAAATCCCAAATCGTAACTCTTAAATTTCTATGCCAGCGCATAATCGAGTTGTTTTTTGCGGAGGTCGATGTGCTTGACGCGGATGCGGATAGAGTCGCCAAGTTTAAATTCCTGCCCGTTGCGGTGCCCGATTACTTTGTAATTTTCTTCGTCGAGGTAATAAAAGTCGTCCTCCAGATCGCTTAGCCGCACCATGCCTTCGCATTTGTTCGATTTTATTTCTACAAAAATTCCATATTTTGAAACCCCTGAAATCAATCCGTCGAACTCCTGCCCTATCTTATCCGACATATACTCGGCTTGTTTGTATTTTATCGAAGCGCGTTCGGCCTCTACCGCTTTGCGTTCCATCTCCGATGAGTGTTTGCATTTTTCCTCGTACTCGCTTTCGTCGGCCGAAGGTTTTTTTTCCAGATACCGTTGGAGCAGTCGGTGTACCATAAGGTCGGGATAGCGGCGGATGGGTGAAGTAAAATGGGTGTAATAAGGAAATGCCAGCCCATAGTGCCCGATGTTTTGGGTAGAATACTCGGCTTTGGCCATGGTGCGAATAGCCAGTGTTTCTACCATATTCTCTTCGCCGCGGCCATGCACCTGCTCGAATAAATCGTTGAACGACTTGGCCAGACTGCGCTCTGTACCAATGCGCATGTTGTAGCCCAGGCGACCGACAAACTGCCTGAACTGGTCAAGTTTCTCGGGCGAAGGCTCATCGTGAATACGATAAACAAATGTTTTGGGTGTAGCTGTTCCGCGCTTGCGGCCAATGCGTTCGGCAACTTTGCGATTTGCCAGCAGCATAAAATCTTCGATGAGGTGGTTTGATTCTTTGGGTTCTTTTACAAAAACATCTATCGGCTTGCCCTTTTCGTCGAGGATAAATTTCACCTCTTCGGTGTGGAAGTCGATGGCTCCTTTTTTAAAGCGCTCGGCGCGCAATGTTATGGCCAGTTGGTTCAACATTTTGATCTCTTCAGCCATGGCGCCTTCACCGGTTTCGATAATATGTTGTGCTTCGTCGTAGTTGAAGCGGCGGTTGCTGTTGATAACTGTTTTCCCGAACCATTCATTTACCATTCGTGCTTTGTCGTCAATCTCAAAAATGGCCGAAAAACAGAGTTTGTCTTCGTTGGGACGTAACGAACAGACATTGTTGGAGAGAATCTCGGGCAACATCGGGATGACGCGGTCGACCAGATAAATGGAAGTGGCTCTTTCGTAGGCCTCCTCGTCGAGTGCGGTATTTTGCTGCACATAATGCGACACGTCGGCGATGTGAATGCCCACCTGGTGGTTTCCGTTTTCGAGCTTTTGATACGAAAGGGCGTCATCAAAATCCTTGGCATCAGCCGGGTCGATGGTAAAGGTGGGGAAGGTTCTGCAATCGCGGCGCCGGCTGATCTCCTCTTTAGAAATTTCGATTTTAATCTTCGCGGCAACCTTTTCCACTTCTTTGGGGAAGGCAAGCGGAAAGTCGTGTTCTACCAGGATGGCCTTCATCTCCACCTCGTTGTCGCCGGGCGTTCCGAGCACCTCTTCCACTCTCCCGAAAGGATTGTTGGCGTGAGCCGGCCAGTCGGTAAGTGCCACCACCACCTTCTGTCTATTTTTGGCGTCTATCAGATCGGAGAGTGGTAGAAAAATATTTACGGGCATGGAGCTGCTGTCGGAGATCATAAAGGCAAACTTCTGCGAGCGCTCGATGGTTCCCACAAAACGTGTTTTGGCGCGTTTTACGATCTCTGTTATCCGGCCTTCGAGCTTGTGTCCTTTGCGTTGCGGGAAGAGGCGCACCTGCACCAGATCGCCATGCAATGCGTGACCGGTGTGGTTACTTCCGATGAAGATATCCTCGTCGAGGGCATCGGTGATAATGTAGGCCTTGCCGGTTTGTTTCATGTCGACCTTGCCGGTAATCAGCGCTTGCGTTGTAACTCTTTCGGGCAAATGCTCCGGATTGATTTTGTACTTTCCGCGGCGGTATAGCGTCAGGATGTCGTTGGCTTCCATGTCGAACATGATCTCCTTCACCTGGTTGCGGGCTACGACATCGATGGCATCCACTGCCGCTGCCACCTGCTTGTAGTTGAAAACCTCTGTTGGGTTATTAATAAAATAACTTTTGATGTTTTCCCTGAGCATTTTATGTGAGGTGCGGGAAGGCTTGCGGCGAGGTGATTTTTTTGATTTTGACATGTTGAACGAGAATGAAATGAAAGTACTGTGTTAATGATTCTGAGAATCGTCGCGAAGGTAAACAAACCAACGGTAGAAATGATCATTGGTGTAAATAACTGTAGAGATTTTTGATGTTAAAGCTAAATATTTAAAGCTAAATGAAGTACTTTTGAGTTTTCTCAATCTATTTTGATGCCTTAATTGTTATTGTTCTTAATCTTGTAAAACTTCAACAATGGATTACCGAAAAATAATAACCCTCGAAACTGGAAAAAGAGGAGGTAAGCCTTGCATAAGAGGCATGCGAATTACTGTGTATGATGTTTTAGAATATTTGGCCTCGGGAATGACAAGTGAAGAAATTCTTGCCGATTTCCCCTACCTCACCAGGGAAGATATTCTTGCTTGCTTAAGTTATGCTGCTGATCGGGAACCACTACAATTGGTGGGATAAAATGCGCTTACTATTCGACCATAACCTCTCGCCCAAATTGGTACACCTTGTTCGGGATATGTTCCTTGGGTCATCTCACGTGCACAATCTTGGTTTATCGCAAAAAACGGATTTGGAACATTATGTTTGTCAAGCATAATAATAAAAGCGGCTTTTGTGAAGAACAAAACCCAAAGCACCGATGCGGCCTTCCCTGATTTTTATTGAAATGACTTGAGAGATGAAAGCAAGATTGTGCAAAACAGGCTGTTTATCAGGGATTTTTTTAAGATTGAAAAACAAACCACAAAACTTGCAAAGAAGGCTCAGAGTTCACACTGAAAATATTTGTGCTCTTTGTGGTAATCTTCGTGGTGAAAACAAATATGCATACATCACGGAGACCCTTATTGCCGCCCAAATAAAAATATTCCTATCATTGTAGCTATGAAAAAAAATGATTTTACCGAAGGTCAGCAGCGTGTGTTGCGGCAGGTCGAGGCATTTGTAAAAGAGCAGCTTGCCGGCGCGGAAGGCGGCCACGACTGGTGGCATGTGGCGCGGGTGCGCAATACAGCACGGACGCTTGCAAAGCTTGAGGCGGCGGATGCCTACGTGACGGAATTGGCGGCGCTGCTGCATGATGTGGCTGATGCCAAATTTTATGGCGGCGACGAAGAAAAAGGCCCACAGATGGCCGGTGCGTTTTTGACGTCGCAGCAGGTGGCGCCGGAGGTTCGGGAGCATGTGTTAAACATCATCCGCCACATGTCGTTTAAAAATAGCCTTGAAAAACTAAGTTTTTATTCAGCGGAGATGGCGGTGGTGCAGGATGCCGACCGGCTGGATGCGATGGGCGCTATCGGCATAGCACGCGCTTTTAACTATGGTGGCTACAAAAACAGGCCGCTTTACGATCCGGCAGTGAAGCCCCGCCAGCAAATGACCAAAGAGGAGTATAAAAGCAGCGAGGCGCCAACGATCAATCATTTTTATGAGAAGCTGCTGCTGCTCAAAGAAAAGATGAATACTGCCGCCGGTCGCGCAATGGCAGAACAACGCCATGATTTTATGGTGCAGTTTCTTGAGCAGTTTTACAAAGAGTGGGAAGGGGAATAAATATTCCGTGCTGAATACGATTATCATTACTTTTGCCTGTCGGCGGGATACTCGGAAACAATTACTCCAATTAGAAACTCCCGAAAAACAACCAACAATTTTTATCAAAAAAAATAAATAAATAAAAATGAAACTACCCGAAGAAATTGCCAACCTGCTTAACCATTGCCGCAACTATGGCTACGATCAGCTGCTGGAAACCGGCGAGCTGTTTCCGTTTGGCGCCCTTACCGATGCCAATGGCCGCACGCACCACCGCGAGGAAGAGATAAACCCGAAGCACATCCCCAGCAACGGCCAAATCATGGAGCGGCTGCTCGATTATTTCCGTACACAATTTGAGCAACACGAGGCGCTTGGCTATGCGCTCGCGTACGAAGCCAGCGTGCAACTCGATGCCGAAAACGCCACCGATGCCCTGGCAGTGGATATTCGTTACCGCGGTCACGGGGAACTACCGCTGTTTTATTTCCCGTTCAGCATGGAAAGCGACGATCTGGTGCGTTTTGGGGAAGTGTTTGCCGTGAAGCGGGAACTTCCCCGGTGAAAAACTTGCCGGGGCAACAACGTCTATCAATCCTATTAAAAGCAAAAATGCAACTGATGATTTGCGAATAGTTGTCGCTTTTTTAAAAACAGAATCCATAAATTTCAAGCCTCCTGGAGGAAGTGAGGCTGAAAAGTAATCCGAAACAACATTGGTGTCGATTAAATATTGTTCCATTCGCTGCGCATCTGATTTGTATGATCGTTCAATTCCTGCCCTTCTTCTTTGGTTATAAATCCTTTATACTTTTCGGATAATTTACCTTTGGCGGGAGAAATGTTTTCTTTAAGAACTTTTATCAGGTTGAGTGCCTCCAACTGGCGCAAAAGCTCCGCGGCCTTCCGGTTTGTTAATTGTATCAGCAGTGTATTATCCATTTTTAGTAAAAATTAGTAGGAAAATTATACTTGCAAATTTAGCATAAAAACAAGAATCAGTTCCTTGACTTGTCATACGTACCGCAAAAGTATTGTTAAACAGCGATCGTGCATAACTTTAAAGTCGCAAATTGCGACCTCAGGGTCAAAGCAAATGCCTCAGCGGCAATAGGAGCCACTCAAAAAACCGCTGTATGCGTGGGCGCCGCATCCAGGCTTCGTAGTCGAAAGGCTCGCACATGCGCACTGTTTGTATGATATGTTCGCTTATCATGCCGGCAATGTGGGCAGCGTGGCAGGTAAGCAGTATCTCGTGCATGTAGCGAAAGCTGCGGTAGTCGAAGTTAGGCGAACCCAGACAAAATATCTTCTCATCCACGAGCATCAGCTTGGCGTGCAGATTATGGATGGTGTAATATAAAAACCGGATGTTGTGGCCGTGCAACATCTCCAGATAGCGACCATGCAGAATATCCACCATACGCACGTCGCTGTGGCGCGGAATGATCACCCGCACCTCTACCCCACGGGCGGCGGCATCTATCATTGCTTTGCGCAAAAAAAACCCTGGCAAAAAATAAGGGGTTTCGATGGTAACAGAGTGCCTTGCATGCCTTATCAGATATTCATAGCGCTTCTTTATCTTTTGCCGCGTCACGCTGGGCACGTCGCGCAATATCTCCAGATTGCCGCATCGCATAATGCGTGTGTAATGGCGGCGGTAGCGGATGTAGCTGTTGTAAATTTTAAAATCCTGATAAAAAATCTTCTTAAAGTTGGTGGCGATATCGCCGTAAAGGCGCAACATGCTTTCGCGCCATATCAGATTGTAGTCGGTAAGGTTGGAAGAACCGATGTAAGAAATCACGTCGTCGATGATGAGCAGCTTGCGATGGTTGCGGCGGTGGCTCCGGGTAAAGAAGTCGATGTTGATGCGTATCTTCTGGAAGAAACGTACTTCCCCGCCGGCGGTTTTCAATTCATCGAAAAAGTCGTCGGGGATGCCGCTGCCGCCCCACGAGTCGATGAGCAGCTTCACCTCCACCCCTGCCCGTGCCACAGCTGTGAGCGCATCCCGAAAACGTATGCCCATGGTCTGATGGCTAAACTTGTACAGCTCGATAAAGACGTACTTGCGCGCCGCCATTATGTCGTCGAGCATGGCGTTGTAGTACTTGATAGGATCGTCGTAAAGGATGGTACCGGCCGTTTCTGCGCTCACTATTACATTTTTATTAGTTTGGCCAAAAGTAGGAATTATTCATCAACAAAAAATATCCCGCCGCCATCAAAAGGCGCCTCATTAGTGAGCCAGCATATTCGATATCCCGCGGAAGTGGCAAAGGATTCTGTTTCGGCGCTTTGCGCAAAACCATCGCGACCAGCCAACACATACACGGCGTCTTGCCAAACCCCGCAGCAGCCGCCAAAAAATCCATTATCGAAGCCCGGCAATCTAACTACACCCGGATCGACCAACAAAGTTTTTATGCCCGCCTGCTCCAAAACCCTTCCGATACCGGCATCGGAAGTCAGGGCGTGCTCCTCTCCCATCATCATCAGGTTGCAGCGCGTGTAGCCCTGTTTTACGTCAAGTGTTTTTTTATTAATAAATAACTTTTTAATAACCTCATCGGTGATGGCCGGATGATGGATAAGATATTCTTGCGTCGCCACAGCATTGTAATGCGCTGAAGCGGGATATTGCTTTCCTAAAAGATTTTTGCCACAAATAGTTTTAATTCCATGAGATACCAGTATTTCCAGGTAATGCGCCGGAAGATTGGGTGCCACCACCAGCTCCTGCCCCACCCTGCAAAAGAAAATATCAGGATGACCGGAAATGGCTGGATACACGATGCCATCGGTAGCCAGTTCCAGCAACTGCCCCATTGCTCTAAGCGCCTCTTTGGCCATGGACGGTATTTTGGCATCAACGATAATCAACATAATATTCGCGATTTTTCAGTGCAGCATCTGCTACAAATCGTGCTTTCTTAAAACACTTTTCAAGCATCCTGCGGTTGGCAGCTTTGTGACCAATAGCGGCATTGCGTGCCTGAACTGCAACATGGATAATTATTTCGTCATAATCGTTTGAATTTTCGATTTGCGCAAGCTTTTGCCGCCAAAGCTCAGTTTGCACCAACTCACCAAAAGCCACATGAAAAGGGCCGGCCACCAGCGCGCTGCCATCCAGCAATCCTTGCGAAGGATGCAAACCCATGCGGATAATGCGGATGCCTGCGCTTTCAAAAATCGGCACCAGCGCTGCCACCAGCTCAACAGCTTCCTGCAAACTTTGCGGTGCATACTTTCCGCACGCAAACAATTCTGCCAGCGGCGTTCCGCGCACCACCACCGCCGGATAAATACGAACATCGTCGGCACCTAACGCTACAATTTTTTTGGCTGTAGCCAATGATTTTTCTTTTGCGTCGCCAGGCAAGCCGGTCATCATCTGCAAACCTAACCGGAAGCCAGCAGCTTTTATCATACGTGCAGCGTTTTCGACGCAAGCTGCATCGTGGCCGCGCTCCGAAAGACGCAGCACTTCGTTGTTCATCGACTGCGCGCCAAGCTCAACAGTTCCTACTTTCATCTTTATTAGCAACTCCAAAACCTTGTCATCAATCATATCTGGCCGTGTCGAGAGGCGGATGTGCTGCACCTGACCGGAAGCCAAAAAAGGCTGAACCGCTTGCAGCAACGCTTCCTGACGCGCCAATGGCAACCCCGTAAAAGTGCCGCCAAAAAATCCAACCTCTATCACCGCATCCACAGGCAGTGTAACCAAATGATCGCGAATAATTTCCCTTACAGCAGCGGCATCGGGCACGGCGCTGTGGCCGGCAATAGCGTGCTGGTCGCAATAGATGCAGCGATGCGGACATGCCTGCATCGGAATAAATATCGGTATTGTAAAATGGCGCATGGTTCAGGGTTCAGGGTTTCTGTTCCGGCTCTGGCTGTGCAATCTCATTCAAGCAGTCGGGACAGAGGCAACGGGTGTATTTGCCGCTAAGCTCCGAAAGTTTGTCGGGTGGCACAAAAACGCCGGAGCACCAGCAGTTACCCGTGGGGCTGCAAGCGAACTCTTTTCCGCAGTGCGGACACTGCGTCAGCTCCCGGGCAGAATGGTGATTACTCGTCATCGCTGTCTAGTGTAATGCTTACGCTGCCAACCTTTCCGCCCAGTGGCGGATTCATCTTCGCTATCCTGATGCGCGCATGCGTTATCGGGGCAAACTGCGCCATCACCGCGTCAAGAATGCGACGTCCCAAATGTTCCAGCAGATTCGACTTTATTATCATCTGCGCTTTTACCGCCAGATACACCTCCTGATAGTTGATGGTTCGGCTCAGCTTATCGCTGGCTTCGGCCTGGCGCGTATCGGTTTCCAGCGTCAGGTCCACCACAAAGCGCGTCCCGATAATCTGCTCCTCACTGAAACAGCCATGATAGGCAAAAAACTCCATCCCTTCAATTGCGATCTTTCCCATAGAACCGATTTTTTAAACAATCTTTTTTTTAATTAAGAGGGCAGCAATAGATGCTAAACCAATTCGTACTAATTCGCGGATTTCCCTATTGCCTCTATATTTTATGGCAACTTTTCCAGTGCCGTTTCAATACGTTTCTGCACTTCCTCTCTTCCCAGCATCCCGGCAATCATCATCAGGTCGGGGCCAAAACTGCCACCCACCAACACCAGCCGCAATGTGTTCATTGCCACGCCCATGCCTGTGCCGCTGCGCTCGAGATATCCTACAATAGCTGCTTTTATCGCTTCGGCT
>JAAYIU010000093.1 GCA_012523265.1 Bacteroidales bacterium | reverse complement strand
TGCAGGACGCGTTCATTGAAGCTTTTCAAAAAATCAACGACTTCAGAGGCGAAGGGGAGTTTGGTGCTTGGCTCAAGCGCATCGTCATCAACAACTCCATCAACTACCTGAGGCGCAAAAAGGAGATGGCCATCCTGGATGATCATCATCAGGAGTTGGCCGATCCGACTGCAGAGGAGGAAGCAATCACCGAGAATCTCTTCTGCCGGCTCGAAGAGATCCGCCTGGCGATGCAGAGGCTCAACGACGATTACCGGTGTATCTTATCCCTTCACCTCCTGGAAGGATACGATCATCAGGAAATAGCGCAGGTGTTGCAAATTTCGTATGGAAACGTGCGAACGCGCTATTCGCGCGCCAAACAAAAGCTGTTGCAAATTATCATGCGCAGCCGTGATGAGTAAGAGAAGGTTATAATTTTAAATTTTAAAACTTAAAGGAGATGTCGTTTCTCGAAAAAAAAATAGGCGAAAACAAAGCATTTTTTGATGACCAGCCGCTGCCCGCCGGTCATCGTCAGCGCTTTACGGTCAAGCTCGAAAGTGCCGGACGAAAAGAGTCTAAAAAGATTCAATGGCCGGGCATATTCCGAATTGCTGCCGTGCTGCTCATTTTGGTCTCGTCGTTTTTTGTTTTTAAAAAAATCTCTTTCGACCACTTTGGCAGTGCTGTGCTTGAGGGCGTAACAATGATCACATTTCCTGAAGAACTTGAAAACGTTTTTACCTATTACGACCGCATTGCCAAGCAAAAAGTCGAAAAAATTGATCAGGCTGCAATTAATGATACAGAAGCACAACGCATTAAAACAATAGCTGAAAAGAAACTACAGGCACTCGATGCCAACCTGGCCAAAATTGAAAAAGAGTACATGAAAAACCCCGACAACAAAAAACTTAAGGCCGCTTTGGTGAACAATAAACGGCAAAAAGAGCGGGTCATCGAAAATATCCTCACACAACTCGACCAGGCCGCAACGCTCCGGCAGGTGCCGACAGATAATTTTTCTGAATTAAAAAATTAAATGTTATGAAAACATCCCGTAATTCAATGCTGTTTGTCGTGCTCCTGGCGCTTCTGGGTGTATCGGCACAGGCATCCGGCGAAACCTTCGATAAGGTTCTTGCGGAAAAGAAATATGCTGTCGATGAAAACGTGCTGCTTTCCATCGTGCATAAGTACGGCACAGTAAAATGCCGGAATTGGGACGAGCAAGCCATATTGGTGAAAGTTACCGCCCAGGTGGATGCCTCTTCACGTGCCGAGGCCGAAAAAATCTTTGCCCGTATCCAATATGAGCTTTCCGGCAGCCGCAGCAAGGTAAATTTTGAGATCCGCAACAGTGGTGATCTTACAAAAGGTAAGAACAGCAAACTCATCATCCACGTTGATGTGATGATGCCTGAAATGGTGCAGCTGGAATTGTACAACCAGTTTGGCAACTGCTACATCGGCAGGGTGAGCGGAGCCAGCGAGATACGCATCGAATATGGCTCATTGGAAATAGCAGCCTTAAAAAATGAAGCTAATCAGGTGGGGATCGAATTTGGCGAGGGACGCATCGAATATATCCACAAAGGTGAGGTCGAGGTTTCCTATTCGCCGCTCACCATTGGTGAGAGCAGTTTTTTGTTGGTAGCATCAGATTATTCCGATGTAAAAATTGGCAAGGTGTCGCAAATCGAGATAGAGTCGGAGGGGGGAAGCGTGCAAATTGGCGAGGTGGACGAGGCAGTGATGTCGGCAAAATTCTCCGAATGTACCCTCAAAAAGCTTGGTCGTAGCCTGCGTGCCGAATCGGAGTATGGTGCGCTGATACTTTCGGAGGTGTCGCCCCAATTTGAGCTGGTAGAAATAGAAAATGCGTTCGGTTCTGTACGAGTTACCTTTGAAAGCAGCGCCAGCTTTCGGTTCGAAACAGAGGTGGAGATGGGTACAATAGACTTTAAAGATTTTCCGGAACCACGCTTTAAATTCTCCAGCCTCGAAAAGTTCTTGACAGGAAGCAGCTATTCCGGCACCACAGGCCCCAACTCGCAAAGAGCGTTGGTTTCCATCGTGAGTTCCTATGGCAGCATAATTTTAGGTTTTAAATAAAAAGGAAAAATTATTTATTAAAATAGAAAAAGGAGAGATTATGAAAAAAGTACAGATGAATTTTATGATGGGTTTGTTAGTCGGGAGCCTGCTCCTGATGACGAATGTTGTAAATGCACAGTTTGGAACCAGTGCACGTGGTAACGGCAAGGTGGTAAGCAACGAACGAACGGTGGGCGATTTTACGGCTATTTCCATCGATGCTTCGGCTGATGTGAAACTCCGTCAGGGTGAACAAACCAAGGTGGTTGTAAAAACCGACGAGAACCTTCAAGATAACGTTACTACCGAAGTTTCGGCAGGAGTACTCAAAATTGATAACAAGGGGAGTTTTTCGAGAGCAACAGAGATGGTGGTATTTGTTACCGTCAAAAATCTGGAGCGCGTCCGCATAAATGGTTCTGGCGATTTGGACAGTGAAGACCTAATCCGTGGCAACGAACTGGAGATTCTTATCAACGGGTCGGGCGATGTAGAGATGGATTTGGAAATGAAACACGTCACCACACTCATCAACGGCTCCGGCGACGTGGAGCTGACGGGAATTCAGGGCGACCTGAAACTTGTTGTGAATGGCTCCGGCGATTTTGAAGCCGAACGGGTTCGCCTCGATCAGTGTAATATTACAGTAAACGGTTCCGGCGATGTGAAACTCAACGGCAGCGCCAACGATGTAATACTCAACCAATCTGCTTCTGGCGACATCAACCTGTTTAATCTCAAAGCCGTTAATGTGTCTGTCGACAGTCGTGGCTCGGGCGATGTGGTGGTTTCCGTATCCGGCAATTTAAAGGTGTCGCTCCACGGCTCCGGCGATCTCACCTATTATGGCGAGCCTATTTCCATCAGCACTTCGGCCAAAGGCTCCGGCGACATTTATCACAGATAAAATTAAAAACTGCAAAAAAATGACCCACCTGAAAACGCACTTTTGTTTTCTATCGGTAACCATTGGTTTGTCTTTGTTCGTTTGTCCTTCGTATGCTCAGGAATCTTCCGGCGGCGTGTTTGTCGTTGGCGGAATACATCAGCGTCACGAAAACGCCAAACACTATTCCTATGAAAAAATGGGGGAAATTTTTCAACAGCTTAATCCCGATATTCTTTGTGTGGAAACACAGCAAAAGTATGTCGACGATAGCAGCTACACCGGAACTCCTTATGATTTTTTGAAGTTTATGATACCGTTGGCACAAAAAGAAAAGAGACCCATTTATGGTATCGATTGGTGGGATAATGAGAAAGGAGACGAATGGCAAAAATTACAACAGAAAGCTTACAATGATACAGCCATTGCTCCGGAGATCAACCTGTTTGGCGGCATGTTTGTGATTTTAGATGCATATTTTGAAACGAAAGATTTTGAGCAGATCAACTCCCGCTACATTACCAATTTGTGGAAAGCAAAAAACGAATTCAAATACCACGTCTTCTCACAGTCACCAGAATATCGTTTTATTGTGGAATTTGAAAACCAAAGGAACCATCACATTGTTGAGAATATTCGTAAAGTAGTTTTAAATAATCCGGGTAAAAAGGTTTTGGTTGCTATTGGAATAGACCACAAATATTACATCGAAGAAAAACTTCAGAATCTTGGCATCAAAGTTTATCATATCGAAAATATCGAACAATTTAAAAAATGATGGTAAACTATCAAGCACGCTACAACGCAAGTATTTATTAATCATCAATCATCACATTTTAACTTAACATCAATACCATTATGAAAACCATTTCAACAGTTTATCTTTTACTTCTTTTTCCGGCCGTTATTGCGTTTGCCGGATGTGACAATCTACTGGGCGTTCAGGGCAACGGCAGGGTGAAATCTGAAGAGCGCAGCGTAAGCTCGTTCGACCAGATAAGCGTCGGCGGTGCTTTCGACGTTTACCTTACGCAGGGCGATACCGAATCGTTGCGTGTGGAAGCCGACGACAACCTGCTGCCGCTCATCGAAACCAAAGTAAGCAATGGCCGCCTTGTGATCCGCTCGCGCGAAAACATCGGTGAGGCAAAAGAGCTGAACGTGTATATTACCTTTAAGCAACTGAACAAAATTGAGGCCTCCGGCGCTTGCGAGATCAAGAATGAAGGGCAACTCAACTTTGGTGATCTTGTTTTGAACGGCAGTGGCGCCTCAGAAATCGATCTGACGCTGACTGCAGCAAAACTGGAAGGCGAATATTCCGGCGCTTCAGAGGTCGATCTTGAAGGTTCGGCGGAGGTGTGTGAGTTCAATCTTTCAGGAGCCTCCGAGCTGGATGCCGAGGGGCTGGTGGTTCAACAGATGAAAATCGACCTGAGCGGCGCTTCTGAAGCTGAGGTGCAGGTGATGCAGCATTTGAAAGTGCGTGCCTCCGGTGCTTCTTCCGTAAAATACACAGGCAATCCTACCATCGACGAGCATACCTCCGGCGCCTCATCGGTAAGGAAAAAATAACCTGGCGCGTAAGCCACTATTTGCCAAAGCCAACCTTAAAAAAAAGAAACTCTGCCATACAGCAGGGTTTCTTTTTTTTGGTTGGAATAACGACTTTCGTAGAATGATGTCGCTCTGTTGGGAATGGAATTCAAGATTCGCTATTCAAGATTCGATTCCGCACGTGCGGAATTCAATTTTCATTTTCTTATTTCCAGACTCCTCACTGCCAATCGCTAATCTGAATTCAGCTACCTGCTTTAGCGGGTCACAATTTCGTAGGTATCTTTTGCAATCATCAGCTCTTCGTTGGTAGGAATGATCACCACCTTTACTTTTGAGTTTTCTTTGGTGAGTGAAACTTCTTTTGCACGAACGCTATTGTTGAGATCAAAATCAAAATCGATCCCCAGAAATTCCAGTCCTTCTATCGCATTGGCGCGGGTTAGCGCATCGTTTTCGCCAATGCCGCCCGTAAACACCACCACATCCAGACCGCCCATTGCGGCGGCATAGGCGCCGATGTATTTCTTTACGCGATAAGCGTACATTTTATAGGCTTCCTGTGCGCGGTGGTTTCCATCTTCGGCAGCTTGTTCCACATCGCGCATGTCGGAAGAGATGCCTGAAACGCCCAGGATGCCGCTGAACTTATTCACCAGCGTGTTGGCAGTTTTGAGGTTCATGTCCTCTTTGTTGATGATGTGAAAAAGTGCTCCTATGTCCAGGTCGCCGCAGCGTGTACCCATCATCACGCCCTCCAGGGGCGTCATGCCCATGCTGGTGTCGAGCGATTTGCCGTTGAGCACCGCCGCCAGTGAGGCGCCGTTGCCCAGGTGGCAGGTCACGATTTTGGTTTTATTAATATCCAAACCTAAAACTTCGCAGGCTCGTGCCGACACGTATTTGTGGCTGGTGCCATGAAAGCCGTAGCGGCGAATTTTATGCTTTTCGTAGAGCGAGTAGGGGATACCATATAAATAGGAGTACTCTGGCATGGTCTGGTGGAAAGCCGTGTCGAACACGCCTGCCTGTGGCACTCCCGGCAGCAGTTGCTGCATGGCATAAATACCTTTGAGGTTGGGCGGATTGTGCAGCGGCGCGAGGTCGGTCCATTTTTCGAGTGCAGCAACCACTTCGGGAGTGATGGCTACGCTTCCGCTAAATTCTTCGGCGCCGTGTACCACCCGGTGCCCAACGGCTTGTATCTCGTCGAGGGTGGCGAGGCTGCCATATTCTTTGTCGATGAGGATGCCCAGCAAATATTCGATGCCCGCCTGGTGATCGAGGATTTCGCCCGCTACTTTCAACTCTTTTCCGTCGTTGCGTTTATGCTTGATGCTCGCTCCCTTTAGCCCGATTTTATCCACCAGCCCTTTGGCTTCCACTTCTTTCGAAGGCATGTTGAAAAGCTGATATTTTATCGAAGAGCTTCCGCAGTTTAAAACAATGATTTTCATTTTATGCTATTTCTGATTTTTATCATTCACTATCAAAATTCTTTTTCCGATCTATCGGCCTAATGTTCTGATGCTGCCGGGTTTTGCTTTTTTTACGCCATCAGTCCAGTAGTAAAAACCTTCGCCCACATGGCGTCCGAGCATCTTGGCTCGTACCATCCGTTTGATGATGGGCGAGGGCTTAAAGCGAAGGTCGCCCTGCTCGCGGTAGAGATTTTCCATCCATTTGTGGATTTTGTCGACGCCATATTTGTCGGCCATTTCGAATGGACCAAACTCAAATCCGGTAGCTTCCATCATCACCTCGTCGATGTCAGTAACGGTTGATACGCCCTCCAGCAGCAGGTTGCAGGCTTCGTTAATCATCGATACAATCATTCGGGTGCTGATGTTGCCCGGCGATTCGCTGCATTCCACCACCTTTTTGCCGATCATGTGGCAGAATTTCTTAACCATTTCAAAGGCTTGGTCGCTGGTGGCGGCATGGCGCACCACTTCCACGATGTTGATTCTGCTCACCGGACTCAGGAAATGCATTCCCAGCGAGCGGTCGGGATATTGAAGTGCTGCCGACAGGTCGCTGATCATGAGTGTGGCGGTGTTGGAGGTGATCACCGTGTAGCGGCTTACCACCTGCTCTACGCGCTCAAACACCTGCATGCGCTCTTCGATGCTGGTGCCGGGTTTTTTGGAGAGGATGGTTTCGATGATGATGTCGCAGTGGCGCAGATCCTCGTATTTGGTGGAGCCGGTGATGCGTTGCATCACAAGTTTTTTCTCACTGCCCGTCATGCCCCATTTGTCGATGAGTTCGTCGAGTTGATCGTTCATGCTTTTCAGGCTGGCCTGCACAAGCTCCTCTGACAAATCGATAAAGACAATATCGATGCCCTTCTGGCTCACATGCAGCGCTATTTCCTGCCCGATGGAGCCACAGCCTATCAGCCCTACTTTTTGCAGCATCCCTTTGGGTTGCATCGACTTGCCAAGGCTGAACCGTTCCAGTTGTTCTTCCATTTTTAAAAATTATAGTGATTTTTTATTAATAATCAGGATGTTAATTTCGGAGAAGCTTTCGCTTAACGCAATTTTTGATTCGTGGCAAAGGTAGTCAAGAAACATTTGTTGCCCGAACCTCCTATTTATAAAGAGTATAAATTTTTGTCTTAATGACGGGAAATCTTTCTTGGTCATTAATCGTGCAGCAGTAAGATAAGTAGCCTAAAATCAACTATTAAGAAAAGATTAGAAATTTAATATCCCTACAAAATCAGATGAATAGAGGTGTTAAGGAGTGTTAGTAAATAAAAAATTTGTAATGGCATTGTTTTAACAAAAGCGAAATAGTTATAAATTTGGAAGCTAAATACTTAACTGCTAATTCATTATTTGATGTAAATAGTTAATAACCAGCTATGAAAAGAAATCTCCTCCTGTTTTCTTGCCTTTTTTTGTTTATTACAATTTCTTTCGGACAGGATGCCCCCTTGTTTGGAATCAAATTTACAGGCTTTGTAAAAAACGATTTCTATTTCGACAGTCGCCAAACTGTCTCTATTCGCGACGGGCAGTTTCTGCTTTATCCCGCTGCCAAAGATATTGATGCCGCTGGTAGCGATGTAAATGCTCGCAGCAGTTTCAACATCATCAGTATCCAATCGCGGCTGCGGGGCGACATCACGGGGCCGGATGCATTGGGAGCCAAAACATCCGGCGCCATCGAAGGCGAATTTTTTGGCCACGCCGAAGGGCAGATCAACGAGTTCAGGCTGCGCCATGCGTATGTAAAACTCGACTGGAAAAACACACAGTTGCTGGTGGGGCAGTACTGGCATCCGTTGTTTGTCGAAACTTCTTTTCCGGGCACCATCTCTTTCAATACCGGCGTGCCGTTTCAGCCTTTTTCGCGCAATCCGCAGATCAGGCTTACGCAAAATTTCGGGAAGTTGAGGGCACTTTTTACGGTGCTGTCGCAGCGCGACTTTACCAGCACCGGCCCCGACGGCGCCGACACCAAATACTTACGCAACGCAGTGTTGCCCAATCTCAGCCTGCGCGCCGAATACCACACAACCTGGTCGAATGGCCACGAGATGCTGGGCGGAGCGTCGGTGAATTACAAAAAACTGTTGCCACGATTGATGACAGTTCCCGGTTTTAAAGCCGACGAAACGATAGGCAGTTTCTCCTGGATGGTTTTTCTCAAATATGCTTTTCCTGCTCTCGAGCTGAAAGCCGGATTCACCCATGCACAAGATGCCCACGACCTGACCATGCTTGGAGGTTATTCCATACATCAATTAACCGATTCCGTGCAGGAACAATTCAATTACACTCCTTACAAAACGGCGGCTGCCTGGGGCGACTTTGAAACGCGTGGCGCCAAGTGGAAAGCCGGCCTGTTTTTGGGCTACACCAAAAATCTGGGCGCCACCAAAAATACCATCGGTCCTCCTTATGTTCGCGGCGGCAATATCGACTACGTTTATCGCATCGCTCCACGCTTGATTTTCAACAGCGGTAAGTTTCGGTTTGCTCCCGAAATAGAATACACCGTGGCGGCTTACTTGAAGAATGTAGATAACCAGACCAGTAAGGATGGCAAAGGCAAAATAACCCATTCGGAAGAGATCGGCAACCTGCGTCTGCTGTTGGGAGTCTATTTTTTCTTTTAAAAACTGATCCTATTTTTAATTTCAGATACCAACATTTTTAATAATTAAACTCAAGACTATGACAAACAAAATTTCCAGCCTGGCGGAGTATTTCGAGAAATACCAGGAAAGTGTAGCCAACCCGGAAGGTTTCTGGGCCAAAATTGCCGAAAGCCACTACTGGCGCAAAAAATACGATCAGGTGCTCGATTGGTATTTTGCGGGCAAAGATGCCCCGCACGTCAATTGGTTTGTTAATGGCAAGCTCAACATCACCGAAAACATCTTTGAGCGCAATCTCTTTCAGCGCAAAGACCAGGCGGCTATTATCTGGGAACCCAACGATCCCAAAGAAGCCGCGGTGACTTATACTTACGGCGAGCTATTCGAAAAAGTGAATCAGTTTGCCAATGCGCTCAAAAAACTGGGCATTAAAAAAGGCGATCGTGTGGCCATTTATCTGCCTATGATTCCTGAGCTGGCCATCGCTATGCTGGCCTGCGCGCGCATCGGAGCCATCCACAGCATTGTGTTTGCCGGTTTTTCGGCCAACGCACTCTCCGACCGCATCATCGATGCCACCTGCAATCTGGTGATCACCTCCGACGGTGCCTTCCGCGGTACCAAGAGTATCTCGCTCAAAGATATCGTGGACGAAGCTGTAAGCAATAGCCCATCGATAAAAAATACGATTGTATTTAAAAGAACCGGCGAAAACGTGGAGATGAAAGAAGGCCGCGACATCTGGTGGCACGATCTGATCAAGGGCGTAAGCACCGATAACACAGCCGAAGTGATGGATGCGGAAGATGTACTCTTTATCCTCTACACCTCCGGCTCCACCGGGAAACCCAAAGGAGTGGTACATACCACTGGCGGATACATGGTGTTTGCCGAGTATACTTTCAAAAACGTGTTTCAATACAGCGACGGCGACATCTATTGGTGTACTGCCGACATTGGCTGGGTTACCGGCCATTCTTACATTGTGTATGGTCCGCTGCTTGCCGGCGCCACCACCATCATGTTTGAGGGCATACCCACCTGGCCCGATGCCGGCCGTTTCTGGGAGGTGGTAGCCAAATACAAAGTCAATCAGTTTTACACCGCCCCCACAGCCATCCGTGCGCTGATAGCCCAGGGCAATGATTTTGTTAAAAAACACGACCTCAGCTCGCTCAAAGTGCTGGGCACCGTCGGCGAACCCATCAACGAGGAGGCCTGGCGCTGGTACCACGACGTGGTGGGTGGCGGACGATGCCCGATAGTAGATACCTGGTGGCAAACCGAAACCGGCGGCATCATGATTTCGCCTCTGGCAGGCATCACACCTACCAAACCTTCGTTTGCAACATTGCCGCTGCCGGGCGTGCAGCCCGTCCTGGTCGACAACGAAGGCAAAGAGCTGAAGGGAAATGGTGTAGAAGGAGTGTTGTGTATCAAGTTTCCGTGGCCCGGCATGTTGCGCACCACCTATGGCGATCACCAGCGTTGTTACCAAACCTATTTCTCGAGCTACAAAGGTTTGTACCTTACCGGCGATGGCGCCAAGCGCGACGAAGAAGGTTTCTATCGCATCATCGGTCGTATCGACGACGTGATCAACGTTTCAGGGCACCGCATCGGTACTGCCGAAGTGGAAGACGCCATCAACCAACACCCCAAAGTAAACGAATCGGCGGTGGTTGGCTATCCGCACGATATCAAAGGGCAGGGCATCTATGCTTACGTTACCTGCGATGAACTCTCGGATCACGAGATGGAGACCATCGAGCAGGAAATTCGCGATACCGTCACCAAAATGATCGGACCTATTGCCAAACCCGATATGATACAGATTGTGAGCGGACTTCCTAAAACACGTTCTGGGAAAATCATGCGTCGCATCCTGCGCAAAATTGGCGAAGGCGACGCCACCAACCTCGGCGACACTTCCACCCTGCTCGATCCCGGGGTGGTAGAACAAATCATTCAGGGAGCCAAAGTACAAGTGAAAAGATAATGCCTCTTGACAACTTATCATCATAACAAAGACATTTCGGGCATCTGATGCCTGACAATGTCTTTGTTTTTTTTTGAACCTATTTTTTAATAAATAAAAATTGTGACTATGACTGACAAAAAAATTATGAACCGGTGGCTGGTGGTTCTTGGCGCCATTCTGATACAATTGGCGTTGGGTGCCATTTACGCCTGGTCGGTGTTTACGCCTGCGCTCACAGCTACTTCGCCCACCGAGCTGGTGGCGCAATATGGCGCGTACCACGAAGCGCCGATGCTTGATATTACACAAACGGAATTCGATCAGATGAAAGCCGGGCTGGCCGAACTAAAAAAAGAAGCCCGCACGCTGGATCTCAAAGAAAGAGTAACCGAAGACAAGACCGAAAAGGCTGCTTTGGCAGAACAAAAACGGGAAGTTACCGCCACGATGGATGGTATCATTCTTAAATATGTCGATCAGCAAACCCTCGACGGACTTACCTATCGCTACACGAAAACACAAACGCAGGTGATTTTTGCGCTGGGGCTGGCATTTTTTGCTTTGGTGATGATTTACGCCGGCAGGAAGATCAAAACCTGGGGTCCCCGCAATCTGGCCATCATCGGTGGCATCGTGCTCGGATTGGGTTATGTGTTGGCCGGTTTGTTTGCAGGCACCAACTTTTGGCTTAACGCAATTTTTATAGGCGTGGTAGGCGGCGCCGGTATCGGTTTGGCGTATGTGGTGCCGATAGCGGTAGGGATAAAATGGTTTCCCGACAAAAAAGGTATGATCACCGGGCTGGCTGTTGCCGGATTTGGCTTTGGCGCCATGGGCTGGGTAAAGCTGGCTGGCTCATGGGGACATCTGATCAACGACATCGGAATCCCACAAACTTTCCTCATCTATGGGGTGGCTTATGCTTTAATGGTAATTGTTGGCGGGCTTTGGATGGTCTTCCCGCCCGAAGGATGGAAACCTGCGGGCTATATGGAAAAGGTTCAGACTGGCGGAGGGAAAAAAATAGCCGCCGTCCGCGATTTCAAAAGCGGCGAGATGCTGCGCACAGTGCAGTTTTATCTTAACTTCCTCACCTTTATTTTGAGCGCCGGCGCCGGTCTTATATCCATCGGGTTGATGAAATTGTATCCTATCGAAGTATTGCGCGACAGCGGCATGGATGCTGTTGCAGCCAGCGCTATTGCCGGCACCGCCATGGCTGTATTTTTTAGCCTGGCCAATGGCCTGGGGAGAATTTTGTGGGGCATGCTCAGCGATAAGATTGGGCGCAAAATCTCCATCATCATCATGACGGCCACGCAGGGCATTTTGGTGCTACTTTTTACCTACATGGCCGGCAACGAATACTTGCTTTACCTCGGCGCTACGCTCATCGGTTTCAACTATGGCGGTATCTTTGCGCTTTTCCCCACCGTTACTGCCGACATCTTCGGAACCAGAAACATCGGCCAGAATTATCCTTTTGTGTTTTTGGCTTATGGCATTGGCGGAATTGCCGGACCTATTTTTGGCGGCTGGCTTGGCGATCTGGGCAACTTCCCGCTCGCCTTCACCATTTCCGGTATCACTGTATTGGTAGGAACGCTATTAACCGTCATGCTTAAGCCTGTGAAAAGTTACGCCTGATTTTCCCGGTTATTTTATTAATAAAAAAAGCCCGTTGTCTTTGTAACAGCGGGCTTTTTATCGTCTTGACATTACTCAAGAGATTGAGTGGCCGGGGCTATGGATTTAAAATGCATTTTCATCACGATGGCATTAAAAACCTTCACCCGAAGCCGTTCACAGCAGCGGCTTGTGTGCCAGGATTCATTCCATGGCTCAGGTATTTATGCCTGGGAGAAGCTATTAGTACCCTCTTAAAATCAACTTTCCAACGGCAATGGCTCCATTCTCCTGGTTTACTTTTACAAAATAAACCCCATGCTCCAGATGCCTCAAATCCAGTTCTGCAAATTTGTCGTAAGATGCATTTTCTGATTGCTGATAAACCAGGCGCCCGGCAATGTCCATCACCTGAATTTCGACAGATGTATTATTTTGCTTATTTAATTTAATAAAAACCAGTCCATTGCCGGGATTGGGGAAAATTGTGAGGCTTGCGGCGGCAGTTTCCTTTTCGGCAATGTCGGTAATTCCTTCCAGGGCGAGTACGCCCATATTGATGGGGTCGAGCCAGGGCTTGAGCTGGTGTTCAGGCAGGGTGTCGCTCTGATCCCAGGAGTAAGAAAATTTGCCATAGTAGTCGGGCGAGGTGGCATGGTTGCAACTGGCAGTACCTCCGGTGAGTTGCCCTACGATGAGACCGTCGGGATTGAAAAGGGGGCTGCCCGAGGAGCCTCCTTCGGTAACGCCCCAGTTGGTTTGTGTTTGTGCCCACGTTACACGCCAATGTGTGCCGGGCAGAGCGGTCCAGGAGTCGGAAATCAGAGGCTGGGTAAAAGTCGAGATTTTTTTGATGTCGCCCTGTGGGTGGTGGATTGTGACGCCATTCGGAGAGGGTGTTTCTATGGCACTCCAGCCGTTATAAAAAGGCTCGTAGGCGTCGGGTACCGTTTCGTTGAGCAGCAGCAGCTTGAAATCTGATTTTACACCTGCGCCCCCTGCTGAGGCCACTTTGGTAGCACCAACCATTGTGTAAAACCGGAAGGTGCTGTCGGAGGTTGGGTTTTCGCAATCGGGGCCTTGGTATTTGAAATAAAACATCCATTTGTCCAGATCGGATTGTGTGGCATTGGGGCCGCAATGGTCGGCGGTGAGCAGCCACGGAGTGTGGTCGAGGCGCGTGTTGTTGAGCAGCGAGCCGGTACACCACACCGAGCTGGTGCCTTGCTTTACAATGATGCGCGCTACACCTTTGGCCTGCTGTTGCCATTGCGCTCCTTCAAAACAGGCAACATTGACTTCGCAAAAGTCGGAGCCGCCAAAGCCACGCGTACCATAAATGGTTTCGGCGGTGCGATAGACATATCCCACCTCATCGATTACGATTTGCGGATGACGCGAATTTTTGGAGGTCGAATGATATTCAAGCATGGTGGTGGAGCCATAAATCATTTCAGTAGCAAAAGCGCCGCTCTTGCGGTTGTTGGTGCTGGTGAAGGCGCCGGCAATCTGCTGTTGCTGCTCGTCGTAAAGAAAAAGCTGCGCTCCCTGAGGAATTTCAAAAGTGCTGTAATACATGATCAAAGCCTGCGCGCCGGCACTTGTTATTTTCAGACGACAAATTTGTGAACCGTCGTCGAGCTGTTGCCACAGGCCCTCTTTTGCCAGATCGATGTGTGTGGGCTGATTTTGCGCAAAGCGCATGGCAATGCCGTATTTGTCGGTAAAGGCGTCTTCGCGCAATAGTTGCTCTGTGTCGGGAGAGGTTATCGAAATCGTCGGAACGGAATGGCTGTCAAGGCTTTTGAGGCGACTCATGGGGATGCCCGGAGTGCTAATTTGCGCTGTTGCGGGAGTGAGCGATGCAATTAGAAAAATGAGCAGAAACTGGAATTGAGTGATGCCGGAAGTTTTCAAGATTATAGTGCTTTTTGATTCGTCGAACAAAAATATTCTTTTTTCCATAGAGATGCCCGTGCTTATCTTTAATCGCAAAAATTTCGGGAGGTTAATTTAATTATTCTACTTTTGGCCACTGAAATTTTAAAAATATTTATAAAAAAAACTATGGAACAAATCAGGAACTCTTTGCGAGAATCGAAAACGGCGAGATGGATCGCATTGTTACTCATCTCATCAACAATGTTTTTTGCCTATTTCTTTGTTGATGTAGCTGCGCCGCTACAAAAGCTCTTTGAAGTAGATTACGGATGGTCGCCCGATGTATTTGGTATGCTGGGCGGATCGGAATTTTTTCTTAATGTGTTTGCCTTCTTTCTTATTTTTTCGGGAATCATCCTCGATAAGATGGGCATTCGTTTTACGATAATCACCTCCGGACTGACGATGGTAATTGGCGGAGCACTTAAATACTACGCGCTGTCGGCAGCTTTTACAGATACAGCTTTGGCCAATTTTCTCGATACTTTCCTGGTTTACATTCCGGCAACGGCCAAGTTGGCTTTTGTTGGTTTTGCCATCTTTGGCGTAGGTGTGGAGATGGCCGGCATCACCGTTTCCAAAACTATCGTTAAATGGTTTAAGGGAAAAGAACTGGCTCTGGCTATGGGATTGGAAATGGCTGTTGCCCGCCTGGGTGTTTTTGCAG
>JAAYIU010000453.1 GCA_012523265.1 Bacteroidales bacterium | reverse complement strand
TCAACCCCGGCCTAAAGGCCAGGGTTATTGATTATCCGGCTTCAACCCCGGCCTAAAGGCCAGGGTTATTGATTATCCGGCTTTAACCCCGGCCTAAAGGCCAGGGTTATTGATTATCCGGCTTCAATATTTCATATCAGAGTTTTTATATTTGTTTATTGTCATTTGGAGCTTAGGCTCTCTTTATTAAAAAATGATTTCAATGTTTGCTTTTGAGCGCTTTTACCGGATTGAGCCGCGCAATTTTACGTGCCGGCCAATAGCTGATGAGCGCCGACGAAATCACTACCAACAAAAAAGTGGTGATGATGAGCGGGAAGCCGAAGGCCGGATAAATCCGTGATGACAGCCCGAATCCCATGTCAGCGATGCCGCCCATGCCAATGCCTTGTGTGCCAAAATAAAGAAATATCGGAAGTCCGTAAATACCACCGACTATTGTGGCCAGCAGGCTGTACATGGTTCCTTCGAGTGTAAAAAGATTCCCCACCCGGTTGCGGGTAAGTCCCAGCGAAATGTAAGTTCCAATCTCGCGCTGCCGCCTAAAGATGGAGAGTACCTGTGTATCGAAAATGGCCAGCAGCGCTATCGAAAGCAACAATAGGTAAATAACCCAACCACTGATGCTTTCGGCCTGCACGGCAGCATTGAGTTCTTTGAGTAGCTCCTGTTGCGAAACAAAGCGCCATCCGTCAACATTTTTAGAAACAAAATTACTGTTGGCAACAAAAAGCGTGGCATGCCCTGGCAGCCCGGTCATCTGCTGCAGTTTACGCAACGGAATCCATATTTGCCCAACATCCACACCGGGCACTTGGGTGCTAAAAATACCTGCTATGGTTACGTTGGCGGCATCGAAAGTTCCTTCTTTGTCGCGCCACCGCAGCAATACCTGATCGCCCGCTTTAAGGTTGGTTGCCCCGGCCATGCGCGTACCCACGAGTGCCGGAATGTCGGCGGTGCTCTCCCGGAGCTTTTGGGTGGGTAGTCTGAGTAATTCCTGATCAACATCAATACCTTTCAAAACAATCGGCATCATGCGGCCTTGCGGATAAATGGATGCTTGTCGCAATAAGACAGGCACAAGGTTTTGCTGCTGATCGTCCGGCAAAATACCATGACCCTCATCAAGTGTAAAAGGATCGGCAGGATCATAATCTTTGTTTTGCAATTGTCCGTAGCCGTATTCCCAGGCTACACTGTTTTGGATGCCCTGTTCCTGCCACCCGATAAGAAAGGCACGGTAGAAGATGATAAGCACGAAGACAAAAGAGAGAATACCCACGTTGAGCCAGGTACGTAGTCCGGCACCCATGATATTTTTGTAAGCCAGTCGAAAAGCAAGTTTCATTATTATTTTTATCAATGATTAAAAACCACCATCAACCGCAGGCCGGGGCCGGTGAGGTTGTAGAGCAGCTCGTTTTGTTGCAGTTGCTCATTGGTTTTAGCGTTGTAATAAGCCATTACATATCCCACCAATCGCCTGAACTGATGTTCGTAACTAACGAATGCAGAAAACGCCTCCTCTTCCCAGCTAAAGTAAAAAACGCTGCTGATTTTGTCGTTGAGCGTGAGCGGATACGTAATGGTGGCCGCCGAGATATTGGTCACGACGCCATCAAAAGCAAAAGCTTTTTCGTCGAAACTGGCCAGCATGTGTTCGGCAACTACGTTAAGCCCGTTGCCCACGCCAAAAGTATAATCGGTGCCCAGCGTAAGATAGTGCTGATGGGTGAGTTGCCCCACCTCTTTGGTTTTGCCCACATAAACAGCCTCAAACCAAAGCCCCACTTCCACGTCCCATTTGCAGTCAAGGCCTATGCGATTTTCTGGAACTTTTTTGTAAGCAGGCAAGCCAGTGACATCGCGTGTGTCGGCGGTGCGGTGGTGGTAGGATAAAGCTACCTCGCCCGCTGGCACAGGATATTGAAAGCGCCCGCCAAACTCAGGAACATTTTCGTTGGAGGGCACCGCCTCAAAGCCACGGGTTTTCTCGTTGCCGTAAAGCATCCACAGCCACACATTGGCGTTGTTCATAAAATAATACCTGCCCAGCAGCGCATACACGCCATTGGTAAGCTGCAGCGGATCGCGCGGGTCGATTTCGTCGAACCACTGTAGTGGCCGCAACACCGCCGCCGAGCCAAAGTTGATTTTTTGCAAACCGGCTCTTATCTCACATTGTCCGCCGGTGTAGCGCGCCCAGATGCGATAGGGCTGCACGTCGCCATGGGCGGTGTTGGCATCGAAAGGCCGCATGAGCACCGAACCGTAAATATTGGCCGAAGCCATAAAATCGAGGCTTTGATTGTTGCGCAGACGATGGCTGTAAGTTAGCTCCGGAATGTAACGACCGCCAAACAGTAGATCCAAATCGCTGTCGGGGTTGTAAGCGCCATAGCCCGAGAGCTGGCCGCGAAATTCCAAAGCGTTTTGTCCGTGGGCAGGCAACGTTATCACCAGCATCAACACCATAATTATTATGTGCAGGAGTTTCATGTGGGTTGCTGGGTAAGGATGCCGTAAAAGAAAAACCGCGTCACTTCCATGATTGCCTGCTGCGAATCGCCACACAACGCCAGCAGCTTCTCGTCGAGGATCATCCGGGTGAGGCGATCCATCATGTACATGATAAAGTCAATTTCCACATCCTGACGGATAAAGCCGTTTTGTTGCGCTTGCGCGAAATCATTCCTTACTTCCGTGGAGATTTCATGCTGATAGGATTCGATCATTGCGCGAAGCTCCGTTTGGTTTTGCTGATAAATGTCTTTTACAAATTCATCGCTGATGTGGTTGGTAGATTCGTTTTTGAGCATGATTACCTGCTGCATCTTTTCAGCAAAAGTGATTTCCTGTTGCATGATGCGGTGATAATCTCCCATGCCTTTCTCCAGAATATCGCGGAGCACTTGGGCGGCAATTTCGTTTTTGTTGGTAAACTGCCGGTAGAAAGTCATTTTGCTAACGCTGGCTTCCGAGCAGATTTCTTGTATTGTGACGCGCCGGATGCCGTGCTTCCAAAAAAGTGTGCGGGCGGCTTCGAGCAGCCCGCGACGGTTCTTGTTGATGTTTTCGTTTTGTGAAGCCATTTTTGTTACTAATATTTTGCAATGATACTATTATTATTTAATATTACGATATTAGTAACATATATTTTTTTAATAAAGAAAAACTCTGATATTACTTATTGTGTGTAGCTCATCTGCAACGTGACAGCCAGATAGCCCGGTTAGAAACCGGTGGGCTTTAGCCCGCAATATTTTTACATCAATATCTTTCCATGAACCCATCATAACATTTCTATTTATTTGGGCTAAAGCCCACTGAAGTGTTTTTACCTTTTTACCTATTAACCCCGGCCTAAAGGCCGGGGTTAATGATCTGATGGCCACAAAATTTTATATCAGAGCCTAAAAAAATAAGGAGTAGTCGCACCGTGAATGCTGTCTGCGCCTGAAACATTTTCTTCAACTTTGGTTCGTTGGCCTGGCGTTATTCACGGTGTGGCTTTTCAATTCCGTAAGAAATTGAAAAGTAGTTTTATTGGTTCGGTTTGTTGTGAACTAAATAAAGGTATTAGTTTTGCCGCCTCATTACGAACAAAAATAAATCAACAATAATGACTAATGAAGAACGGTTTCAGAAACAACGTGAAGTGGTAGAACAGTTTGGCCGCCATTTCGACAAGGAAGGCTTTCAGCCTATCGCCGGGCGCATCCTGGGTTTGCTGCTGGTGATGGACAAAGAGCTTTACACCTTTGATGAGATCATCGAGGAGTTGCAGATAAGCAAAAGCTCGGCGAGCAACGCCTTGCGGAATTTAGAAATACGTGGCGACATCGAATACATTACCCTGCCGGGCGACCGCAAACGGTATTTTAAGTTTCGCAAGCAACACAGCGGAACAATTATTGAAGATATGGAAAAAAAGCTGAACAGCCTGCGTGAGCTTACCATTACCATCCTCGAATTGAAATCCGATCCCGAATCAGAAAACGCCATTTACCTGCGTAGTATGCAACATTCGTTGTGTGTATTTCTGGATAGTATTGCCGAATCGAAATTAAAACTACAACCCAAAGATTAATCTTTTTCGAAATATTAAATTCAAAACCAAAGAGTGTAATTATGAACTTTAAAACCTTAATAACAGCCTGTTTATTAATGATCACCGCATCGTTGTGGGGTCAGCAGAAGGCGTATGTTTTTTCGCTGCAGGAGGCACAGGATTATGCTGTTGCCAACAATAAAACACTAAAGATCGCGCGCAGCCAGGCAGCCCTTAGCGATAAGCAGGTAGATGAGGCTATTGCCGGCGGTTTACCTCAGATAAATGGTTCGTTGGACTTTAACACCAACTTTAACTATGAGTTAGATTTCAATCCGGGTGGAGGCAGCACGGAGCCTCCCGACATCAACTACTCCTTGCTGGATGCCGGGGATTACGAGGTTCTCAAGGTTCTTCAGCAAATGTCAGCTCCTGCCGAAGGAGGTGGTATTGTGCTCGAAGACCGAACCAATGCTTCGGTGCAGATTTCACAGTTGTTCTTTAGCGGACAATACTGGACGGGCATCAAGCTCGCCAAAATTGGGCGCAACATCGCTGAGAAAAATATTAACCTCACGGCGCTCGACATCAAAGAAAGTGTAGTAGATACTTATTACCTGATTCTCATCACACAAGATTATCTGCGCATCATCGACGAGAACATCGAAAATCTGGAGGAGGTATTCAAGCACACTTCTGATATGGCCTATGCCGGACTGGCTGAGCAAACCGACGCCGACCAGATACAGGTAAACCTTTCGCAGGTAAAAAATTCCAAAAAGGCTATGGATCGTAATCTGCAGCTTAATTTTAATATCCTAAGGTTTTTGCTGGGTTTAGAAATCAACGAAGAGATAGTTCTTACCGACGAAATAGAGCAGTTATTGCCGGCACTGGAGCACCAAAGTCTGGCCATGCCTATGCTCGACGTAGAGCAAAACCCGACCTATCAGATTATGCTGGAGCAGGAGACCTTGAGTGAGAAAAGCATCGATCTCGAAAAATGGGCTTACGCTCCTACGCTCACAGGCTTTTATAGCTATACAAAAAAACTGATGACATCGGGTTTCGATCTTAGCCCTAACAATGTGGCGGGATTTAGCCTTTCGGTACCGATATTCAGCGGCGGCACCCGCTACTCACGCGTAAGTCAGGCCAAAATTCAACTCGACCAAACGCGTCTGAACAAAGAACAGCTCGAGGAACAACTAAAATTGCAGGACCGACAACTGACCTATAACCTCAAAAGCTCCTACGAAAACTACCTGACACAAAAAGAGAGCGTGGTGGTAGCCAAGCGTGTTTACGAAAGCATCAACAACAAATACCGGCTGGGTATACTCTCGAGCCTCGACCTCACACAGGCCAATACCAACTACCTGCAGGCCGAAAACAACTACATCACCTCCATCATGGAATTATTACAATCGAAACTTGCACTGGATAAACTTTATAATAATCTATAACCCTCATGAAAAGAAATTTGAAAAAACTAACCAGAACAATCGCCACACCCATGCGCATGGCTGTAATTGTGGCGGCTACTACTTTAATGATAAGCAGTTGTAACCAGAGTAGCAGCAGTGGGGGAGCCTCCGGTGCTGCCCTGGAAACCGAACGCGTATTTCCGGTAACGGTAGAAGCCGTCGGAATACAAACCATCGATCGCACGATAGAATACAGTGCCGACCTAAAGCCTTTTGAAGAGGTGCATTATGCGCCTGCAGCTCCCGGGCGTATCAACAAAATCTATGTTGAAGTTGGCAGTAAGGTGAGCAAAGGGCAGAAGCTGGCCGAAATGGACCAGACACAACTGGTGCAGGCACGCACACAACTGGCCAACGCAAAGTTTAACTTTAGCCGCATCGACACGCTATACAGTCTCGGAAGTATTTCTGAGCAACAGTACGAACAAGCCAAAACACAGTTTGAACTGGCTACATCGAATGTGGAATACCTTACGCAAAATACTACGCTCACCTCGCCCATTAACGGGATAGTGACAGCAAAATATTACGAAGATGGTGAGCTTTATTCGGGAGCGCCCAATACGCCTGCCGGCAAAGCCGCTATTGTTTCGCTCATGCAGATCAACCCTTTGAAAGCCTTCGTGAGCGTTTCGCAAAGCTATTTCCCGCAAATCCGTGCCGACCAGCAGGTTGATATTACTACGAGTATCTATCCTGACAAGGTTTTTCATGGCAAGGTTTACCGGATACATCCTACCATTGATGCTGCTACCCGCACTTTTCAGGTAGAGATACTGGTGGACAACGATGCGCAAATCCTTCGTCCGGGCATGTTTGCCAACATAGATATAAAGCTGCAAAAAGTGGAGGCGCTGATGATTCCGGCTATTGCCATTCTTAAACAAGGGGGTACCAACAACCGCTATATCTTTCTGGCCGACAATGGAACTGCCCGGCAGGTACAGGTAGAGATTGGAACACGCATCGACGACAAAATCGAGCTTCGTGCCAACGGAGTGCAGCCAGGGGCACAACTCATCGTGCAAGGACAAGCCAACCTGATGAACGGATCGAAAATCAAGGTATTAAATTAACAAATCCGTCTTTTCATCATCACAACAAAAGCATTTATTTTAAAAAAATTAAGGAGTTCCTATGAGTATTTACGGGAGTGCGGTTAAAAAACCGATAACAACCATCATGGTTTTTCTGGCCCTGATAATCTTTGGCGTCTATTCGCTGGTAAAACTGCCTGTTGACATGTATCCGGAGATCGAATTTCCGGCCATCACGGTATTTACCACCTACGTGGGCGCCAGTGCCTCTGACATCGAAACCAATATTTCACGACCAATCGAAGATGCCCTCAACAGCATCGACAATCTGAAAGAGATCACCTCGCAGTCGCGCGACAATGTATCAGTGGTGTCGTTGGAGTTTGAGTACGAAACCGACCTGAGCGAAGCTGCCAACGACATCCGCGACGCCATCGGCCTGGTAGAAAATATGCTGCCGGATGCCGCTGACAAGCCCACCATCTTTAAGTTCAGCTCCAGCATGATCCCCATCCTGATGTATGCCGTCACCGCCGACGAAAGCTACGAAGGCCTCGAAAAGCTGCTCGATGATAAAGTTATCAACCCGCTCAACCGCGTGGAAGGCATCGGGTCGGTAAGTCTTATTGGTAAACCCATCAGGGAAATTACCATCGGGGTGAATCCGCGCAAGCTCGAAGCCTACAACATTACCGTGGAGCAGATAGGCGATGTGCTTCGTTCCGAAAACATGAATATGCCCGCAGGCAGCATCAAAATGGGGCAGATGGACTACGCACTCCGCGTAGAAGGAGAGTTTAAACAAAGCGATTTTATTAAAAATATCGTCTTGGGCAACTTCAACGGGCAAAGCATCTATCTGAAAGATGTGGCCACGGTGCGCGACTCGATAAAAGAAATGACCATCGACGAAAGGATCAATGGCAAACAAGGCGTACGCCTAATGGTGATGAAACAATCGGGTGCCAACACGGTGAAAATTGCTACCAATGTGCACAAGCAGCTTGAGAAGCTTAGAGAGACGCTGCCCGGTGACATTGTGATTGAAAAGGTATTCGACTCCAGCGAGTTTATCTCTGGTTCTATCAACAACCTTACAAAGACGCTGATGTATGCTTTGGGGTTTGTGGCGCTGGTAGTATTTGTCTTTTTAGGCCGCTGGCGTGCCACCTTTATCATTGTGCTCAGCATTCCCATCGCGCTGGTAGTTTCGTTTATCTACCTGCAGCTCACCGGCAGCTCTATGAACATCATCTCGCTCTCGGCTCTGTCGATAGCCATCGGGATGGTGGTGGACGACGCCATTGTAGTACTCGAAAATATTACCAAGCACATCGAACGGGGCGCCAGTCCGCGCGAAGCGGCCATTTATGCCACCAACGAAGTGTGGCTTGCTGTTATCGTTACTACGCTGACTATCCTTGCCGTATTCCTCCCGATGACCATGCTGAGCGGCATAACGGGCGTATTGTTTCGTGAGCTGGGTTGGATCGTGAGTATTACGGTAGTTACTTCCACAGTTACAGCCATCACGCTTACGCCGATGCTTAGCGCAATGATGCTGCGGATTCGTACCCACAAAGTAAAGCCTCGCAAATGGAGTTACGACAACATGGTTCTGCCGGTTTTTGATAAGATAGATCTCTGGTACGGACGTGTTTTACAATGGAGTATCAGTCACAAAACGGTTATTACTGTCATAACATTTGCAATATTTATCGGCTCTTTGTTTTTGTTCACACAGCTTGGAACGGAGTTTATGCCACAAAGCGACGAAGGGCGGCTTTCTGTGATGGTAGAGTTGCAGTCGGGTACACGTGTCGAAAAAACGGTAGAAGTAGCGCGCCGTATCGACAAAATTATCAGTGAATATCCGGAGGTAGTGCTGGTGTCGACTTCGGCGGGCAGCGATTCCGAGGGTGGTATGGCGGCAATCTTCCAGACCACAGGCAGCAACATTATTAACTACACCATACGCCTGGCCGATCTCAAAGAACGGGATCGCTCGGTATGGGAAATTGCCGAAGAGATGCGTACCCAGCTCAACGATTTTCCGGAGATCACCCACTATAATGTGAGTACCGGCGGCGGCGGTATGGCCACCAGCAACGTAGATGTGGAAATATATGGCTACGACCTGGACCGGACGACTTTGCTGGCCAATAATCTGGCAGAAAAATTTGAGACCATTCCCGGTGCGCGCGATATCACCATCAGCCGCGAAAAAGCCCGACCCGAGCTTCGCGTAGAACTCGACCGCGAAAAAATGTCGGCAGTAGGTCTTAATACAGCCATGGTATCCACGGCGCTCTACAATCGCGTTGCCGGACTGGTGCCCACAAAATTCAGAGAAGACGGCGATGAATACGACATTCGTGTGCGCTTCAACGAAGACTACCGCAGCAGCATCACCGACATACAGAACATCACCCTGAAAACTGTTACCGGACAAATGGTAAAGCTCGGAGAAGTGGGATCTGTCATCGAATACTGGTCGCCACCTAACATTGAGCGCAAGCGTCGCGAGCGCATGGTTACCATCACCGTGTCGCCCTACAAGACCTCATTAGGCGAACTGGCAGACGCCATTCAAGCAGAGATTGGAAAGCAAGAGATCCCGCGCGAAATGCTTATCGAGGTGGGCGGCGCCTACAAAGACCAGCAAGAAGGTTTTATGGATATCGCCATGCTTTTGGTGCTCAGCCTGGTGCTGGTATACATCGTTATGGCCTCGCAGTTCGAGTCGCTCAAGATGCCGCTCATCATCATGTTCTCCATTCCGTTTGCCTTTACGGGCGTCATCCTGGCACTTTATATCACCAACACTACCCTTAGCGTAATAGCAGGGCTGGGGGCTGTGATGCTGGTGGGTATTGTGGTGAAAAATGCCATCGTGCTGGTGGACTATATCAACCTGATGCGTGACCGTGGCTACGAGCTTGACAAAGCCATCGTACTTTCGGGGCAAAACCGACTGCGTCCGGTACTAATGACGGCCCTTACCACTATTCTCGGCATGTTGCCTCTGGCGCTAAGCACCGGCGAAGGAGCCGAAATATGGAGCCCGATGGGTATCTCGGTAATCGGTGGATTGATATTTTCGACCATTATTACCATGATCATTGTACCGGTGATTTACCGCGCTTTTGCCAGCCGCGGCGAACGCAACAAGAAAATGGCAGTAAATAAGAAATTCGCCTTTTTAGACGAATAGTTTTGATTTTTGAAAAGCTGAGCCTCTGTAGTGGAGGTTCAGTTTTGTTTTTTTATTAATAAAGAAAAAATAATCCAATGAAAGCGATAATGATAGTTTATAACCAGGCACACACCGAAAAGATAGAATACCTGTTCGACAAAAACGAGATACGTGGCTACACCAAATGGGCTGATGTGATGGGGCGCGGCTCAACTACCGGCGAGCCACGCCTGGGCACGCACACCTGGCCCGAGATGAACTCCGCCACACTGGCCATCGTGGAAGATGATAAGGTGGCGCCGCTGCTGGCAATTCTCAAAAAGCTCGACGACTTCAACGCCGAAGTAGGCGTGCGCGCTTTTGTGTGGGACGTGTTGCAAAGCATGTAGCGGCAAGGCTGAAAGCAAAGAAAAGTTTAAGAATTATCTAACTTTGATTCTCCGAGGCTCGCTACTTTTTCCCACCGCAGCGGCGCAGCGGCGCAGAGGATTATTTTGTTTTTCTTCGCGTCTTTGCGTCGCCGCGGTTTATTCTTTCTTTAATTATGATATTGAATAAGAACAGAATAATTTCAAATCACGCCGTCTTCAAAATTCTCCTTGTCGGCAACTTGGGATTTTTCTTTGCGCACGGTGGCTCCCATTACAAAGCCGGCACTGATAATCACCAGATTTTTGATGATGTATTGCCCTTCGAGTGTTGGTGCATACGCGATGCGGGTAAACACTTCCTCCGGAAAAAGGAAAACCGGACTCATGGTGCCCAACATCTGCGCGAAAAGCAGCAGCAATGTTACGCGCATGTATACGCCCGTAAGCAATCCAATGCCGATGAGTACTTCCCAGGAGGCCAACAAATAGATGGAGATGCTCCCCGGCACCAGCCCAAAAGTGAGCAAATCGATGGTGCGGATGGCCAAATCCTGCGCCGGACTTAGTCCCGGGAGAAATTTCAATATTCCAAACCAGAAAAAAATCAGACCGACGCTAAGTCGCAATAGCAGCAGGCCATATTTCGACATCCACCAGGAGATGCGTTTGTCGATATTGTCAAAAGTGGTATCTGTGTATTTGCCCATAGTGCTTTTTGTTTTTGGTTTACAACAGTGGTAGCGTAATATGGTTTGCCAGCGTTTAATAAAATGCCAACCAGATTAAAAATCCTACACCCACGACTAAAAGCTACTACGGATAATTCTAAAAAGACGGGTTTCAAAAAAAAATAAGATCCACACCTCATAGGCTTTCTGCACAGTGACTGATTAATCAATCTAAATTATTTTCCAACCCCACGCTTCGTGTTTCTTGTTGTATGAAATCATAGCCGTTCCCGAAATGATGTCGCCGTGTTGAAGATTATAAATCTGGCGAAGGGCTGTGGTGATATACATGCTGTTGGCGAAGCCGTAAGGTCTGCCTTCCGGTATAATCACCTCGCCGGAGAAGGTCTGCAGGATGCCCGGAATTGTTTTTTCGCGTAAGCGGTGGATATTAAAAACATTGTAACGTCCGGGGATGTTGGTCTCTTTGATGCGTGCCAAAAAAATATCTCCCACTTCTACTTTGGTAAGGAATTTCTCATATTTAAAAAAACCACTGGTGCGGTCGCTGGCCATGAAGTTGAGGATTTTCTTTGGAACGTTCACAGCCTCAATCACGATTTTGCGCTGCGGGATATCCTCAAACACCAGCTCCTCGGCGCCGGGGCGGTAGCTTTGGTACATGCTCAGGTTGTTTTCTTTAACCAAGGCCTGACGGTACCAGCTATCGTCGCCCCATTCGGTAACGTGTTGTGGTATCTCCCATTTGTTCTGAAAACAGAGTTTCAATATCATTGCTATTTCAGTCTTTGCTTCGTCGTAGAAGCCTGCTTCGATAAGCATTGTGGTGAGGCGTTCGCGAATGGGGATCAGTTTGTCGAGCTTTACTTTGCACAACAGCGCGGCGCTGAGGCAGGCAATTTGTTTGTCGGTTTCGCCGGTATAGGCTTCCGCCAAAAGTTCCCACACCCAGAAATCGGCCGGGCGGGTGCGTGCATAATAACTGAGTGTAGAAAACACCTGTTCGTAATGCCCCAGCGCCAACAGCAGGCGTACCTTGTAGTAAGGCAGCATGCGAAAGAATTTGTTGTACTTCATCATCTCCTCGAGCACTGGCAGATAGCGTCGTATCTTGTCTTTGATCTCTTCGGCCTGTCCGGGTTCGTTGGCAGCGCGCAAGGCTTTGATCAGATGCTTGGCGTAGCGGTTGCAGCCTTGCTCGGCAATGGCCATCCGCACTATTTTGTCGTCGTTCTTTGTTATTTTACAGTCATCGCGCATGAAGTAAGTGATGCCCCACCACTCAACAAAATCCAGGTAAAGGGGCGAATCGCGCAAAGCTTTGTGAAAGGCTTTAAAAATAAAGGAGTAACCTTTGCCGGGCTTGCTAAAATGGAGCTTCATGGTTAGCGAGGCCAGATTTTCCATTTTGCCGACATCGAAACCAGGCTCTTTTGTAAATTCAAAAACCGCAGTGCCGATGGGCCAAACCAGTTGGTTGGTGATCATCTTTTCATCATCGCCCAGCTCCAATTCGACAAATTGCTGCAGATAATCCTCAAAAACGTCAATTTCTTCAGCGGCAGTATTTCTTTTCAGAAGGTCGTGCAGCACCCAGGCCAGCGCTCTTTTGCTGCGGATTAGAATGGTTTCAGGATGCGGTTCCTGATTGGTGCCGGTAGCATCGGTGTCATCAGTTGCATCAGGAAGAGGTTTGAAAAGATATGCCTGTTGCAGGATGTGCTGTGCCTGCACGTAAGCTTCGTTAAGATTTCCCGATTTTCTTAGTTGTTCTATTCCGTTGTAGGGCATGGGATTAAAGGTTTTTAGTTTTTAATTTTTGCATCAACCCATGGTCAGGTTTCTAAATATTTTGGTTGGGGGTTTTTAATAAAAATATTATTATCAGTTATCTATTGCCGGCGTAAAAGTGTTGGTTGGATATTGAAAAATCCGCAGATCGAACTCCGGGATGATGGCCAGGATGTGATCGAAAATATCGGCCTGAATGCCTTCGTAATCCGCCCAGGCCTGTACTTTGCTAAAGATGTAAATTTCGATGGGCAGCCCTTTTTCGGTGGGCTGCAAGTGGCGGATCAGAAAAGTCATGTCTTTGTGTACGTCGGGATGATTCATCAGGTAGGCGCTCAGGTAGGCTCTGAACACGCCGATATTGGTTTGCCGCCGTCCGTTCACCATCACTCTGGTGTCGAAGCCGCGCTCCAGATTGTACTGTTCTATCTCCACCTCTTTGCTTTCGACATACTCATTGATGTATCTTATCTTTTTGTATTTCTCGAGCATCTCACGTGTACAGAAGCGGACGGTATTCATGTCGATGCTGATGGAGCGTTTGATGCGTCGTCCGCCCGATTCTTCCATCCCACGCCAGTTTTTGAACGATTCGGTGAACAGCGAATAGGCAGGCAGGGTAGAAATTGTTTTGTCCCAGTTCTGTACTTTGACGGTAGTAAGGGTGATGTCGGTCACTGTGCCGTCGGCGTCGTATTTCTGCATGGTTATCCAGTCGCCGGGGCGCAGCATATCGTTGGCCGAGAGCTGCACGCCACCCACCAGCCCCAGAAGGGTATCCTGAAATACCAGCATCAGCACTGCCGAGAAGGCGCCCAGTCCGCCGATGAGTATCAGTGGGTTTTGGCCTATGAGCACCGAAAGTATCCAGATGAAGATGAAGATGTAAACGATAATTTTACCTACCTGCAGGTAACCCTTGATGGGTTTGTATTTGGATACGCTGTATTGATTGTAAATACCCAGGATGGCGTCGAAGATGGCGTTAGCTACCAGCAAGATGATGATAAGGCTGTAGATTTGCAAGGCCACCAGCAGAAAACTCATCAGATCGGGGTAGTCGTCAAGTGCGTAAGGAATCAGTTTGTAAGCCACATAAGCCGGCACCAGATAGGCCACACGTGAAAAGACGTTATACTTCAGCAGCGCATCGTCCCAGTGCGAACGCGTACGCCTGACAATACGCGCAACTACTGTCTTAAGAATTTGGCGGGTGATTAAAAAGAGCAGGTAGCTCCAGAAAAAGATGATAATCAACATCACTCCGGGGATAAAAACATCAGCGTAGGCCGGTGAGATTCCTGTTAGGTCAAACAGTTCCTGGAGCAGGCGGTCGATGGTTTCAAACATTTTATTCGTTTACTAATGTGGTTCGCGTCAAAAATAACAATATTTTGGCTTGAGCCAAAATCAATCTTTTTTCCGGGCATAGCTTGCGCTGTGGCGCAGATGAAAGCCTGCCTGAATTACAATACCCTTTTAAGCTCCTGCAAATAGCGGTTGCGAACCAGCCTGATAT
>JAAYIU010000199.1 GCA_012523265.1 Bacteroidales bacterium | reverse complement strand
CTGGCCGGACTTTACGCCGGCGACGACAAAATCCCGGTGCATATTTTCGGTGGGGATTTGCAAATAGATCTGACGGAAGTTTTTGTCGGATCTTGATAAAAATGTTCCCCCAAATAAACCTCTGCGCCGGCTGAGGTGTATTATTCCAAAATCATTTTTCAAAAAAACTTCTTCTTCACTGCCACTGCTGCATTGAGTGGAAATGGCAGTGTGCTGCGCCGGAAGTGCAAATAATTTACCGGTGTAGCGCCAAAGCCCTTGTAAAAACGCGCCAGATCAGGATTGTTGGAACCTTCAAAGTCAAGTGTAAGATGGGAGCCTGCATGGGTGCGGATAAAATGATCGATGAGCAGCGGCATAGCGCGCAGTTCGCGTCCGTGCGCATCTGTTCCCGAAAAAAAGAAGATTGCCTTCCGTCCGCTGTAAACAAAAAATGCTCCCGCGCGCAAATCGTTGGTTTCATCAAAAACTGCCAGCACACCCGCCATTTTTTTATAAATCATCACATAGATCAGCCGACGCAGCAAATTATAATCTCTGTCGGCAAGATTTCGCAGCTCACGGCCTTTGTTTTCTCTGAAAATTCGGATGATGTTTTCGGGCGTACTATTGCCCATCACCGTAAGGCCAGCTTTATTAGCTCTTTTCAGGTTACGTTTCAGATTGGTGGAATAACCCGCCGCCAGTTGTTCGTAGGGAGCAATCAGGTCAAGCTCGTGGGTAAGCCACGGCGTAAAATCCGGATGTGGATTACTTAGCTTGTTGTGGGTATTCAGATTGATCTCGATAAACCGGTAATGGTGCGGGATGCTATTGATAAATTCCAGCACCACCTTTTCGGTGAGATGCGTGCGCGAGAAAACCCCAAGCTGCTGCGTAAAGCGTGGCTGAAAAAGATAGCTGATGCCCAGCTTGCGTCCCGGCGTAAGGGGCATCACGCTTTCATAGTCGTTTTGCACCAGCGCCTCCCAGCGGTCGTTCACCAGGTCGAGGTACCACGACATGGCGTAAATCATCCCGTTCACCGACCGGCTGATGCAATCGTCCCACTTTTGGGTGTCTATCTCTTGGTGGCGCAGGTATTTTATCAAAGCTTTTTATTAATTTAGGTTTCAAAAGTAATAAAGTAATCGGCGTGTCAGCTCTGGTGTTTCATAGCGTAAGCCAATTTTCGTACTTTCGCTGAAATTTTTGATACCATGAAAAAGCTACTGACCATTGTGGGTGCGCGCCCTCAAATCATAAAAGCAGCAGCGCTAAGCCGCACCATTGCTGCAAAATATGCCGGGAAGATACGCGAATTTATCCTGCACACCGGCCAGCATTACGACGAAAATATGTCGCAGGTTTTCTTTGATGAATTACATATTCCCCGACCCGACTACCAGCTCAACGTTGGTTCGGCCTCGCATGGCGAACAAACCGCCCGCATGATCATCGGCATCGAGGAGAAGCTGCGCCAGCTCAGCCCCGACTTCCTGGTGCTTTACGGCGACACCAACTCTACACTCGCCGGCGCCATCGCCGCTGCCAAAGTGCTTGTGCCCATCGTCCACATTGAGGCGGGGCTGCGCTCGTTCAACAAAACCATGCCCGAAGAGATCAACCGCATCATGGCCGATCACGTGTCCACGCTCTTATTTTCGCCCACCGCCACCGGAATAAAAAATCTGGTGCGCGAAGGATTCCGTAAAGAAACCAAACCACCTTATTCCGCCGACAATCCGGCCATCTTCCATTGCGGCGACGTAATGTACGACAACAGCCTGCACTTTGCCACTGCCGCCGAAAAACAATCCAAAATTCTCGAAAAACATCAGCTCGAAAAAGGAAACTTTGTGTTGGCAACCATCCATCGCAACAACAACACCGACGAGCCACAGCGCCTTACGGCAATATTTGGAACTCTACAGCAAATCGCCGCCGAGGAGAATATTCAAATGCTTTTGCCGCTGCATCCGCGCACATCCGGACTTTTACAAAAAAACCTTCCTGCCGACCTTTACGAAAAGATCATGCAAAATCAAAATCTCATCCTCGCACCACCCGTATCATTTCTCGACATGGTGCAGCTCGAAAAAAACGCCCGGCTCATCATCACCGACTCCGGCGGCGTGCAAAAGGAAGCCTATTTCTTTGGCAAACCCTGCATCATCCTGCGTCCGCAAACCGAATGGGTGGAGCTGGTCGAAAATGGTACCGCCATCATTGCCGATGCCGATCCCAAAAAGATCAAAAAGGCTTTCAAACATTTTAGCTCCGATCAGCAGCTCACCTTCCCGCCCATCTTTGGCGACGGAAAAGCTGCCGAATTTATCTGCGAAAAAATCATTGCCAGTTAAACCACAAAAACGAATCACAAACATATTATTGAAAAAAAGGTAGTTATTTAGCTGTCTTCATTGAATTCCAAATTATTATGACCCTATCCCCAACCTTCCGATAATCGGAACTGGCATTCCCCTGAAGGATAAGGGAGACCAGTCGCACTAGCCACGGCTGCGGCTTGTGCGCTGGCATTCTCCCCCTCAAGGGGGAGTTAGAGGGGGTCTTTGATAATGACCATTTTGAACATAGTTGACGAGTTTCTGCTAAATAGTTACAAAAAAGAATCATTATTATGAAAAAAATTATCGTCTTAGGCGCCGGACTGGTTGGCGCTCCCATGGCACTCGATCTTGCCGCCGACAGCAACTTTCGGGTTACCGTTGCCGACATCAGCATGGAAGCGCTGGCACGCTTTCGCAAATTTCCAAAGATTAAAACAGTTTATGCCGATCTTTCCAAAAAAGAAAATATTGCTGATTTGGTAAAAGATCAGGATATGGTGCTGAGTGCTGTGCCCGGCTTTCTTGGGTTTCAAACTTTACAAACGGTGATAGAAGCTGGGAAAAACGTGATCGACATTGCTTTCTTTGCTGAGGATATGTTTGAGCTGGATGCGCTGGCACGCGAAAAAAACGTGGTGGCCATCAGCGACATGGGCGTGGCGCCGGGCATGAGCAACGTGCTGATTGGCTATGTGGATCATCTGCTCGACGCTACCAGCCGTGCTGTAATTTATGTAGGCGGGTTGCCGCAGGTTCGCACGCTGCCTTACGAGTACAAAGCCGTGTTTTCGCCCATCGACGTGATAGAGGAATACACCCGACCGGCACGCTTCGTAAGCGGCGGCCAATTGGTGACGCGCCCGGCGCTCACCGATGCCGAGCTGATGGAATTTCCGCAGGTAGGAACCCTCGAAGCCTTCAACAGCGACGGCTTGCGCTCACTGGCAAAAACCATAAAGTGTCCCGAAATGATCGAGAAAACGCTGCGTTATCCCGGCCACATCGACAAGATGATGCTGTTGCGCGAAACCGGCTTTTTCGACACGACGCCCATCGAAATCAACGGCCAAAGCATCCGACCCATCGATCTCACCTGCAAACTACTCTTCCCTATTTGGAAACTAAATCCCGGCGATGCCGACCTCACCGTGATGCGCGTCATCGTGGAAGGCACAAAAGCCGGAAAATGCCTGCGCTACACTTACGATCTGCTCGACAAATATGATGCAAAAAGCGGTGTGCATTCCATGGCGCGCACCACTGGCTATGCAGCTACTATGGCTGTGCGCATGGTCGCCGACAATCTTTACACAAACGTAGGTGTGTCGGCGCCTGAATTTATCGGCAAAGAATCTGACTGTGTTGATTTTATGCTCGAAGGGCTGGCCCGGCGCGGGGTGGTCTATCAGCAAAACGTTGAACGGTTCTGATGAAAACCAGGATATTTGTTCTTTGGGCGGTTCTACTTTTATTATTTGGCTGCATCCAACCCACGTCGCTTTCGGGATACTGGGAAGGATCGATGAAAATGGGTGGCAAAACAGTGGATATTGCTGTAGTTTTTAATAACAACCTCAGCACGCTCTCCAGCCGTGATCTGATGCTGCTGGACAGGCCGGCGGTGGTGCTCAACGAAAAAGACAGCGCCCTCTCATTTATGGCCGATCTTGAAACTACTTTCCGCTACGACGGCATTCTGGAAAATGATACCATCAGCGGCACGGTGGCGATGCAAAATGGACTCCCTGGTTTAAAGTTCGGTTTTTTATTAAAAAAGAAATCTGATAAATCACCGGCAAAAAATTATTCTATCGAAAATGTGCTGGTTGAGGATGTCGAGGTGCTTTTATCTGCCGAAATTTATAAGCCAACTACCAGCGGCCGCCATCCGGCAGTGCTGATCCTCCACGGCACCAACACCAATCTCAAAAGGGATTACGCATTTTACGCCGACTGGCTTGCCAATCAGGATTTTGAAGTTATGATATTTGATAAAAGAGGCAACGGCGCTTCTACCGGCGATTATATGGCAGCCACCTACGACGACTTTGTTTCCGACGCCATCGCTTGTCTGGAAGAATTAAAAAAGAGAACTTCAGTGGATAAAACAAAAATCGGCGTATGGGGATTTAGCCAGGGCGCCACGTTGTTGCCATTGCTTGGTGCAAAAACCAACATTCCGTCATTTCTGATCGCCGTGTCGCCGGAAGTCTTCAGCATTGCGCACGCCGCCGCTTATGCCGATAGCCTGCGCATTGTAAAAGGCGGCAACTTGCCCGCAAATGGCCACCTTGCTGCGGAAGCACACCGGCAGGTCGAAAAGATGATTCGTGAAGGAACCAAGCACAAAAAGGTCGAAAACTTCATCAACCTCAATGCTTTCAAACATACCTTTATGAACCAGACCGGGTTGTATGGCAATATTGATATCGACAAGCAGGATTACGAAGGATATTACTGGAGTGGCCGAAAAATCGATTTTTATCCCTGGTGGAAATCCCTCACCATAAAAACGCTGGTGATTTTTGGTGAAGATGATGTGCTGCTCGATGCCAAAAAAAATGCAAAAGCCATCGCTGATCTGCACAATCCTAAAATTACTGTCCGGCAATTCGCACGGGCAAACCATGAAATGAAAAAGAGTTTCAATCCGGCCAAATACCCCGACTTCGACTGGCCGCGGGTTGCTGACGGATACCTTGAATCTGTAAAGGACTGGTTAGAGGCTGGGCGTCAGAAGCCATGAATGGCCGGGCTACAGAACCGGAGGTGCGCCGGATAAAAAGAATCTTCCGAATTGCCTCCGCCAATCAGAAATCCATTTCGAGCTGTATGTGCATATTAAAGCTGCGGCGGTGCAATGGCGTAATGCCGTGAATCATGATTGCCTCGCGGTGCGCCGTGGTAGGGTATCCTTTGTTTTGTTTCCAGTTGTAGAGCGGATATTCGTTGTGCGCGCGGCACATAAAAGCGTCGCGGTGCGTCTTGGCCAGAACCGAAGCGGCAGCTACGGCCATAAACTCGCCATCGCCCCGGATGATACACTGGTGAGGGATTCCGGGATAAGGATCGAAACGGTTGCCATCGATGAGCAGAAGTTCCGGGCGCACACGCAACTGCGCTATGGCCAGGTGCATCGCCCGAAAAGAGGCGCGCAAAATATTTATCTCGTCTATCACCAGATTGTCCACGCTGGCCACTGCCCACGCCAGCGCCTCCTGCTCAATAATGGGGCGAAGCTCCTCGCGCTGTTGTTGTGTTAGCTTCTTGGAGTCGTTGAGCAGCTCGTTGCTAAAATCGACAGGCAAGATAACGGCAGCAGCAAACACCGGCCCTGCCAGACAGCCCCGCCCGGCTTCGTCGCAGCCGGCTTCTACAAAGCTTTCAGAAAATCGTAGTGCAAGCATCTTTTATCAAATAACAAATCACAAGAAAATCAAATCACAAATAAAACAAAATTATTTAGCTGCCATCGAATATTGGATTATGAATGACACAGATGTAAGTAGCAACTTTGCACCCTCAAAATTTGGCAAAAGTAAACCAGCAGATTTTGGCAAAAGTAAATCATCAATTTAATTAAAAATCTTCCAGATTTGTGTTTTAGAAACACTAACAAACTGGG
>JAAYIU010000284.1 GCA_012523265.1 Bacteroidales bacterium | reverse complement strand
GTCTTGAAAACCGTTGACCCTCACGGGTCCGGGGGTTCGAATCCCTCACTCTCCGCATCAAAACAAAAGCCTTGATTTACAGCAAATCAAGGCTTTTTGTTTTTATCACCTTTTTACATTTTTACATTCGATATCTTTTTTGATAATAAACATCCTGTCGCCCGCTCAAATGACACGAATAGCCGAAGCGTCCTCAGGCCGGTACTTTTTTACGAAAAGAAGCAATCAAGAGCTTCCAGTCCTTTTTTCGTAATACCAGCGCCAGCCACACCACCACCACAAATGAATAACCGTAAGTAGCCGATGCCGCAAAATGCTCATACCAGAATTGTATCCGCGCCTTTTCTGTCGGCTCCTGGTACAAACCAAACCAATCCACCAGCGTGTAGGAATTGAGAATAATGATATACATCTTGAGCATTACAAAAGTCGTAACGATGACGATTCCAACCACAACGGCTATCAATTTTCGTTTCCATGAAATTGGCGTGGCCAGGGTAAGCGCAACAAAAAAAGCGGTGATAAGATAGCCAATCCTGTCGCTGGCTTTGTTGGCTGTAACGCCTTTGATTTTAGTGCCCTCCATCCAGTCGGCGCGCGAAAGAAACAGCGCAATGTCATTTCCGCCTTTTTCGGTTTGTGTTTTAAGATTTACAAACCCTCCTCTTGGAAAATCCTCGAAGAGAAAGTTGCCCACACTGCAAAAATATTCGGCGTAAAGCCTGTTTATTTTGAGCTGAGGCAGCAGTAGGAGCGTGTACAACACAATGAAGACGGCCACGCTCAGGAGTATTTTTTTTGTTGATATCATGATTTTGTCCTTTTGCTGCTTACATATTTCAGCCACAAAAACCACAGCACAATGGCCACAATGATAAATGCCACCTGCCAAACGGCCAGGTGCATCGACTCGAAAAAGTCGGGCGCATAAACCCCGACAATAAAAAGAGTAATAATTCGGATAATGTTGAGAAAAAATAAAATGAGCAGACCAATTGCCAGCCCCGACAGCTTATCTTTGATTTGAGCCGGAAAGGCAACGATGCCCGCAATAAAAATGGCCATCGGCTCGGCGGCATCGCAGCCTTTTTTTATGCTAACGGCAAACTCTGACGAAGATATCATATCGCCACTTACGCTGTTTGCGAAAGCCATAAATGCCAGCACCTTTCCGGCCAGCAGGTCATAAAAATTCACCAAAGGTGTAAAGATTGCCTGCTCGACCCAAGGATTGCGGTAAATCAAATAAAATAACAAAAGTTGCAGTGCCACAAGGCCTGCAAAAATCAGCGCAAGATGGCGTTGGTACCAATTGCTGATGCTAAAGGTCAGGTTAGTCTCTTTCATGTTTAATCGTTTTTATAGTTTTTATAGTTTTTTATTTTAATCTCAAAATAACCCGGAAGCTAAAAGATTCAGCCTCCGGGTTTCAATAATCAAAACTTTAGGGAACGCATTGCAGACGAATGGTAAAAGTTGGATAAACTGAACGCAAACTTTCTACTTTCTAAATTCTAACCTCTACCTTCTACCCTCTACCCTCTTTCTTCAACATACCCAACTGCACCATGTAGGCCACCACTGCCGCGCTTACAATAACACCAAATGGATCGGCGCTGGTGATCTTACCAAACCACAGATACGCCCCAAGCAAACCTGCAAAACCTATCAGCAGCGTTATTGCAAATACTTTTGCAAACAGCTTCCTGTCGAAAAGCCGGGGTTTTGCACCCGTGGCTTGTGAAACTGCAACTCCGGCCAATGCCGGCACAGCTTGCCGCTGATACAGGAATACCATGCCCACGGCCAGCACCAGCAGCAAGAGGATGATCACGCCCCATTCACTGAGGGTGGGGATTGCTTCAGAATAATTGCAAGTAACTTGTATCTCAGATTCACTCTCAACCGGATTAGAAAGGTTTGCAAACATCGTTAACGAATCATTTGGTGATAAAAAAGGATGTAACTCTATATACACAATATCATCTTGAACGGTAACAATACTGTTTTCGAAGGGAGCTTTTAAGCTTACGTTTTCAAATACATATAAGTCAGGGGAACACATTGCTGTAAGAACTGAAACCGGATTAATACCATTGTTAATAATATCAGTTGATACTAAATCATTTCCACCCGGTATTGAACATAAGCCACCTCCATCATTTAATGGAGTATCTATACATACATTCGTGTGATACCCGGTATTATCCTCTTCTGATAACATTACCTTTATTTTAACATTGTTACCCATAGGATCGAAATGAATTACTAATTTAAAATCTCTCTTACCTGTGGCATGACTAATTATGTCGTCTCCTAAAATAGTACGCCCCTTGGTTACTCCTCCAGCAGGAAAGTCATTATCATCCTCTCCATTTTGAAGCTGCCCATCCATATCATCATCTACCTTATCATCAAGATCTGTCCCATCTTTTTTATAAAGGTTCATTTTAGTAATTTTCGTACCATCTCCGCTGATAACATTAACCCATACATCTTTGATCGTTTTACCAGTAGTATTCCTGAGCTCAAGCGTTTTCGGGCTGGCATTTCCAACCTCTATTTCAGTTCCACCTCTGCCTACTTCGATGGTTTTTGCAACCACTGAAAATCCAAATAAGCAAAAGCTAACAATAATAAAAAGTGACATTAGATTTTTCATTTTATGATCTCCTATATTTAATGAATGAATTTTGAAGTTTTGTTTAAAAAATAAATTTTTGAAATAATTCTGTTTGTTGTTATTTAATGATGACTTTGCCATAATAGCCTCCTTTCGCGCTTGTTATTTTGATGAAATAAACACCGCCCGCCTGGTGGCTGAGATCAACCTTGTGGGGCAGCACTGCCTCCGAGGAATAGACCTGTTCGCCAAAGGCGTTGAATATCTTCAGCTCAGTCTGTTCGCCATTCCCATCTATGGTAAAGGTGCCGTCGCTGGGATTAGGATAAACGGAAACCTTAAGCGGCGAAATTTCCGCTACACCCACAGGCGCCAGTTTTACGCTCTTCACCTCCGACAGTCCGTTGTTTTCGAAGTTGCCGGTGTTCATCGCTGTGTTGTAGTGCACTTCCAGCGCAGAGGTTTCGCCGGTTGATGGGCGATAGAGCTTGTAGCTGATTGCTTCGCCGGCTTCGAGGCCATTGGAAATGTTGACAAAGTTAGCGTTGCCAAAGACGCTTAATGCAAAGGGAGCATTGGCATCGGTAAGCTGAACCAGACCTGTGCAAGCGCCATCGGCGTTGAAGCCGCCTACAATATCCCCTTTCTGAAATACATTATCAGCCAAACGGAAAGCAACAACATGTGAGGCCGGGCCGCGTACAACTGCGTTCCAGGGCGAGTTGATGATCTCAGCCGGTTTTGCGTCGTAATGGGATTTTGTGGAGGCTATGCCAAAGTTTATTGTTGCCGGAGCATTCATCAACACAAAATAAGATTTGCCTGGATGGACGAAGCCGAGGGTATTTATACCAAACTGTGGCCAGTAAACTCCCGTTCCAGCTACTTCTTTTACAAGCACCAAGGCAGTACTAAAACCAAACAGCTCCACTACATCGAAAGGAAAACTGCTCAACACCGGCATAATTGACCAGCCAGCATTTAGCAACAACGTCTTGTCGGGCGTTTCGTCGCCGTCTATGGGCAAGCTTACATTTTGCGTAACTTTTGCAACATAGCCCGAATGTGAATCCCATTCGCCAAGCGTAAAAATGTTTTGACCGGGAAAATACATCCCTTCAAAATTGTACAGCAAGGTCAATTGATCGATTATAGGATTCAATACAACATCCATCAATGGAACTGTTGGCTGGATGTAGCTGGAAATGCCACTCCATCCCTGCGGTATTTCAATAATATGTGCAGCGCCACCTGTTACATGAATAGTAAAGGCGCAACCATAGGTGCATCCCGACGAAGGATTCAAATAGATATAGTTGATCTGCTGCGAACCAACACCGGCCTCAGCAGGATAGAATACGCCATCGAATACGCCCGGCCCCTCGTAAAATCCTCCTTCGGGTGTTGCACCGCTTAATGTAACTGGCGGAGAAGATTGGCTTACCGTCATATCACCCGGACAGCTTACGTTGGGCGGATCGGTATCAAAAACCGTAACCGTAAATGCGGCGTAAGCCTGGTT
>JAAYIU010000051.1 GCA_012523265.1 Bacteroidales bacterium | reverse complement strand
TTGGTGCAATAGAAAAATCATTTTGTTATTAATAAAAAGAGGAGCGCCTTTGGGTTGCTCCTTTTTGTTTGCGGTACATTCATTATGTAAATTCCAAGGTTCAAAATTCAGTATTCGATATTCAGGACGCACGATTCAATAATTTATTTCTCACCACTCATCGCTCCTCCCTTACGTCTCATTTCATTTTTTTTTGCACACAAATATTTTTTTACTTTTACACCTTTAAACACAGCTCATGTACAAATATTTATTTGGCCCTGTGCCATCGCGCAGACTTGGCATTTCACTGGGCGTCGATCTGGTTCCGCGCAAAGTGTGCACGCTCGACTGCGTGTATTGCGAAGTGGGCAAAACCACAAAACTTACGCTCGACCGCAAAGAATACATTAAAACTGTAAGGATAAAAGAGGAGCTGACGGATTATTTCAGCAACAATCCCGATCCTGATTTTATCACCTTCTCGGGGTCGGGTGAGCCGACGTTGAATCTGCATATTGGCGAAATCCTTCAGTTTATTAAAGAAAAAAAACCTGCGATCCCGGTGGCGGTTTTGACCAATGCCACGTTGTTTTACGATAAAAATGTCCGCGATGCAATTGTAGGCGCCGATGTGGTGTTGCCTTCGCTCGATGCGGCCACCGATGAAGCTTTCAAAAAGATCAATCGGCCACACCACAATCTTTCCATCGATCAATACATCGCCGGACTGGTTGAATTCAGAAAAGAATTTAAAGGCAGAATTTGGTTGGAGATATTCATCCTTCCCGGCTACAACGATGATGAGCAGGAGCTTGTCGCGATCAAAAATGCCATTTTAAAAATAAAGCCCGACTCCATCCAAATCAACACGCTCGACCGACCCGGCACAATCGTCGGATTGCGGGGAGCTACCCATGAGGAGTTGCAGCGCGTGGTGGATTTCTGGCAGCTGCCAAATGTCGAAATCATTGCGGCTGCAAAGCAAAGAACCGAGGTTCAGTCGTATCGCAAAGATGCCGAGACCGCCATCCTCGAAACCATTGCCCGCAGACCCTGCACCGTCCACGACCTGACCAGCATCCTGGGCATGCACATCAACGAAGTGAATAAATATCTGGATGTGCTCGACGCCCAAAACAAACTCGAAACGATAGAGCAGGAGCGGGGCGTTTTTTATCAGCTAAAGGAGCGGCAGGTGGGGTAATGCAATTCCATTTACATGGGAATTTTAATTTTTCTTTGTCAGGAAACCCCAAAGGAGATTGTTTTTTGGGATAATATGTTAAAGGATTTTTGGACAGGAAGGTTAAACCTCTACGAGGTATGCGTGATTATCGGATTGATATTTCTACAAAACTTAATCGCCTACGGCGAAAAGAGAAATGAAATTAACAACACGATTTCAAATAATAAGACTACCGCGTAGCGGTTAAAGTATTGTAGAATTGATTGACAAAGGAGACGACCCTTTCCCCGTAGGGGATAAACCAGAGAAATTTGTATTTAATTAAACTAAAAATGTTGTCATTATGAAACCAGGAGCTTTTACACAACTATACCTACAACTTGTATTTGCAGTGAAAAATCGGGATGCCGTTTTACATAAAGATATCCGGGCAAGGGTTTTTGAATACATGAGCGGCATCATTACCAATATGAATCACAAATCTATAATCGTGGGTGGTGTAGCGGATCATGTGCATGTTTTTATCGGATGGAATCCCACGCAATCGGTTTCTGATACAGTTCATGATATTAAAAGAAATTCATCTCTTTTCATAAACGAAGAAAGACTATGTCATGGTCATTTTGAGTGGCAGGCAGGTTATGGTGGTTTTTCGTATGGAAGATCACAAGTAGAGAATGTGTACAACTATATTTTAAACCAGGAACAACACCATAAAAAGGTAACTTTCAGAGATGAATACATTGAGTTCTTAAAAAGGTTTGAAATCGAATACGACGAGCGGTTTCTTTTTAAATTCATGGATAATATTTAGGAGTTGTCTCATTACTCAATTTGCCGTAGGGTTAAATATTTGAAATTTTACTCGGGTTCAATTGCCTACGACCCCTTCATCAGCTCCATCAGGGTTATTTCGGGCAGGATGCCCACACGGCCGGGATAACCGATGTTGCCCAGGCCACGGTTTACATAGAGGCGCTGCAGTTGCGATTCGGGCGAGAACATTTCGTACATGCCTGCCCAATGTTTATAGATGTACTGCGCCGGGCTCCATTTTATGTTTTTTATTTCGATGCCAAACTGGAAGCCGTGGGTGTGTCCGGCAAAGGTGAGGTCAATGTCGCGGAAACGCTCCGTCACCACTTTGTCCCAGTGCGAAGGGTCGTGCGAGAGCAACAGCTTCACGCGGGCATCTTCGGCACCAATGATGGCTTTGCCCAGGTCGCCATGTTTGGAAAAGCGTCCAAAGTCGCCCCAGTTTTCCACACCTATCACTGCCAGCTTTCCATCACCATTGTCATAAATCCGGTTCTCATTGTTGAGCAGCTCCCAACCAAGGCGCTTGTAAAGATCGTAGAGTTGCTGCATATTTTCTTGTTTGGCAGCTTTGCTGGGCCAGCGCACGTAGTCGCCATAGTCGTGGTTGCCCAGGGTGGCATAGATGGCCGTCGAGGCGCGAAGCTCCGCCAGAATCTCTTCAAAAGCAAAAGCTTCGTTGGTTTTGGAATTCACCAGGTCGCCGGTAAAAAACACCAGATCAGGCTCCAGTTCATTGATGCGGTGTATGGCTTCGCGCAATGCCTGCTTGCTGGCCCAGCTACCCAGATGGATGTCGGAAATCTGGACGATGCGCAGCCCGTCGAATGATATGGGCAGATTGGGCAAATGCACGCGATGACGGTGTATTTTGAAATCGAAAGCCCATTTTACCATCCCTACCAGCAATCCGCTGAAAAGCAACCCGCCACGTACCAGCCCGGTAGTTTTCAAGAATTCACTTCGTGTGATGCGCTTGGAAGTGTCAACGGCAACGTTCTCGCGACGCTTTGCCCGCATTTTGAACAGCAGATAACGCAGCCCGCGGATGATATCGGCCAGAAGCAAAAACAGGATGGGGATAAGTTTGGAAACGTATACTACGAAGATGAATCCATAAAAATATATTTCGACAGGACGGTTCCAGACTGTTTCATGCAATGCCAGTGTTAGAAGTGTGTCGACGATGAGCATACCAAATGGCAGCCAGTAAAGCATTGTAAGTAAATACACTATCGCTTTGCCCTTTCGGAGCACCCATTCGCGAATAGAACGCCACAGATAATAGTCGCCAAAAAACAAAACTACCAGAAACGGAAAGCGTCCTGCATTTTTGGGATAGAGCTGTAAAACTATAAAGTAGGCAATCACTATTGCGATGATGATGCCCAGTATCTGGAAGAATCTCTTCATTTATTTTATAAAAAAAACTGTTATCAGTGGTGGGATAACAGTTTTTTATTTCAAATGTTTTACGCTGGCTTTCAGAAGCCAATTAACGGATACTTCGCAAGAAATTACAGACAAACCCATCAGGAATACGATACTGGTAAAACAGCAGCATAAAGATATGATAGGTTCATTTCACAGCCATAAAGTTGTGTTGATTCAAAATTTCAAAATCAAACCATTTCCTTGATATAGTTCACCAATCCTTTTGCGTCGAAAATCTTCATCAGCTTGTCGGGCAGGGGAGCGAAATGGAATTCTCTGCCGGCGATTGTAACGGTTCCTTTTTCGAAATCAATATTGGTTTCGTCGCCCTGACGATAAGCATGCACTGCTTCGGGCAGGATGATGATGGGCAAGCCCTGGTTTACTGCCGAGCGATAAAAGATCCGGTTTACCGATTTACAAATCACGGCTTTGATGCCGATGTGCGCCAGCCCCACGGCGGGATGTTCGCGCGAGCTGCCGCAGCCAAAGTTAGCGCCTGCGATGATGATATCGTTTTGCTGTGCGCGTTCCGAAAAGCTATCGTCGAAGCCTTTGAACAAATGCGGGATTATTTTTTCGGCTTCCGAGGAGAGCACGGTATAGGTCAGGATTCCGGCAAACATCTGGTCGGTGTTGAGGTTGTCCACGTCGGCATAGTTCCAGATGCTGTCGGTATAGCGGTCGTCGGTGGCGGCCACTTCCACGGTAGCGCTTTGCTGGCGTTGGTAGGGGAACACGTCGTTGGCGCGGATGCCACGCGGGTCGGTAATTTCGCCTTTGAGCGCCGACCAGGCCACGGCAGCCGGCGAAGCCAGATAGATGCTGGATTCTTTGTTGCCCATGCGGCCTTTAAAGTTGCGGTTGGCGGTAGAAATCACGTTGTAGCCGTCGGCAGGGATTCCCTGGCCGGTGCCCAGACACGGACCACACGAGGTCGAAAGCACCTGTGCACCTGCTTCGATGAGTATCTCTATCACACCCTCTTTGAGCGCTTCCAGATAAATTTCGCGAGAAGCCGGGATCACCAGCATCTGCACAGTAGCGGGCAATTGTTTGCCTTTGAGCACGGCGGCGGCTTCCCGCAGGTCTTCCATGCGGCCGTTGGTGCAGGTGCCTATCAGCGCCTGGTCGATGCGTGTGCCTTGCACCTCCGAGAGCGCCTTCACGTTGTCCACGTGATGGGGCGCTGCTACCACCGGGAAAAGCTTGCTCATGTTTATTTCTATCTCCTGTGCATAACGGGCATCGGCATCAGCCCAAACGCCTTTTGGTTCTTCACCAAGAAATTCTTTCAAAACTTCATCACAGTGGAAAACGGCGTTTTTGGCGCCCATCTCCGAGGCCAGGTTAGCGATGGTCATGCGCTGCGACACCGAGAGTGTCTTCACGCCGTCGCCGTGGTATTCTATCGACATATAGTCGGCGCCGCTGCTGCCTATCATACCGATGATCCAAAGCGAAAGGTCTTTGGCATACACGCCGGCGGGCAACTTACCGGTAAGCGTTATTTTGAGTGTTTCGGGAACGCGGAACCAGGTTTCGCCCTGGCGCCACAGCCCTGCCGATTCGGTGCGGTCGATGCCGGCGGCAAAAGCATTGAAAGCTCCAGCGGTACAGGTGTGGCTGTCGCTGCCTACCACTACCATCCCCGGGCGGGCATGATACGACATGATCTGATGGCAAATGCCGCGACCTATGTCGTAAAACTTGCTGATGCCCTGTTCTTTCACAATGTCGCGCACCTGCTGGTACTGGTTGGCCAGCTTGCTGCTGGTGGGTGGTGCGTTGTGGTCGAGTACGATGAGCAACTGGTCGGGATCGGCAACACGCTCGCCATTCATCTTTTTGAACGTAGCATCGATGCTGGCGGTATTGTCGTGGGTGAGGATCAGGTCGGGTTTTTTGAAAACGATACTCCCGGCGGGAGCGTCAAAGATTTTTTCTACAAAAGTTCTTCCTTGCATAGCTGTTTGATTTTGATGTAATAAAAGAATTTCTTAATCCTGCAAAATTCATCAAAATTTAGCTACCACAAGCATTGATTTGTAATTTAGAAGCAAGCTATTTTAATTCAATTTTGGAGGGTCGGGCAGGTTTACGGCGGGTGTAGTTGGTCCATAACTGGCAACGTAACGATGCCCGCCCAATTCGTTTAGTAAAAATTAAAAGTTAGTACAACCATAAAAAAAATTATTTTTGCTGCCGAAACCAGCGGTAGTAGCTCAGTTGGTAGTCCGCCAGTAGTCGGACACATCCGCCAGTGGTCGGACACATCCGCCAGTAGTCGGATCACAAGCTGAGAATCATGGATACAAATTGCGGTAGTAGCTCAGTAGGTAGAGCATCAGCTTCCCAAGCTGAGGGTCGTGGGTTCGAGCCCCATTTACCGCTCAAGTTTAATCAAAGCTCGGTTGGTAGTCCGCCCACCGGCGGATCCCAAGCTGAGGGCCGTGGGTTCGAGCCCCATTTACCGCTCACCTTAATAAAATGGTTATCATGGATTTAAGAGCTTTCTTAAATCCTTTTTTGTTTAACGGTGTAAACATAGTACAAATAAAGCAAGCATCGTCACACAACAAAAGAGCTGCATCCGCTCGGAGCTGTGAACACAGAAATAGCACACGCCTTTCGCTTTCCCCCAGATACCTGTGTTGAAAATCGAAATTCCGGGTTTTCTTTCCAACACTACATAATGCCGCCTGGCGGTCGATATGGCGACGAATGAATCTAACTCTGCAAGGTGGCAAGAATCGTGGATTGAGTTTGAGTTCAAATGATGGGTTTGGATAAAAAAAGAGGTATGGTTTTGTGTTTTTCGGCACGATAATCGTCAGGAAAAGCAATTCCCATATTGAGAAAAGCCCACAAGGTGTTGGTAAACAGATTTATATAATGGCGATTTGAGGAAATGTGGTTGAATTATCCAATTTTGGGAATTAAGTTGCATCGCTGTTTTTTTTGTGTTTTTTTCAGGCCAAACCACGTTTTTTCTTTTGATTTACTACGCTTAGTATTAGATTTATAGGTAGAGAACAGCCCATAGTTGCCCTAAAAAAATTGCTATAGGAAGAAAAGGCTTCATGCAATTACGTACTGCATATCCTTAATAAGGGTAACATCTACATACTCATGTAATTGAATTTTTTCGCTGTTTTCCTTTTGTGTTTCCATACGCTTTTACGTGTCAATATGGGAAAGCTCTCAATTAGAGAACGGTATTTTTTTCTTTTATCTACTGGTGTATTACTATATGTTTGTGTGGTTGTTTGAGAGATTTAAAAAGCTTGTAGGATTTTTTGCAAACAGCAGGTTTTAAAACATCTGTTTGTAGCGATAAAAAGTATGAAATATTAACTTAATATTTGAAATTATGATGAGGAAATTTACACAATTAGTAATGCTATGGTTATTTGCAACGCTGATAGGCATGAGCGGCTTTGCGCAAACTACCGTAACAATTGGAACAGGAACTTTAATCGATCGTTACCCGCTTGAGGACCATTGGATTTATCAAAGGTCACAGATGTTATTTTTATCGGGCGAGATAGGAATGGGAGGCAGGATTACAAAAATACGGTGGTACAGAGATGATGCAGGTCCCAATACCGGGGGTGATATCGAAATATGGCTAAAAGAGACTACTGCAACATCAATAGTTGGTTCCGTATGGGAAAGTCCGGGAACCCTGGTTTTCTCAACAACGGACATTGATTTAGGATCTGGGGGTGCCTGGCTTGAAATAGATATTAGCGATTTTGATTACGGAGGTAGCGATAACCTTCTTGTATCCACCTACGTTCAGGATGCCGAATATGCTGCGCCTCATTCTAATTGGCGATACACCCCTACTTCGACTCTTATGATGAGGAGAGGACAAGATGATAATGATAATCCTCCCGGGCTTGGCACCAGCTATAATCGCCCCAATATCCAATTTGATTTAGATTTAGATTTTTCAACAATAATACTCGAAGAAGGCTTTGAAAATGGAGGGGCAATACCTGCTTCCTGGACTCAGGAATACGTAATTGGAACAAATAATTGGAGGTTTCAGAATGGCGGTGCAGGTGGTAATCCGGCAGCAGCCCATAGTGGTAGCTACAATGCAGCATTGACACATACCACCGTGGGGAATGTTACAAAATTGGTTTCACCTGCCCTTGACCTTAGCGATTTTGCAAGCCCTGAATTAAATTTCTGGCACACACAAGCCGTTTGGAGTGGAGACCAGGATGAGCTAAGGGTTTATTACAAAACTTCATTGGGCGGCACATGGACAATGATACCTAATGCCGAATGGACAAGAATTAAACTGATTGGACAAAAGAAACATTTACTTTGCCAAACCCAGGCAATGATTATTATATCGCATTTGAAGGAACAGATGAGTGGGGTCGTGGTGTTTGTGTAGATGATGTTTTAGTTA
>JAAYIU010000234.1 GCA_012523265.1 Bacteroidales bacterium | reverse complement strand
GCTCTGGTTTCGTATTTCTATGGAAAGATACGGTCGGTGTTTAATTTTCATCAAATTTACATCATCACTTTTGGTATGATGGGCGGCGGTTATTTGTTGGTAAGTTTTATCGACAGTTATGCAGGCATCATGGCCGGACTGCTGTTTGCCGGGTTGGGTACAGGGCTGCTGATGCCCAATACAAATCAGTGGCTCATTACGATGGCACCGGTTGAGCAGCGGGGCAGGCAGGTAGGACGCCTCAACTTTGCGGTGTATGCCGGGCAATTTTTGTCGCCTCTTGTTGTGCAACCCATTGTGCATTTAGGCGGAATAAAAATGGTTTTTTGCATCAGCGGAATATTAATGGTAGCGCTGGCACTCTACTTTTTTTATCTGAATCGCAGCTTCTTACAAATTCATTCCTGATTAACATCATATTGATTATTTTTCGTTTACGTTTCCGTGCGTAAGGGAAAAATAATACCTTTGCGCCCGATTTTTGGTGGGAACTATACCACACTTTCACCAGAAAAAGTAAAGCACGAAGTAAGAAGCGAGGGGACATAAGTCCCCTATTTTATTACTTTTTTTTTTAAAGATGATTGATAAAGAGAAAATAGAAACACTGGCCAGCGCTGCATTAGCAGACAGCGATCGCTTTGTGATTGAGACAAAAGTATCGCCAGGCAACAATATTACCATCACCATCGATGGCGATACGGCTGTTACTATCGACGATTGTATCATCCTAAGCAAAACCATCGAAAAGAGCCTCGATCGCGACGCAGAAGATTTTGAATTGCGCGTCACTTCATTTGGTGCCGACAGCCCTTTGAAGCTTTTGCGACAATATCCAAAAAATATTGGTCGGCAATTGCAGGTGATGCTTCCTGACGACCAGACGGTGCAAGGTGTTTTGCGCTCAGTTACCGATGAAGCGATAGTGCTGGAACCTTTGCAGGGTAGGAAAAAAACTGCTCCGCCGCCTGTTACTATTCCGTTTGCCGACATCCGGCAGGCTAAGGTCATTTTATCTTTTAAATAATAAGAAAGAAGCAACAACAAATATCACAACAATGGATAACATAAACCTGGTCGAAACTTTTTCGGAATTTAAAGATTTCAAAAACATCGACCGCGAAACGATGATGAGAATCCTCGAAGAGGTTTTTCGGCACATGATCGAGAAAAAATATGGGACAGCCGAAAACGTCGACGTGATTGTAAACATCGACCGCGGAGACCTTGAGATTTATCGCATGCTCGAAATTGTGGAAGATGGTAAGCTGGAGGACGAAAGCACGCAGATAGAGTATTCCAAAGCTATTCGTATCGAACCCGACTTTGAGATAGGAGAGGAGGTATCCGAAGAGATTAAAATGAAGGACTTCGGACGCCGCGAAATTCTTACCATCCGGCAAAATCTTATTGCCAAGGTGCAGGAATACGAAAAAGATAGTGTTTATCAGAAGTACAAAGACCGCATCGGTGAGATCATAGCCGGTGAAGTTTATCAGGTTTGGAAAAAAGAAATTCTGGTTTTGGACGACGAGGGCATCGAGCTTTTGCTCCCCAAGTCGGAGCAAATCCCTACGGATTATTACCGCAAAGGCGACACCATACGTGCTGTTGTTACAAAGGTAGATATGCGCAACAACGCGCTGCAGATCATTCTTTCGCGTGTGTCGCCGGTATTTTTGGAGCGTCTCTTCGAACAGGAAGTGCCCGAAGTATTCGATGGCCTTATCACCATCAAAAGTATTGTAAGGGTGCCGGGTGAAAGAGCCAAAATTGCTGTCGAATCCTACGACGATCGTATCGATCCGGTGGGTGCCTGCGTGGGCATGAAAGGATCGCGCATCCATGGCATCGTGCGTGAGCTGAAAAATGAGAACATCGACGTGATCAACTACACCTCCAACCCTCAGCTTTACATACAGCGCGCACTTAGCCCTGCCAAGATCACCTCCATTACCATCGACGAAGCTAATAAAAAAGCTGATGTGTTTATGAAGCCCGACCAGGTATCGTTGGCCATTGGCAAAGGAGGTTTTAATATCAAGCTGGCTGGCAAGCTTACAGGATACGAAATCGACGTGTATCGCGATGTGGAAAGCGAGATCGACGACGACGTGGACATCCAGGAGTTCGGCGATGAAATAGATCAGTGGATCATCGATGCACTAAAAGCCATAGGCTGTGATACAGCCCGCAGCGTTTTGCGTTTGGATGCCGCTGAACTCTTGTCGCGCACCGACCTTGAAGAGGAGACAGTCAACGAAGTACTCAGGATCTTAAAAGCAGAGTTTGAATAAAAAACGTATTTTTACCGCAATAGTAAACTTCCACAGGAAAACAAAGTATATGGCAGGAACCAAAGCAACAAGGCTCACCAAAGCAGCCCGTGAATTCAATGTCTCGGCCGGGAGGATTGTGGAATTTTTAGCAAAAAAAGGTGTTGAGATTGAAGATAATCCCAATGCTAAAATTACAGGGCAGATTTATGATCTGCTCACCGAAGAATTTAGTAAGGAGAAATCAGTAAAAGAGGAAGCGCGTAAAATAGATATCGGCAACGTAAAGCGTGAGACTATCTCGCTGGAGGATCGTAAGCGTCCTGCGCCCGATTTCGACGATT
>JAAYIU010000376.1 GCA_012523265.1 Bacteroidales bacterium | reverse complement strand
AAGCCGGATAATCAATAACCCTGGCCTTTAGGCCGGGGTTGAAGCCGGATAATCAATAACCCTGGTCTTTAGGCCGGGGTTGAAGCCGGATAATCAATAACCCTGGCCTTTAGGCCGGGGTTAAAAAGACAAAATATTTCAGTGGGCTTTAGCCCAAATAAATAGAATGTTAATTTTTAAAAATAAATACAATGGATCAAAACATCATCAGCATCCAAAACGTAACCAAGCGCTACCCGATGGGCGACCGTGAGTTTACGGCTTTAAAAAACATCAACCTGGAGTTTAAAAAAGGAGAATTTGCAGGTTTCGTAGGGCCAAGCGGGTCGGGCAAAACTACCCTGCTCAACATCATCGGTTCGCTCGACAGTCCCACCGAAGGCAAAGCCATCGTGATGGGCAAACGTATTTCGGAGCTTTCGCACAAGGAATCGGCGCTGCTGCGCAACCTGCACATCGGCTTTGTGTTTCAGGTTTATAATCTGCTGCCGATCTACACGGTTTACGAAAATGTGGAATTTGCGCTGCTGTTGCAGGATACCACCAAACAGGAACGCAAAAAAGCCGTGATGGAAGCGCTCGAATGGGTGGGCTTACAGGATATGGCCGACAAGAAGCCATCAAAACTTTCGGGTGGCGAAGGGCAGCGCGTAGCCATTGCACGCGCCATGGTCAAACGTCCGCAAATCGTCCTGGCCGACGAACCCAGCGCCAACCTCGACGCCAAGAATGCCCACGGCATCCTGCAAACCATGAAGCAACTCAACAAGGAACTCAACACCACTTTCCTGTTTGCCACCCACGACGAAAAAGTGATGGAATACCTCGACCGCATCATCCACCTCGAAGATGGCCAGGTAGCGGAGGATGAAATTTTAACAGCCAGCAGAACTATGAAAAATTCCACATTACGATAAAACAAATCACAAATAAATTTCGATATCAAAAAGTCAATAAACCAAAATGGTACCGAACATTTGAAATTTGTTTTTTGGAATTTTTTTGGAACTTGGAACTTGGAATTTGGAACTTGGAATTTGTTTTCTTTATGTTCAAACACAAAATAAAATTTTAACACATGAAACTATCCTTCCGACTGGCTTACCGAAACCTGATGGGCGCAGGTCTGCGAACGTGGCTCAACGTAGGCGTGTTGTCGTTTGCGTTTGTGGTGATCATTTTTTACCGCGGACTCATCGATGGCTGGAACCAGCAGGCGCGTCGCGATAGCATCGCCTGGGAATATGGCCACGGGCATTTGCTTGATGCCGGTTACGATCCTGCCGATCCTTTTTCGGTGCAGGATGGTCATGGGATATTACCACGAAACCAGCAGCAGCATCTTTCGCCCATCCTGCTGCGACAAGCCACCGTTTATCCGCAGGGGCGCATGGTTCCTGTCGTTCTCAAAGGTATTGATGTAAATCAAAATACCCTGGAGTTGCCTACCCGGATGCTTTCGGGGAGCACTGCCGATATCCCAGCCATGGTTGGCACACGGATGGCTAAATCGCTGCAGCTGAAGCAGGGCGACGAGTTGCTGCTGCGCTGGCGCGACAAAAACGGAACTTTCGACGCTGCCAACATTACCATAGCAGCCATTTTCGATACCGATGTGGCGGCAGTGGATAATGGCCAGATATGGATTCCTATAGAAAAATTATGGGCAATGACAGGTCTGCAGGGTCATGCTACTTTTTTTGTGGCCTCTGCCGGGTACCAACCGCATGAAATTGCGGGATGGAATTTTAAATCCCAAAAGGAAATGCTGCAAAGTCTCGACAACATCATCCAATCCAAAAACATCGGTGGCTCCATCATGTATCTCTTGCTGTTGGCCATTGCGCTGCTGGCCATCTTCGACACACAGGTGCTTTCCATTTTCAGGCGGCAGCGCGAAATCGGCACCTACATTTCGCTGGGAATGACGCGCTGGCAGGTAGTGGGACTCTTCACCACCGAAGGTACCATGTACAGCTTCCTGGCTACCATCGTGGGTTGCATCTATGGCATTCCATTGTTTATTTTTATGGCCAACACCGGCATTGCCATGCCCGAAGCTACCCAAGACATGGGCGTTTCTGTTGCCGGCACCATCTATCCCGTGTACGGCGCCGGATTGATAATCAGTACCATTGTGCTGGTGGTAATTTCATCCACCATCGTCAGCTTTTTGCCCGCACGAAAAATTGCCCGGATGGATCCCGTTAACGCATTAAAAGGAAAACTACAATGATAAATTATTTGATAAAAGGAATTTTAAGAGACAAAAACCGAAGTCTCATCCCCGTAATCGTCATCACCATTGGTGTGATGCTCACCATTTTTCTAAGCGGATTTTTAAAAGGCGCTATGGGCGACATCGTCGATCAGAATGCGCGCTTTGAAACCGGGCATGTAAAAATAATGTCGCGGGCTTACGCCCAAAATAAAGACCAGTTGCCCAACGATCTGGCACTGCTGGGAGTGGATACGCTGATGGAAAGCCTCCGCCGGCAGCATCCCGACATGGAATGGGTGAAGCGAATCCGCTTTGGCGGACTTATCGATGTGCCCGACCAAAACGGCGAAACCAAAGGACAAGGCCCTGCTTCGGGATTGGCGGTGGAATTATATTCGACACAAAGCCACGAGGCGGAGCGGCTCAACATCCAAAATGCGCTGGTGTCGGGAACTGTGCCCGACCAGCCGGGCAAGGCACTTATCGGGCACGTTTTTGCTGACAAGCTCAACATCAAAATTGGCGACCCGATTACTTTCATCGGTTCCACCATGAATGGCAGCATGACCTTCGAGAATTTTACCGTAAGTGGCACCATCCGTTTTGGAATGTCAGTCATGGACAAAGGCGCCTTCATTATCGATGTGGCCGACGCGCAGCGCATGCTCGACATGCAGGATGGCGCCGGTGAGATATTAGGGTATTTTGCCAATGATGTGTATAACGATGACAAAGCCCAACAGCTTACCGAAAGCTTCAATCGGCAATACGCCGCCACCGACGATGAGTTTGCTCCCGAAATGTTCCGCCTCAAAGAACAAAACAACCTGGCCGGCTACCTCGACTACGCCGACAACATGTCGCTGTTGTTTGTAATAATTTTTGTCTTTGCCATGTCGGTGGTGCTTTGGAATACCGGACTGCTGGGCGGCTTGCGGCGCTACAAAGAGTTTGGCATCAGGCTGGCGCTGGGCGAAGCAAAAGGTCATGTTTATCGCACATTGATCATGGAAGCCATCGTTATTGGCATCATCGGCTCGGTAGTGGGAACCATCATCGGTCTGGCGGCCACCTGGTACATGCAGACGTATGGCATCGATATCGGCGGCATGCTCAGCGATGCCAGCATGATGATGCCCACCGTCATCAAAGCGCGCCTCACACCCGATCTGTTGTACATCGGATTTATCCCGGGGCTTTTTGCAATGGTTTTTGGAAACATGCTCTCCGGCCGCGCAATATATAAAAGAGAAACCGCGAATCTTTTCAAGGAGCTGGAAGTGTAATTTCCGCCCATACTTCCAACTCCCCGGAGGATAGAATTTATAGACAAATAATAGGAGGGCATGGATCACTAACCCCGGTCTTTAGGCCGGGGATAATAACAAAAAGATACAATGCTTCATGGGGCTTTAGCCCAAGTAATCAAAAAAAAACAAGTAATCATCAACATCACCAAACAATGAAAATTACAACAAGCACATTTTTATTAATAATCATGCTTCCGCTGATTTCTTTAGCGCAAGCGCAGTACCCCGACGGTGCGGAGGTAATCCGTAAAGTTGACGAAAATATGACGGCACGCACGGTGCAGTCAGAAGAACAAATGATCGTACACGGGCGGCGCTCGTCGCGAACCATGACTACGCGCTCCTATGCACGCGGACACGACGAATCCTACACCGAGTATCTTTCGCCGCCGCGCGAAGAAGGCACCAAGATGCTCAAACTCGACGACAGGCTGTGGCTCTATTCACCTTCGACCGACCGCACCATCCAGATTTCGGGGCACATGCTCCGCCAGTCGGTGATGGGCAGCGACATGTCGTACGAAGATGTGATGGAAGATCGCGAACTGCTCGATATTTATACGGCAAAGGTGGTAGGTGAAGATACCATCGACGGACGCAAAACCTGGGTGGTGGAGCTTACCGCCAAAGTGGACGACGCCACCTACCACAGCCGCAAAACGTGGGTGGACCAGCAGCGGTATGTGCCGCTCCGCGAAGAGCTTTTCGCCAAGAGCGGGCAACTGCTCAAGCGCGTCACGCTAAGCGACATCAAAAAAATCGGCAGCCGCTGGTTTCCTACCAAAATGAATTACAAGGATGTGCTCAAAGACGGCCAGGGAACCGATTTTATCTTTACCACAGTAGAATTTGATGTGGAAATCCCTGACTTTATTTTTACCAAGGCGTCGCTGAAGAAATAATTGCTTGGCGCGTGGCGCGTGGCGCTTGGCGCAAAGGCCAGAGAATCCGGGATGCCTGCAACAGCCCTAAGGGAGCGACATTTGACGTTTCGAGGCCCTTCGGACGCTCGAAAGTCTTTAGAAATCCCCTTCAGGACTGCGAACCCACGCAGTGACGTCTGTTCTGCAACAGCCCCAACGGGGCGAAATCACAAGCATAGCGCAAAGCGCTATGAAATTGAAAACGGTTGGCGTAATAAAAAAAAAGCCCCAACGGGGCGACATCAAAGAATCAAATAATGAAATTCTAAGGGTTGCATCCCCTTCGGGGCTGCGAACCCTCTCTTCGCGCCTTGCGCCTTGCGCCTCGCACCTACTCCACCAAACTATAAAGTAGCTCAATCTCTTCAGCCCATATCGTTTCGTCGGGAGTTTCGAGTATCAGCGGCATGTGGTCGAAACGCGGGTCGTTCATGATCATAGCAAAAGGCGCGATGCCGAGCATTCCTTTACCGATGCTTTCGTGGCGATCGACGCGGGAGCCAAGCTCTTTCTTGGCATCGTTCAGGTGCAGGCCTTTCAGGTATTTTAGGCCCACGATGCTGTCGAGGCGCCCGAAGGTGTCATCGAAGGTGTCGCGGGTGCGCATGTCGTAGCCGGCAACGAAGGCGTGGCAGGTGTCGATGCATACGCCCACACGTTCTTTATCTTCTACCTGTTCGATGATCTGCGCAAGCTGCTCGAAAGTAAAGCCCAGGTTGGTTCCCTGACCGGCGGTATTTTCTATCACTGCCGTCACGCCGCGTGTTTTGTCGAGTGCCAGGTTGATGCTTTCGGAGATGCGCTGCAGGCTTTTGTCGGGGTCGATTTTGCTGAGGTGTGAGCCGGGGTGGAAATTCAGCAGCTTTATTCCCAACTGCTCGCACCGCTGCATCTCATCCAAAAAAGCATCTCTCGATTTCTGCAAACCTTCGGCCTCCGGGTGCCCCAGGTTGATGAGGTAGCTGTCGTGCGGCAACACGTAATTGATATCAAAACCAAACTTCTCCAGATTTTCCTTAAATCCGTCGATGTTTTCACTGGTGAGCGGAACGGCTCTCCACTGCCGTTGGTTTTTGGTAAACAAGGCAAAAGCTTTGGCTCCGATAGCATGTGCATTTTCGGGAGCATTCTGCACGCCTCCTCCTGCACTCACATGTGCGCCTACATGTTTCATTGTTTTCTTTTTTTTTT
>JAAYIU010000012.1 GCA_012523265.1 Bacteroidales bacterium | reverse complement strand
TATGTGTTGGATATACAGCATCGTCAGATGGGGATATTACCGGGTTTCACGGGTTTTATGATGCCTGGGTTGTTAAGTTATCTTCCGAAGGTGAGATTGAATGGAATATGTGCTATGGTGGTTCTCACATTGATTGGGGCCAATGTATAACTACTACAAATGATGGTGGCTATATTATGGGTGGCCTTACAATGTCAACCGATGGGGATGTGCTTTGCAAACTGCATAGTGAATACGAAGATATCTGGGTAGTAAAATTAGATTCCATTGGAAACATTGAATGGCAACAATGTTATGGTGGAAGCTTTTGGGAAGGTGTTCGTGATATTAAACAAATAGAATATGATGGATTTATTTTTATTGGTACTACAAATTCTAATGATGGAGATGTTTCAGGCTTTCATGGTACTCCGGGTCAACACAACATGGATGATATTTGGGTGGTTAAATTGGACGATATAGGAAATATTGAATGGCAACGCTGTCTTGGCGGTTTTGATGATGAAAGAGCAATTTTTATTAAAATATTAATTGATCGCGGATATTTAATTGGAGGGAATACCAAATCCAATAATGGGGATGTTTCAGGAAATCATTCTTATTCTGGATATGCCGATATTTGGTTGGTGAAATTGTCAGTTAATGGTAATATTGAATGGAAGCAATGCTTTGGAGGAAAATTAACGGAAGGAATTGGAGACATTATTGAGATTTCGTCTAGTGAATTTATTATTTTAGGAGGTTCAAATACATCTGATGGTTCAGGAGATGTTACATGTGATGTGTTTGCACCAGAACCACCTGCTGATTTTGATGTTTGGGCTTTTCAAATAAAAGATACAACTACATCTATCCCTGATATTTTTAATTCTGAAGAATTATTCAGTATTTTTCCAAATCCTGCAAAAGACCAATTACATATAATATTCAATATTTCCGGCTCAAAAGCGAATAACAACTCAAAAAACACAAATGATTCATTTGAAATTATCAATTCCTGGGGAGAGGTTGTAATGGAAATAAAAGTGCCGCATATTGAACAAGAGATAACCCGGGATATTTCAAACCTGAAAACAGGATTATACTTCATCAGGCTCGTTTCAACTGATAACAAAAGTAGTAGCAGAAAATTTATTAAGTATTAACCATGTGAAGCGACAAACCCAAAAATTAGCTATTCGACGGAAATTGTAGAATTAATGATTAGAATGCAATTGGATGATAAAAACTCTACTGAACAAACGTACTGAAGTTTCAATTACTCCTATTCCACTGTACTAAACCTTCGAATTCTCATCAAACGGCAACCTCATCATAAAAACAAAAACCACGGAGGCCGCTAAGAAGGCGCAAAGGACACAGAGGATTTTCTGAAGTTTGCATCTCCGCTCACATTCATCTTTTTATTTCTATTTTTGTTCTTCGTTCATAAACCAAACCCCTGACAGGGTTTTAAACCCTGTCAGGAGTGGGGTAGAAACAAACAAACCGACATGCAAAAAATTGAACCTTTTACTTACGGAAACTTTTACCATGTTTACAACCGTGGCATCAATGGCTGCAATATCTTTAGGGAAAACGAAAATTACGCGTATTTTCTAAAATTATACCATCAACATGCTTCGTCCATCGCCGATACTTATGCCTGGGTGCTAATGCCCAATCATTTTCATTTCTTGGTAAGGGTTAAGGAGGAGGCTGAAATCGAATCAGCAAACCCTGACAGGGTTCAAAACTCTGTCAGGGTTGGGACACCATCGCAGCAGATGTCTAAAATTTTTAATGCTTATGCCCAGGCCTTCAACAAACGTTTCCAGCGTCATGGTGGATTGTTTGAACGGCCTTTTCAAAGAAAGCGGGTTCAAACCATTGCATATCTCCGGGAGCTGGTGCTTTACATTCATAATAACCCCATCCACCACGGTTTTTGCGATCATATTTTGGATTATCCATGGAGCAGCTACCTGACCATGGTTTGTGTTAAGCCAACCCGATTGAACAGAAATGATGTGATCGGATGGTTTGATGACCAGGCAAATTTCAAATACATGCACGATCAGAAAGTTGAAATTGAAAAAATTGAAAACTGGCTGGAGCTGTAACCAAACTCCGAAACCCCTGACAAGGTTTAACGTTGATACCCCTGACAGGGTTTAAAACCCTGTCAGAGGTCAGCATTTCCCCTATTCATCCCTCAGACTCTCCACCGGATTCCTTCGGGCGGCTCGCCAGGTTTGCAGGCTCACGGTGAGCAGCACGCCAAATAGGGTTAGCAGCCCTGCCAGCGGAAATATCCACCAGGCTATTGTGGCTTGATAGGCAAAGTTTTGGAGCCAAACTTTTACAACATACCAGGCCAGGGGGCTGGCAATAAGGAAGGCTACGACAATCCATTTTATGAAATCTTTATAAAAAAGCAGGATGATCTCGGAAACCCGGGCGCCGTTCACTTTGCGGATGCCGATTTCTTTGGTACGGTTGAGCGTCATTTGATAGGCTTGACCCAGAATTCCCATAAAAGTAAGAATGATAGCAATGATGGCAGCGATGGCGATGGCCAGGCTTAGGCGTTCGTCGTTGCGGTACATGGCATCGAACTGCTGGTCGTAAAAGGTGTAATTCATCGGCTCATCGGGCAGAAACTGATCCCAAATATTTTTCAGCGCCTGCATCTGTTCGTTAATGTTTCCTGGCCGAAGACGGATGGTGGCATAGCGGAGGCTGGCAGCTTCGCTGTTGTCGGCCAGCAGCATTGCCACAGGTTTTATTTTTTGGTGCAATGATTCCACAAAGAAATTTTCGGTTACCCCAATTACTTCATATCCGCCATCCCGCCCCTGGTTAAAACGTTTATTTTCCAAATCCTCCCATTCATATTGCCTGAAGGCTTCCTCGTTGATAATACAAACTGTGCCTGGTTCCCCCACCCGAAAGTTGCGGCCGTCCTTTAAGGGAATGCCCAGCGTTTGCAGAAAATTGTCATCCACATACATGCTTTCAAGATACAATACTTTGTTGGGGGTTTCATCGCCTATGTTCAGATGGACGCTGCCCGGCACACCGCTGCTCAGGGTAAAATCACCAATCATATTCATCTGACCCAACTGTTGCCGCAACACTGAGTGCTGACTGAAAGTGTAGGGGAAATTCAATCGCACCAGGTTTTCTTTTTCAAACCCCAGGTCGGCATGTTTTACATAATCGAGTTGCTTGTAGAGCGAGAAAGTTAATATTATCAATGCTATCGAAATGGTGAATTGCAAAGCCGTCATCATTTTGCGCCCAGCTTGCCGGAAGGCGGGAATTTTCGAAGCCGTGAGCACATTTACCGACTTGAACCGGGTGAGGATGAGCACAGGGAAAACACCAACGATGATGATAATAAGCAGGATTGACAGTAGCATCAGCAGCAAAAACGCCGGCGAAGTAAGCAGCGTAGCATCCAGGCGATAGTTTAGCAGATAATTGGCTGTTGGAAATATTAACTGAACCAGAACCAAAGCGAAAACAACTGATATTATGATGCTTATCGAAACCTCCACCAGGGCGTGGGTCAGCAAATGGCCGAATTGCGCTCCGTGGATTTTCTTGATGCTGATGATTTTCAGCCGAGCATACTGCATGGCGATATAAAAATTGATGAAATTGATGATGGAAAGCAAAAGCACCAGTGCACCCAGTCCTGCAAATACCCACAAGATAGTGCGGTTTCCCATCATCATTGAGCTGTCTTCAAAAGATTGCCCGAGGTAAATATCACCGAGGTTTTGCCAGCCAAGCGATTTTATCTCATATTTTTCAGTAGTGACAATGCCATCCAGCTTGTGCTGCAAAGCTACGAAGTCAGTATTTTGCCTTAGCAATAAAAAATGATTGGCAGGATTCCAGCATTTGCCATGGTTGCAGCTTTGGCTAAAGCGAAATGCTTCGTTTTTGGCATTTACGAAAATGTCGGCGCGTATACTTGAATTTCGTGGAAAGTCCTGCACCACAGCGCTTATCTTACCCGTCATATCATTTAGGATGGTAATGGTTTTGCCCAGAGGGTCTTCATCCAGAAAAAGTGTGCGGGCCAGTGATTGTGTAATTACAATAGATTGCAAGCCAGGGAAAATTTTATCGCTGTTGGTTTGAAAAATCGTGAGCGGGAAAATTTTGAAAAAGTCGTCGGTGGTGCAAATAATTCCATGCGAGAGCGCAAACTGCCGGTTGGCTTTTACCGAAATATCAAAACCATTGGTAAGCTCCATGGTGCAGGCCTGCTCCACTTCGGGGAAGTTGTTTTTAAAATCCACGGTCATCTTCATATCGAGACTGCTTTGGTTTTCTTTAAAATCTACCACCCTGATAATTCGATGGTGGGAGGGGAGCCAGGTATCCATGGTTGTCTCACCGAAAATGTACAAACCAATAATGAGGCACACGGCAAAACCCGTCGAAAACCCCAAAATGCTTAGAATTGAGTAGAGTTTGTTGCGTTGGAGTAGGTTTAATGCAAGTTTGATGTGGTGGATTAACATGTGTTGTAATTGTAATTGATAGTAATTTGTTGTAATTGATAGTAATTTGTTGTAATTGATGGTAATTTGTTGTAATTGATGGTAATTTGTTGTAATTGAT
>JAAYIU010000329.1 GCA_012523265.1 Bacteroidales bacterium | reverse complement strand
GTTACAGCTTGATACCCATAAAGCTCATAAAAGCAATGCCCATCAGCCCGGTGATGATAAAGGTGATGCCCAGTCCGCGCAATGGCGCCGGCACGTTGCTGTATCGTATCTTTTCGCGTATGGCGGCAATGCCTACGATAGCCAGAAACCAGCCCACGCCCGAACCCAGCCCGAAAGAGGTAGCCTCGGCAATGTTGGCGTAATCGCGCTCCTGCATAAACAGGGAGCCACCAAGTATGGCGCAGTTTACGGCAATAAGCGGCAGAAAGATTCCCAACGACGAATACAAGGCCGGCGAAAATTTCTCAATCACCATCTCTACCAGTTGCACCATGGATGCGATGACAGCAATAAACATGATGAAACTCAAAAAGCTAAGGTCGACGTCGGCCAGCTCGGGGCTAAGCCACGACAATGCTCCCGGTACCAGCAGGTACTTGTTGAGGAGATAGTCGACCGGCACGGTGATGCCCAATACAAATATCACGGCTACGCCAAGCCCTACGGATGTCTTCACTGTTTTTGACACTGCCAGATAGGAGCACATCCCCAGGAAGTAGGCGAAAATCATGTTGTCGACAAAGATGGATTTTACAAATATGCTGATCAGATTTTCCATTATGATGATTTTTTCGATCGTTATCTTTAAAAATATTTTAGCAAATAAAAATCATGACTGTTGTTAATTCTCTTCGACGAGTGATTTATCGCGGCTGCGCTGCACCCAGATAATGATACCAATAACGATAAGCGCCCCCGGCGGTAATATCATCAGACCATTGTCCTTGTAGCCCCAGTCGTAAAATACTTCGGGAACTACCTGGTAACCCCAAATGGAACCGGAGCCAAGCAGCTCGCGGAAAAAGGCCACGATAATCAGGATGATGCCATATCCGGCAGCGTTGCCCACGCCATCGAGAAACGAGGGCCACGGCTTGTTGCTCATGGCAAAAGCCTCGAAACGTCCCATGATGATGCAGTTGGTGATGATAAGACCCACGAATACCGAGAGCTGCTTGCTGACGTCGTACACAAAAGCTTTCAGCACCTGATCTACAAGAATTACAAGCGAGGCAATTACTACCAGTTGCACGATAATTCGGATACGCGGCGCAATGGTTTTGCGCAGCAGCGATATCAGCACGTTGCCAATGGCAAGCACTGCAATTACCGAAATAGTCATTACAAAGGCCGGCTCGAGTTTTACGGTTACCGCAAGTGCTGAGCAGATGCCGAGCACCTGAATGGTGATGGGATTTTCCTTTCCAAGCGGTGTTGTTAGCAGCCGCCGGTTTTTAGCTGAAAATAGTGGTTCTCTGTTACTCATTGTTGTTGTTTTTCTTGATGTAAGGAACATAGTTATCCAGGCCTGTGAGGAGCATATCTTTAACGCCGTTGCTGGTGATGGTACCACCTGAAATGGCGTCGACGGCATGCGGTGCATTTTCTCCCGCTCCGCCTTTTACCACATTTACCGAGACGAATTTGCCCTGCTCGTCGAAGATTGTTTTTCCTTTGAATTCGTCTTCAAACCAGGAGGTGTTGATTTCGGCACCCAGTCCGGGAGTTTCTCCCTTGTGGTCGAAGGTAGCGCCGGCGATGGTGTTGAAATCACTCTCAAAAGCGATGTTTCCCCAGATGGGTCCCCACAAACCGACACCGCGCACCGGCACGATGTAATATTTTTCGTCGTCTTTTTCGAGCACGAAAACAGGCCACAAAGGTGCTTCGGCGGATTCACCAAGTTTTATGGCCTGATTGCGCATAAGCGCTTCTTTTATGTCGATGTCGAAAGGGCGAACGTCGCCTTCTATCAACGAGTCGTTGCGGTAGCGGCTCACCACGTTGCCCTCCGAATCTACTGCCAGCTCCTCTACGATGTGCTGCTGATAAGTGTTTGCTGCATGCTCGCGATCGGTAGTTACATTGGCCGAAGCCAGAATACCCTGGATTTTTTCGGCCTTCACATTGGCCTCCTGGTAGGGCTTGAGCAGCATCGAAGCCGACGAGAGGATGGCGGCCACCAGGATAACCATCACAGAGGCGTAGGTGAAAATATATTTGTTTGAAAACATAATCTGATCTTTTTTTTAATACTGATAATTTACAAATTATAGTTCCTGCGGTCAGGCTTTCACCGGAATACGTTTCAGGCGTTTCTTAATGTTGCCTTCCACCACGTAATGGTCGATAAGTGGTGCAAAGACGTTGAGCAGCAGGATGGCCAGCATCATGCCCTCGGGATAGGCCGGGTTGAGCACGCGGATGAGTACCGCCATCACCCCGATCAGCACGCCGTAAATCCACTTGCCGCGGTTGGTTTGTGAAGCTGTCACCGGATCGGTAGCCATATACACCGCGCCAAAGGCAAAGCCGCCCATGATGAGATGATACCACGGCTGGAGCGCCATGTAAGCATTGTCGGGAGCTATGTAAGGAGCAATAGCCCAGAATAAGGCTGCCAGGCCAAAGCCGCCGGCAAATACCGATACGATGATGCGCCAGCTTCCTACACCTGTGATGATGAGAAACAGCGCTCCGAGCAGGATCAGGAAGGTGGAGGTTTCGCCAATGGAACCCGGAATGAACCCCCAGAACATGTCGGAGGCAGAAGTAGTAAGCGGCTGATTTGTGAGCAGGTTGCCCAATGGGGTGGCTCCCGACATGGCGTCGCCATGCTCGGCTATCCACACTTTGTCGCCCGACATATCCTGCGGATAGGCAAAAAACAAAAAAGCACGTGCCGTCAGCGCAGGATTGAGTAAGTTCATGCCGGTGCCACCAAAAACCTCCTTGCCGATAATTACGGCAAAAGCTGTAGCCAATGCCACCATCCACAACGGCACTTCGGGCGGAAGCACCAACGGGATGAGCATTCCGGAGACCAAAAAACCTTCGTTAACCTCGTGGCCGCGTATCTGTGCAAAAATAAATTCGATACCCAGACCCACAGCGTACGATACTACCACGATGGGCAGCACTTTGACGAATCCAAACCAGAAGTTCTCCCACAATGTAGCCGATTCGCCCATCGACAGAAAATGCTGGAATCCTACATTCCACATCCCAAAAAGCAATGTGGGGATCAGCGCTATCACCACAAAACTCATCGTACGTTTCATGTCGATGTAGTCGCGGATATGACTGCCTCTGCGGGTGGTGAGGTTGGGCACAAAAAGGAAAGTCTCAAAAGCATCGAAGGTGCTGTGCAGGTATGAAAACCGGCCGCCCTTTTCGAATTGCGGTTTGATGTTATCAATAAATTTTCTTAAGCCATTCATTATCTACAATTTATTTATTCGTTAGCTCATTTCTTTTCTCATCAGGTCGATGCCCTGGCGCACGATGGTCTGAATTTCGGTTTTGGAGGTGTCGATGTATTCGATCAAAGCAAAATCCTCTTCATCCACCTCGTAAATGCCCAGTTTCTCCATCTCATCGATATCTTCTACCATGATGGATTTGATGAGTTGCAACGGGTAGATGTCGAAAGGAAAAACCTTCTCCATGCGTCCTGTCATCACAAAGGCACGATGGCCACCATGCATGTTGGTATCGAGTTGGTATTTTTTGCTTTTTCCGTTAAGGAAATTAGGAAAAGCATCCGAGAAACTAAATTTTCCGAATCCGGGCAACGCCCATCCTAAAAATTCGTAATAGTCACCTTCGGGTAATACGGTAACCTGTGAATCATAAAAGCCAATGAAGCCGATGCTGTCGATCATGCGGCCGGTTAGTGCATTTCCACTGATGTAGCGCACTTTGCCGGCATTCACGTTGTTACGAACCATGCCGGCGATGGTGGCGCCCAGGCGCGTGCGGATGTAGCGCGGCTTGAGAACTTCCGAACCCGTAAGGGCGATGATGCGTTCGGCGTTGAAGCGGCCTTCGAGAAAAAGCCGGCCTATGGTGATGACTTCCTGCGGACGCAGATGCCATACCACTTCACCCTTGTTAACAGGATCAATTTTGTTGATTTGTGTGCCAACATTTCCTGCGGGGTGCGGCCCGGCAAACCAGTTGATCTGAACATTCTTTGCGTTGGTAAAAACTTCGGAAGAGGTGGCGCCCTGTTGCAGTTTGAGATGGATGATGCCGGTAGTAAGCTTTTTCAGCGCGTCGAGGCCGGTTTGGAAAGCGGCGCCCTGGCCTTCTACTATAATATTGTAGTCGGGAGCAAGCGGATGGGTGTCGAAACCGGAAATAAAAATCGCTTTGGGATCGTCGGCAGGGTTGGCAATAATCGAATAAGGCCGTTGCCGGATGAAAGGCCAAACACCGCTTTTGAGCATCTTTTCTACTACTTTTTCGCGACTCAGACTACCGGGATTGGCTTTACCAAAATCGACAAATTCCTGCACCCCGTCAGCTTCGATGGTGATCTCCAACAGCACACGCTTGGCGCCACGACGGATCTCTTTTACCGTGCCGCTCACCGGCGAAGTAAAGCGGATGTTCTCACGGTATTTATCAAAAAATAATTCGCTGCCGGCCTGTACCTTGTCGCCCTCATGTACCAATGGCTTGGGAAAAACACCCACAAAATCGATCGGCTTGATGGCGTAATGCCCCGCCTCGACCTCTGCGATGGTTTTCTCGGCTTCTCCGGCCAGCGGAATGTTGAAACCTTTTTTAATCGTTATTTTTTTTGACATGTCGTAAAATCAAATAATACCTGATGATTTCTTTTTTAATAGCGGTGCAATATTATAAATTAAATCTGTTTCAAAGCAAATGCTGTCATTTTATTTCGGTAAAGCAGGACTTGAATAACGACTTTGTGATACACTACCGTTTATCAGTGATCTGTATGAAATCTTTCATTTTTTTACGTGTCATCGCATCCAATATTAGACTACAAAAATATGCAAAAACCCACATGTGTAGTCAACTTAATCGTTTTAACTAAAATTCTCCTAACATTCGAGTTGTGATTTTGATCAATAAAACGGCTAAAAATTTTGGTGGGAAGAGATAAAACGCTTCACTGGTTTTTTGCATTAATTTTGCCGCGCACGCAATCAGTAAAGGATGCTCTCCAAAAATAAAATACAATTCATACGTCAGTTGCATCACAAAAAGTACCGGCAGCAGCAGCGGATGTTCATCGTTGAAGGTACGCGGATGATGGAAGAATTGGCCAACAGCACCTGGCAAACTGTGGAGGTAATCGCCACCGAAAAATGGCTCGTCCAAAACCCGAAACTTGTGCCGGAATACGTTCCGCTGCATGAGGCGCCCGAAAAAGACCTCGCACGCCTGACAACTTTTACCACTGCTCCCGGCGTACTTGCCGTGGTGCGTATGCCTGCCGAGGCAGCTCCCGGCGCCGATATTCTGGAGGATTATGTTGTGATGCTCGATGGCATTTCCGATCCCGGCAACCTGGGCACCATATTGCGCACAGCCGATTGGTTTGGATTCAAAAATGTAGTTTGCTCGATGGATACCGTTGAATTGTTCAACCCAAAGGTGGTGCAGGCAACGATGGGCGCGCTTTTCAGGGTCAATGTTTTTTATGTGGAAAGCGTCGAATTTTTGCAACAGCTTCCTGACCACATTCCCGTAACTGGCGCCATGCTCGCTGGTGAATCTCTGCCGAAAATGGACTTTGCCGGAAAAGGCATTTTTGTAATTGGCAGCGAATCGCATGGCATCCGGCCAGAGGTGGAAAGATTGCTGACGCAGCGGCTCTTCATCCCCGCCTGGCACCCTGAACGACCGGAATCTTTAAACGCTTCCATTGCCACCGCCCTGATCTGCTACGAGCTGCGGCGTCGGGAAATCTGACCTGTTTTTATTTTACTAAAGCAATAAACAAAGCCCATAGCGGGTTGTTAGCTCTGAAATTCATAACAACTATTTATCATGCTTAAGCTCATCATCATCACCATTATATTAGTAGGTCTCGCCATTGCAGGCATCGCCATCAAGATGTTCCTGAAAAAAGGAGGCCAGTTTCAGAAATCCTGTGGCAGCGTCAACCCTGATACCGGCGAGCGCATCGGGTGCTCCTGCGGCAAGAGCACCGACGAAAGCTGCGACAACAAACACCGCCATAACGAGGTGGAGTTTGAAGAGATCACTGCATAGGCATCTGCCATTTAAGATTCGATATTCGAAATTCAAGTTTCAAGATTCAAGATTGGTTTCCGAGCATGATTCTTTTATACCAGTAATCACGGTGAGAAAGCTGGCAGAGCCGAAAACATTTTCTTCAACATTGCTCCGCCGGCCTGGCGTTATCAAAGGAGTAACTTTTGTAATCTCCCACCATTTTCGTTTTAACGTTTCTAACAAAAACTTTTGCAGCTTGTTTGGATGCTTTTGGAGACCGTAAATAGTGTCTGTCTTTAAAGTAAGGTTTATTGAGGAAATCCATAGCCCAGGCATTTATGCCTGGGTTTGAAATGAAGGGTTGTCAACACCCCGCCCCTCGCTGGGATTGCCTTTGGCAATCCCAGCGAGGGGCGGGAGGAGACAAATGACAAATCGATTATTCCCAGACATAAATGCCTGGGATACATAAAGTGTGACTTTATGGACAGGCACTAAATAGTGGCAATTTTGAAACTTTAAATTCAATTATGGCCTGGTTTTTTAATAAAAATGAAGTTTTAAAATTTCGATTACGAATAAAATTTAAGTTTTAATAAAATGGAAAAATTAGAGCTTTGGTTTAATGAAGTGAGTAATAGCAGCGATCTGCAACGCTATTTGGTACTTGCGGGCACCCTGGTTGCCTTGTTTTTTATCGGCAAAGTTGTCAGGCTTGTTATCAGACGGTTGTCGAAAAAACATCTCATTGCCGACAGTCCGTTGTACGCCGGATTCCTAGAGGCTGTAGCCAAATCAGCTACAATATTATTATTAAGCTTTGGATTGATAGTAGGGCTGAGCCTGTTGAGTTTCCCGGAAAAGTACGACAGCATTGTGGCTACCAGCCGGGAAATTCTCATGGTGATTGGCATCGGGGTTTTCGTGTTTCAGTTGGTAGAAGTTCCGGTACTTTGGTTCGAGAAGCTCATCGAGCGGCGGCAATCCTCATCGCTCAACATGATGTTTATACCGGTGATCCGCAAAACACTGAAGGCATTGGTGGTTATCCTGATTTTACTACAGATTATTCAGATTTTGAGCGACAAACCCATCACCACCATTATTGCCGGTTTGGGTATTGGTAGTTTGGCAATAGCGCTGGCAGCGCAGGATACCATCAAACATTTTATCGGCTCCTTTGTAATTGCTGGTGATAAGCCCTTCGATATTGGCGATCGTGTGGTGGTGGACGGGCACGATGGTAGTGTGGAGAGTATTGGCCTGCGCAGCACCAGCATACGCACGCTCGAAGGCCATTTGGTGGCCATACCTAACGGAGAGCTGGCAAACCGAACCATTCAAAATATTGGAAAACGCCCCTATATCCGCCGCCTGATGAACGTAACAGTGACCTACGACACCCCGCCCGAAAAAATCCAGGAAGGCATCAACATCATCAAACAACTCCTCGACAACCACGAAGGCATCCATGCCAACTTTCCGCCCAGAGTTTATTTTAACGGGCTTAACAGCGCGTCGCTCAACATCCTGGCGCTCTACTGGTACCACCCGCCCGACTACTGGAAGTTTATGGATTTCTCCGAAAAACTGAATTTCGAGATCATCAGCCGCTTCAATGCCGCCGGTATCGACTTCGCTTTTCCCACGCAAACGATCTATGTGGCTGGCGACAAAAACCGTCCGCTCGATTTTGGCCTGCGCGACCTGCGCGAGAAAGAAGAAGGTCTGTCGTAGCAGCATCCTTTATAGGCGCCTTTCTATATCTCCAGCTCCCGCCGTCTGATCTTGTTGTACCACGAGAGCAGATAAAAAATACCGGGGATGAGCAGTGGCAGCGATAGCAGCAGCGCGTATTGCATGGTGCCGAAGACTGGCGAGAAGTAAACGAATAATCCGATGATCAGCCCGGCCAGGGTGAGCAACACGCCGCCAGCAATCTCAATGAGCCATCCCACAATGTAACCGATGAGCGACAACGTGATAAGGGTAAGCAGAAGCAACAACTCAAAAGAAGCCTCTGCCTCGCGCAGCATCGCAAAGCCCTGGCCGAACATAAACGAGATGATCAGCACCAGCCCCAGAAATCCGATGAGCCTGGCAGCCCAGCGGTAGTTGCGGAAGTAGGCCAGCGCTTTTCTTAAAAGCCTGCGGCGCCTTGTGTCGGGCATAGGAGATGATTTTTATGATGGATTATTAATAAATTTAAACTTTACAGGATCTTCTACCTTTTCGTCGAGCAGCGCATGTTTCAGCACCTGACGCATGTTGTCCACATAATGAAGCGTCAACCCTTCGAGGTATTTGCCGCTGATCTCCTGAATATCTTTTTCGTTTTCTTTGGAGATGATGATGTCGGTGATCTTAGCGCGTTTTGCGGCAAGGATTTTTTCTTTGATGCCACCCACCGGAAGCACTTTGCCACGGAGGGTTATCTCGCCGGTCATGGCTATTTTATTGCGCACTTTGCGCTGAGTGAACAACGACGCCAGCCCCGTGAGCATGGTGATGCCTGCCGAGGGGCCGTCTTTGGGCGTGGCGCCTTCGGGGATGTGGATGTGCAGGTTGTAATTGCGAAACACCGCTGCGGGAATGTCAAGCTCATCGGCGTGGGCTTTTATCCATTCAAAAGCGATGGTAGCCGATTCTTTCATCACGTCGCCCAGGCTGCCGGTGAGGGTGAGGTTTCCTTTGCCCGGGCTGATGCTCGATTCGATAAACAATATTTCGCCGCCTGCTGCCGTCCAGGCCAGTCCAGTAACCACACCTGCCACCTCGTTGGTGATGGAGCGCTCGCGCTCGAAACGGGCAGCGCCCAGGCTCTTCTGCAAATCTTCTTCACTAACCTTCTTGGTATAATCTTCACCTTCGGCAATAAAACGCGCCTTTCCACGGATGAGCTTGGCAATGTGTTTTTCGAGCAATCGCACGCCCGATTCACGCGTGTAGTTCTCGATTACTTTTTCGATCGTAGCTTTGGGGAAAGTTACCTGTGAGCGCTTTACGCCGTGCTCGGCCAGTTGTTTGGGGATGAGGTGCCGTTTGGCAATCTCTACCTTTTCTTCGAGCAGGTAGCCGCTGATGTCGATCACTTCCATGCGGTCGCGCAAAGCAGGATGCACTGAGGAGAGTGTGTTGGCGGTGGCGATAAAAAGCACACGCGAAAGGTCGTACTCCATCTCCAGGAAGTTGTCGTAGAAGGATGTGTTTTGTTCCGGGTCGAGCACTTCTAGGAGCGCTGCCGACGGGTCGCCGCTGTGGGTGGCACCCAGCACTTTGTCGATTTCGTCGAGGACAAATACGGGATTAGAGGCTTTTGCTTTGCGCAAACTCTGGATGATACGTCCGGGCATGGCGCCGATGTAGGTTTTGCGATGGCCGCGGATTTCGGCTTCGTCGCGCAGGCCACCCAGCGACATACGGATGTATTTGCGCTCCACCGCCCGTGCTATCGACTTTCCGAGCGAAGTCTTCCCCACACCCGGAGGACCGACCAGACAGATGATCGGCGACTTCATATCGCCTTTCAATTTCAACACCGCCAGATATTCGATGATGCGCTCTTTTACCTTTTCCAAACCATAATGATCCTCGTCGAGCACCTTTTGGGCATGTTTCAAATCGAAGTTATCCTTGGTAAATTCGTTCCAGGGCAGCTCTACCAGCGTCTCCAGATAGTTGAGCTGCATGGAATAATCCATGGCGTTGGGGTTGATGCGCTGAAGTTTTACCAGCTCTTTTTCAAAAGTCTCAGCCACCTCTTTCGACCACTTTTTGTTTTTGGCTTTTTCGCGCAGCTCTTCTACTTCCTGTTGCTGCGAGGTGCCACCCAGCTCCTCCTGTATGGTTTTAATCTGTTGGTTGAGGATGTAGTCGCGCTGTTGCTTGTCGAGGTCGACTTTTACTTTATCCTGAATCTTGTTTTTCAGTTCGAGCATCTGCAACTCTTTGCTCAGCGCCTCCAGCACTTTGTGCGCCCGCTCATGGAGTTCCGAAACCTCCAGCAGCTTCTGCTTTTCAGCAATATCTATGTTAAGATTACTCGAAACGAAATTTACCAAAAACCCGGTGCTTTCGATATTTTTGATGGCAAAGGCAGCGTCGCTGGGGATATTTGGCGAAAGCCTGATGATTTGTATCGAAAGGTCTTTGAGCGAGGCGATCAGTGCGAGGAAGTTCTCGTCATCGCTGGGTCGTATTGCTGTTTCGAAGGTGCTCACCTGCGCGATGAAATAGGGCTGTTCGGTCACCATCTGGTTGATCATGATGCGTTTTTTGCCCTGGATGATCACCGTGGTGTTGCCGTCGGGCATTTGCAAAATACGCATGATGGTAGCCATGGTGCCTATCTGGTAGAGGTCGTCTTTGGTGGGATCGTCTATTTCGGGGTCTTTTTGCGCCACCACACCGATGGGTTTTTTGGCCTGATAAGCCTCGCGGATAAGCTGGATGCTTTTGTCGCGGCCTACCGTGATAGGGATTACCACGCCCGGAAACAGTACCGTGTTGCGCAATGGCAGTATCGACAGCACATCAGGAACATCCTCGGCATTCATGATCTCTTCGTCTTCTTGCGAAAGCAAAGGGATAAACTCCGCGTCGTTTTCGAGAATATCGGTAAATAGCTGGCTTCTGATTTCTATTTTGTCAGTCATATATTTTTTGTCTTCTGCGTCAATGTGTCAGGAAATTGCATCTCTATCACCCGCTTTATCCGGCAACAAACGCCGCTGCTGGTTTGTAAATGGCTGATGAGATGTGTTTTTGTATTAATAATCAGGTCTTAATTTTTAGAATTTTTTTGGGTGGTTGACTTTACTTGTGTTTTAAAAGAGATCAACCACGCATTTACAAATGATAACACCCTTCCATTAGCAATCTGCGTTCCATAGGGGTTTGGACTGAAATAATGGCAAAGTCCGTCGGGAAAGCTGCCATGAAAACCAGTAATTGCTAAAAAGGTTTTCCGCTGTCGGTAAGTTCTTTGAGGTAGGCCATAATTTTTTTGTCGGCATCGGTATAGCTGATGTCGCGGCGTTTATACACGCGGCTTGCCACCAGTTGTGCCTTGTCGATGTTGTAGGGTTTGAATCCTGCTGTGCCGCCCCAGGCAAACGACGGGATAAACTGGCGCTGATATCCCGACCCGAAGATGTTGGCGCTTACGCCCACCACCGTTCCGGTATTAAACATCGTGTTGATGCCACACTTGGAATGGTCGCCCATGATGAGGCCGCAAAACTGCTTGCCGGTGGCTACAAATGTTTGGTTGGGATAGCTCCACACGCGCACCTGGTCGTAGGTATTTTTGAGGTTGGATGAGTTGGTGTCGGCGCCAATGTTGCACCATTCGCCAATTACCGAGTTGCCAATAAATCCGTCGTGTGCTTTGTTGGTATATCCAAAAATCACCACGTTGTTAAGCTCTCCGCCTACCTTGCAGTGCGGTCCGATGGTGGTAGGGCCATAAATTTTAGCACCCATCTTCACGGTGGAATTTTCGCAAAGCGCAAAGGGGCCACGAATCATAGCGCCTTCCATCACTTCGGCGCCCTTGCCGATATACACCGGGCCGGTGCTGGTGTTGATGGTGGCGCCAAACACTTTGGCGTCGTGATGGATAAAGAGCTTGCCCTTGCCGATGATCAGATTGGAAGCATCCGGTTTCTGCGATTTCTGCCTTTTGACAGCTTGCGCAAAATCAGCTTCGATGGCTTCGCCATTCATGGCAAAGATATCCCAGGGATATTCAATCTTTTGGCAGGGTTCTTCAAGAAATATTTTGGTACAGGTTTCGTCGTCGCTCTCCGCCGAAAATTCAAGTTTCTGTAAATCCATGCGGCGCGCTACCGTTTTCAGATCACTCACCAGGGCCTGGTCAGGCTCCAGCTTAAGGATGCGCGCTACGAGTGCCGGCGTGGGCAATACCGAAGCGTTGATCAAAACTGTATCTTTTGCTTTTTTTAATGGATATTTCAGTTGCAGATAAGGCTCCGTAAGCGTAGTGGTTTTGGCTTTGAGCAGCTTCTCCCACTTTTCGCGCAGGGTAGTAATGCCCACGCGCAGCTCGGCAACGGGTCGTGTAAATGTGAGTGGCAACAGGTGGTTGCGCGAATAATCATCAAAAAGAATATAGTTCATCTTGCAGGTGGTTTCTTAGTTTTAAAATCTTATCACGTTTCATTACCAATGTGATGTGCAAAGGTATTAAAATTTGTGCATCCCGCAGGTCAGCGCGTGAGGGCGGAGAGCAGGCTTGGTATGCGCTTCAACAGGATTGCCTGAAAAAGTTTTTATACCTGCCAGCATGCAATTTCCAATTTCTAACCTCCAATCTCTAACTTCCAACCTCCAATTTCCAACCTCTATCCTCTATTATTTAAAATCCAAATAAATTTCATGTTTAAGATTCATGTTGTCAGTGCCATACAAAAATAAATTAAAATCACCACTCTTAATAAATGTTAAAATGGGGGGGGTAAGAAAATATTATCTAAATTTGCTCAAATGTAAAATTGGTACTAACAACAAAAAACAATTGGCGTATGAAAGAAAATCCGGGATACAAGGGCGGTGAGACCATGCGTATTGATTCGGCTAAATTGTATCTCGATGCGGTTTTTAACTATCCGTATGCTTACACCGAAGAGTCGTTTGAAACATTCAACAGTGGAACCTTTCTGATTACGCTGGAAAAAAAACGGTCAGCGAATCGATCTTGAAGATGACTGGCAGACATTTGACAAGTAAAACAGCAAGCGAAAAACCTCGTGTATAGAAAATAACTAAAATTGACCGTAATACTTACTACTTAACAAGAAAGGAGATATGCTTGCAAAAAGTAATAAAATTTAGACAATGACCCAGACTGGCATCCTGGCTGGAATAATCTCTTTGTATTCCTGCAAAATCATTGATTGTATTTTCACGGTTTGACCTTGACACTATAAAATAGTCAATTTGAAACCAAAGAACAAATGGAATTATTAAACCTTTAAATTTTTAAGAAATGAAAAAGACAATTTTACTATTTTCGATCTTATTGGTTTCAGGTATTTTATTTTCACAAAAACCAGTATTTGACCAATCTATTAGTATCGGTCAAACTTTTACTACCGATACTGAATTATTCCCTTTTAATGGACAGACTCTTTACGGAGCTGGAGTAAACGGGAATATTACATTCAATAGCGACTCCAGTTTGGCACGAATTATTGTAGGTAATGGCACCGGACTTGAATATATGATTTATGAAACCTATCCTATGCTGGATACGGTTTGGACTTTTACTTTTAATGAGGAGTGCGAAGAAACATGTTTTTTAGAAGGCTTTGCAGCAAGCTCTATTATTATCCAGATAACTGATGCAAGCCTGTACTTTAGTCAACTCAAGTGGAGTGGAAGCCCTGCGGATAACCCACAAGATAAGCAACTTCAGGCTAAGACGGCCAAAGGGCTTGAAAAGATAGAAGCCTTGAATGCCTACATACAAAGCAATAATTTAGTTTGGGAAGCAGGTGAAACTCCATATTCTGACTTGTTTTATCAGAAGAAAAAGGAATTAATGAATTGCGCTGGCAATGGCAGTAATAAATTCAACACCTACGGTTATGAATATTATAGCAAGGGTATTTTTGGTATTGGCCCGGCAATGGAAGCCTACGCAAAATCTACAAGTAATTATGTAGAAACTTTTGATTGGAGAAAACAGCATGATGCAAGCTCAGAAAACTCGTCATATTACGATGGAGATATGTATGGCAGTGGCTGGATTACGCCACCCAAATGCCAATCAGGTTGCTGGTACAACAACGAGTGGATATGTGATCTTACAAGTAATGAATGTACCGCCATGGGAGGTACACCTATTAGTACTGGCGCTTGTGTGGCTTTTGGTACATTAGGTCAATTAGAAGCAATTGCAAACCTGTACTTTAATGACCACATTGATCTTGATCTATCCGAACAGCATTTGATTTCCTGCAATGGAGGGTTAAATGGGACATCAGCCACAGCACATTTGTATTACATTAAAAACAATTATGTTGTCGACGAGGATTGTTTCCCGTGGCAAGGGGTTCAATTACCATGTACATATGTTTGTCCGAACCCTGGCGAGATGTTCACTTTTACTGATTATCAATCAGTACCAAAAACGGAAGAAGATTTAAGAGGTGCATTGATTGAATCTGGCCCCATAAATATTGCAGGATTCTATAGTCAATGGGGATTATGGTCACATGATGTGGTGTTGGTTGGTTATGACATCCTGGAAATAGGAGATGAAATTCCGGGTATGGAACCAATAACTTTTGACCACCCATATATAGGGTTTCCATACTGGATATACAAAGATTCAGGAGGATTGTCGGCCTGGGATAATGGATTTGCCTACATGTTCTGGCCTCAATTGCCTATATCCCGCAATAAGTTAGTATTGCCTGTTACCAGCTTACAATATGATGAAAATGATATTGTATGCGCTGATAAGGATAATGATGGGTACTACAACTGGGGTATTGGTAACAAACCTTCTACTTGCCCTGAATGCCCTGACCTTAAAGATGGAAACGACAATGATCCTTCCAGGGGGCCAATGGACGAACATGCTTCCTGCTGGGTCATCAACGACTATTCTACAAGTTTTGAAGTAGATTTTGATGGATGGATGCAGTCAGATGCTGATGACCTTGATTGGTTGAAGAGTTTCGGATCAACACCAACGGAGATAACAGGGCCGGATTTAGCACAGGATGGAGAATTTTATATTTACGTAGATGCATCCTATACCGGCATTGGCTACCCTAAAAAAACCGCCATCATTGAAAGTCCGATTATTAAAATTGAAAACGCCTGTGCTTTTACGTTAAATTTCTGGTTTCATAAGTTAGGCCCCAATGGATGGGGACACGAAGACAGCAAATTTGAACTGCAGGTAAGCTATGATGAAGGGATAAACTGGCAAAGTAATGTATGGAATGTTGGAGAGGATTTTTCATCACCTGATTGGACTGAAGTTTCCATTGTATTACCATCAACAGTAAATAAATTAAGGTTTATTGTTACAACAGGTAATACACAATTCAATGATATGGCTCTGGATAATGTTTCCATAAGTCCGGTAAATGGTCTGGGAGACCCTGTCGTAATAGAAGGTAACGAAATTTGGGATGAAACACACCAGATTACAGATGGGATTGTCATTAATAACGGAGCATCATTGACTTTAGAAGCTAACTGTACCTTGTACATGTACCCCGGCAGCAAAATTATTGTTAAACCAACTGCTACTTTGATGGTTGACGGCGCAATGATAACAAGTGGATGTAATGAATTTTGGAAAGGCATAGAAGTATGGGGCAACCCCGCTTCTCCCTATCCATTAGATCAGGGGTGGCTGACCATTAAAAACGGGGCTGTGATTGAAAATGCAAAAGTGGGCATCCGTAACCATCACTACAATGACGAACTGGCTCCACCCGACGGCCATCAGGGTGGAATCGTAAAAGCGTTTTATTCCACTTTCCGAAATAATAAGAAAACCATGGATCTTAGGAATTATGCGTACAACTCCTACAATTACGTCAAAGACTGTGAATTCATTTATGATGATAATTATCTGGACAGCACTGCTCCCGGCTATTTTATTGAAGCCAGATACATGAAAGGAATCAGTATCATCAGCAGCGACTTTTCTAATATTACCACCGAGGCTTACAATGGTAGGGGAATCTACAGCTATAAAACCAATATCGCCGTAAAGGGAAAGTGCATTAGCCTGACTGAGCCTTGCAGCGAATGGGAAAACAGCACTTTTAATAATCTAATGTATGGCATTTATGCCATGGACAATGCTGCCGGAAAATACGTGGATATTCGAAACAGCACCTTTAACCAATGCCAGAAAGGAGTTTACATCAGTGGTATGGATGGAGCCAGGGTAACTTCAAACGAATTTAATGTGCCCCAATTCTATGCTTTTGATATCGAAAATTATGGCTTGTATCTAAACAATTCCACAGCCTATCACGTAGAGGACAACGACTTTTTCGGCCCGTCACCTTCACAGAAGGGCGGCATAGGCGTTTATGTAAACAATTCGGGCACAAGCTGGAACCAGATTTATAACAACCGATTCGAAAACCTGCGGCAGGCTACCCTAGCCTACGGCATCAACCGCGGTGGCAACGAAACCGGCCTGTGCATCAAATGCAACGACTACCAACACAACAGCTACGACATCATTGTAAACGGAGTTCCCCATTCAATCAATCAGGGTATAGCACGCTACCAGGGTAGCCCGGTAATTTGCGATACCTGTCCGGCCGGGAATACTTTTTCAGCGGATGCCGATTATAATTATTACAATGCTGATGGTATGGGGTTTCTTACTTACATCTATCACGGACAATACTTAGGATTAGAACTTTTACGACCTTTAACTTACTATTCAATACGAACCATGAATTTATTGAAAAATCTTTGGTCCATTTACAATAAAGAAATTTCGTGTCCATCAAAGTTGGCAAATAGCGGTGGCATTGGCATTGATATAATGGTAGAAAGAAATGCACTGGCCGAGGCCAATAACATCGCCAGCCAAAAGGATGCGCAGCTTGAGGCTTGGGTGGACGCTGGTGATACGGAAAGTTTAAATTTTGAGGTATTGATGAGTTCACCGCCGAAAGCCGGCGAAGTTTATCAGGGTCTGATGAACCAGACCCCCTTTCTCAGCGATACGGTACTGAAAACGGCCATCTATAAAGAAGATGTATTGGTAAATGCAATGATCCGCGATGTGCTGGTGGCAAGCCCCCAAGCGGCCAAGAACAACGAGCTGCTCGATGCCATCAATGAACGTTTTGCAC
>JAAYIU010000218.1 GCA_012523265.1 Bacteroidales bacterium | reverse complement strand
TGTGTCTCCGTGCCTCTGTGGTTAAATATGTTTCTCTTTTTTCATGACAAATCAATCATCCATCATCTCTTCCAACGTGTGGTGCAGCCTCTCCCACTCCTGCATTTCTTTCTCATGATTTTGCTTCAGCAGATTGTACTCCTGATAAATTTCTCCTGACAGAATTTTCTTGTTCCCCGGATCGGGATTAGAAAGCATCTGATCGATACCGGCTATCTCTTTTTCGAGTTTATCGATGGAGGCTTCACTTTTTTCGATTCGCGAAAGCAATTTCCGTTGTTCCCGCTCAGCTTCCTTGCGTCGTTCGTAGTCAATTTTGTTTTGTGAAGGAGCATCCGGCTGCCGCGAAGCAGCAGATGATTTTATTGCGCCCATCTCATCGAAATGCTCCATCCGGCGTGTTTCCAAAAACTCATGCACATCCCCGATAAACTGTCGAATGCCATGATTGCGAAATTCAAAAACTTTTTCGGTAAGACCGGAAAGAAAGTCACGGTCGTGTGAAACGATGATCAACGTTCCATCAAATTGCAGCAGGGCACTTTTGAGGATATCTTTGGAGCGCATGTCAAGGTGGTTGGTAGGCTCGTCGAGTACCAAAAAATTCACAGGGTTGAGCAGCATACGTGCCAACGAAAGGCGCGATTTTTCGCCACCGGATAGCACTTTCACTTTTTTGTCGAGGTCTTCACCACGAAACAGGAAACTGCCCAGCAGACCTTTCACGCGCGGGCGCCAGTCGCCGGCAGCCACATCGTCGATGGTCTCAAAAACCGTCCTTTCCATGTCGAGCATCTCATGCTGATTTTGGGCATAGTAGCCAATCTTTACCAGATGTCCCAGTTCCAGCGTTCCATCATAAGGCAACTGCCCTACGATCATTTTAGAAAGTGTGGTTTTCCCCTCACCATTGCGCCCGACAAAGGCTACTTTTTCACCACGGGCTATCGAAAATTCAAGATGGCGCAGCACCAGATGGCTGCCATAGCTTTTGCTAAGTTTTTCGGCACGCACCGTCACCCGACCGGAATGCGGCGCCGGAGGAAAACGGAAATTGATCGTAGCTTTGTCGGTCTCGCTCACCTCCACCTTGTCCATCTTATCGAGTAGCTTCATCTTTGACTGCACCTGCCGCGCCTTGGTATTTTTATATCTGAATCGTTCGATAAACCGCTCTATCTGGGCTATCTGCTGCTGTTGGTTGTTGAAACTCGCCCGCTCTTTGTCCAGCCGCTGTTGCTGCAATGCTTCAAAATCGGAATAAGAGGCTTTGTAATCGTAACTGCGCCCCAACGAAAGCTCCACGGTTCGGTTGGTAACATTGTCGAGGAAAGCTCTGTCGTGCGACACCAACAGCACTGCCCCCGGATAGTTGATCAGGAAATCTTCGAGCCATTGAATCGACTCGATGTCGAGGTGGTTGGTAGGCTCGTCGAGAAGAAGGATGTCGGGCATGCGCAGAAGTATCTTGGCCAGCTCCACTCGCATTTGCCAGCCGCTGCTAAATTCCGACAACAGTCGCTGAAAGTCGCTTCGCTCAAAACCAAGCCCCAGGAGTATCTTCTCGCTGTTTTCATCCATGGTATGGCCGCCCAGCAAGGCAAAACGATCGTTGGCATCGTTTAGCTGTGTAACCAGTGCCAGGTATGATTCGCTGTGATAGTCGGTGCGTTCGGCAATTTGTCGGGTAAGGTTTTGAAGCTGTCGCTCCAGCGCCAGATGTTCTTTGAAAGCGCGTCGTGCTTCGTCCATCACCGTCAATTCACTTTCGGTGTTCATCTCCTGCTTCAGGTAGCCCAGGCTTTGTCCCGATGGCGAGAAAATATTTCCTGACCCCGGCTCCATCTCACCGGCAATCACATTCAGCAGCGTAGTTTTACCACTGCCATTTTTGCCCACCAGCCCTATTCTGTCCCGATCGTTAACGAGAAAACTGACGTCGGTGAAAAGATCCTCTCCGGTAAAATGAACCGTTATGTTGTTGATAGCTATCAAATCCTGTAGGTTTTCATTATTAATGGCGGCAAAATTAATGAATAAAAAAAGGGAACCCTTTCGGATTCCCTTTTTTGTATCTATTCCGGTTAAGGATTATTGGATGACCACTTTGTGTACCGAGCGGCCATCTTTGGTTTCGACTTGCAGGGTGTAAACACCTTTTGCAAATTCGTTGGCATTGATGAGCATCTCGTTACCAGTAGCTTTACGATTCATGACCACCTGGCCGGAGTAGTTGACCATGATCACCGACTGAATTTCTGTTTCAGCTTTGATGGTGAAATGATCGTTGGCCGGATTCGGGTAAACCTGCAATGCGCTGGAGGCTCCCGAAGGATCGCTGATAGAGGTGATTTCTACAGTTACCTGATTACTAGGACCTGATTCGCCAGCAGCATATTGCGCTTTAACATGATAATGGTAGGTACCATAATCAAGGTTTTCGTCAAGATAGTTAAGTGTGTTGGCAGAGGTATTGCCTATGAGGCTAAAGTTACCTGAAGTACCTTTACGGTAAACGTTGTATCCTTCAACCTGCATTCCGCCTTCTACATAGCCTTTCACACACCAGTCGTAGTCAAGGCCGGTTCCTAATTGTGAGAGGGTTGTCCATGCACCGTTCCAGAACATCATGTTACCAAAGCCTTCTGTCTGCGGACCACCGTCGCATCCGGCGGGGTGACCACCAGTAGTATTGACGCTGAATCCTATCCAGAGTTCCTGGGTGATGTCGATGGCAACAGGTTGTGTTAGTGTTACAACATTCCACTGATCTTCCACGATTTTAGCTTCCGCCTGAGAGTATTTCAGTGTGGGGTTGTTGTTTCCACCCTGCCATACTTTAACCTCATAGGTGCTAACATTTCCGGGTTCTCCGGGAACGAAGTCGATTTTGGTAACCATTCCGCCTGCAAAGTCGCCAAGCATGTCGGGTGTCCAGCGTGCAGCAACATCAAAGCTGATGGCTCCGCCGGTTCCAATGGAGTTGCCGATGTCTTCGTTGGAATAGGTAATCCATTCGGGGTCAAACCCGCCGCCTGGAGCATTCCAGGTAAGATCAACATTCACAAAGTCCTCGATAGTATAAGCAAGGTTAGTCGGAGGTTCTCCTACGCCACCCGTTTCAACGTTAAATGTTACAGGAACCACGATGTCGGGCTGGCTGCTGCTGATGGTAAGAAAACCATCATAAGTACCTACATCTAATCCTTCGGAGTTGAAGGTTACGTTAATCGCAACTGATTGGCCAGCGGGTATTGTACCACTTACAGGGCTGGCGCTGAGCCATGGGGCTACTTCGCCGGTACCTGTGATGATAAATGGTAAACCTTGTGGGCCAACATCTTCCAGCGGAGCCCATCCTGTAGCAGTTTTCTGGATGGAGTTACCGGTAGTGGTTTGTCCTACGATGGTAATCGGAGGAGCCCAGGGACCGGAAGCAGCCGTTCCACCTATTTGCATTTCAACCCAATAGGTGCCGGGAGATAGTGTTAAACCACTAGTACCTGCAACGATTTCGAATATCGGGCGATTTTCGCTCGGTGATGATTCGAGAACACGGAAGGCATTTGTCCAACTGGTGCTTGTCATCAGGTTGGTTGTAAGGTTACCCCAAATTACGGTACCACCTGCTGACGGATCGCCGTCATAAATCTGACAACGAACATCGTTCAGTGTAGAAGTATTACCCGATCCGGTTTGATAAGCGAAGAAGGTAAATGACTCTACTGTCCAGTTATCAGTAACTACGAAGTCGTCGGCAATAGAGTTGCCGGCCGAAACCTGACAACCTGATCCATAGGTAGTCATACCCAGAGAAGCATCCTGCAGTTCGCTATAGTCGGTGCCGTTGGAGCCTACGCCAGCAGCGGTAACAAAACCACCGTTGTTGTAGAGTTCGCCACGGGTGCCGTTATAGATTGCATAGTTGGTATAGGCAGGGCCTTCTACCATCTCACCAGGCGTAACGCCGGGTTGGCTTTCCACCTGAATTTGTCCGGTATAAACCGGTGTTTCGGCTGAAACTTCAGGAACAAGATTCAATGCCCCTGCATCGGTACCGGCATCAATAGCCAGTGTCCAGCTAACGGGAGCGCCGGTATTGTTAGTCAGGTTCAGCACCTGAGTAGTAATTTGGGCAGGAGGCACAATGTGGGTCTCTGTGAGTGAGGTAGGATTAACTACCAATTCGCCGCCACCTCCATTCACTGCTAACGTAGCAATAACTTCAACCAGCGGATTTTCAGGATCGTTGCTGGCAACATTAACTGCACCAGTGTACAATCCATTTTCCAATCCGTCAGAATTGAAATAAACTGTAACAGATCTTGCCTCATTAGGAGCCAAAGTGAAGTTTTCATTTCCTTCATCAATCGACAGCCATGCAGTTGTGGTACTACCACCTACTTTAATGGTGTAATCTTCTACCTCACCATAGCTCATCGGTCCGCAAGGAACCGGGTCGAGGCTGTAGCTCATCCTTACGCGCATGCGATAGTCGCCATTGGGTGTGCCGGCAGGAACGGCAATAGCGCCTGTGAAATTAGCACCGCCAGCATTGCTGGTGAGAACAAATTTTTCAGCACCATCTTCAAACTCATAGTTCATGTTCCAGTCGACCCAGCAGGTAACTTTGTCAGATGACCAGGCATTACCATTGGTAACGGTGATGGCCTCTGATTCGCCGGCATTGATCTCGGCGTAGATGTCGGTATAATCTGCTACGCCACCCTGCCAGCCGCTGCTGTTGTTGATGCTTCCGCACAATACATTGGAGATGAACTCATCCTGAGTATTAGTAGTAGCCGGACAATAAGTGGGCGGATTGTTTGAAACTGTTTTTTCTTTACAGTTATTGGCGGGATTTTCGTCACCAGCCAGGTTAACACATGCTTCAAATGTGTAATCGCCGTAAGTAGAGAGATCGGCAGTTCCGGCAGTAATTTCAACAGATACTCCTGCGGCAAGCGAGCCACTGTAGGTTCCGTTGGCTGATCCTGCTCCGGTTGGGCCATTCCAGGTTACCGTCCAGGGGAAGTTGCTCTGTGCAGCGGTACCATTATTTTTAATCTTAATGATAACAGCCTCTGAGCTGGTAAGGTTAACGCCGGTAGTTGGAGAAACAATCGAAGAAAGGCTCAGATCTTTAGTCAACGGCGGGCCGCTGGTATAAGGAATAGCAAAACCTGTAACTTCGGCACCACCGGCAAAGTTGCCTACCAGTGTGGCTGCACCTGTTGCAACATTTACGGTGTAAAGTCCGCCTGTTGTGGTGTAACCGGCAAGGTAGCAAATGTCGTTGTCTTTGTCAAATGCCATATCCTGAGCATAGTTATAATCGAAACCCAGTGGTCCGACTACTGTTGCGGCACCGGTATTTTTGTTGATGCTGTAGAAATTGTCGTCACCAATGTCATAACCATAAATATCACCATCGGCATCACATCCAATTCCTATCATCAATCCTCCGGTGGTACCCAGTGGTCCGATGAGTGTTCCGGCGCCAGTGGCAGGGTCGATAGTGTAAAGGCTAGTAACAGAAGCGCCGTACATAGTACTTCCGTCCCAGGCTATTCCACTCAAATCAGGAGAAGCGCCAACGAGAGTCATTGTGCCGGTTTCCTCATCAATAGTGTAGAGGCCACCGCCATACATACAGCCGTACCAGGTGCCATCAGCCCAGCATGCGCCGGCAATAAAGTCGGAGCTTGATGTGGCTGCTAATTGGGTAAGCGAACCCGGTGTTTCAAGGTCGAATGTAATGGGGCCTTCAACCAGGACGCTTGATGGATCATAAGCGTTGTAGGCAAATACCATGTCGCGGCCTAAAGAGTTTATCGGAAGCAGATCTTCACCGGTTGGCACATAGCTCGTAAACGGAGCGCGTCCGGTGCTGTTTACGATACCTTCGGCTGCCAGGCGTTCGGCCAGCTTGCGTTCATCAGCCTCAGGATTGATGGAGAATGCAGGAGCATCGTTGCCACCCAGATCAATAGATATCGTTACATCCAGAGGAGTGTCACCACTATTGGTGATCATGATATCTTTTTGTGTCTGCTCCGGTGGATTGTTATGCGTTTCAGCAAGCGTCATCGGGGTTACATGTATACCAGGAGTTGATTCACCCACTTCAAGTGTTGCAGTAACAATAACCAAAGGATTGTTGGGATCGTTGCTGGTTACATCAAGGGTACCATTGTATGTACCTTGAGACAGATTAGCAGAGTTGAAGGTAACGGGTACCGTAACGGACTGACCTGCACCCAGCGTGCCACCGGTATTCTCAGGTACCGACAGCCAGGCGGTTAATGGAGGAGTACCACCTTCAACCAGAGTTGAGGCGATGTTCCAGTTATAATTCAGGCCTAAGCCCGACATAGGTTCGAAAGAAACACCATCCAGTGAAATCATGTCACCAAATCCGGCAACGGCGGGGCCTGCATCACACCCTGCGGGAAATTCGCTACCACCATGGGTCACTTCGTAGCCAATCCAGATGTCAGCACCGGTAATATCTACTTCTTGCGAAAGCTCGATAACGTTCCAGCTCTCACCTGTTACAGCAACGGTTTCCTCGTGTAGCAGTGCTCCGGGTACGGTAGATGTACCTGCACCATAAATCTTAATAGTGAAGGGGGAGGGTACATCGTTGATGTAAACTTCAACTTGCGAAAGTTTCATGCCGGCATACTGCCCCATAGTAGAAGCAGGCCAATAAGCAGAAACCTCGAAGGTACCACCAGAGGTCAGGCCAATGGCATCATCGTTTGTACCATTGTCGTAGCGGATCACTTCATCATCAGTTTGATTGGGTGATGGAGTGGCTACTGTGGTATTTGCCTGGCTCAAAAGATCACTATTGCTATGCCCTTTTAATCCTCCTGTGAGGATGCGCTGATTTTCTACAGGGTTGCTAATAATAGTAGCTCCTGTTTGTTTCGTGGGGGCATTAGCTACCATCGACCACTCAATCGGGGTGGTACCCGTGTTGGTGATGGTGACGTCTTTGGTAGTCAGCTGCGGTGGGTTTTCATGAATTTCTTCAAGCTCCATAGGGGCTACAACAATACCAGAACCACCACCCTTTGTCAATGTTGCAGGAACTACAACCAAAGGATTGTTAGGATCATTGCTGGTAAAGTTGATTGCGCCGGTATAAGTACCGTTGGACAGATCATTGGAGTTGAAGGTAACGGTTACAGGAGCAGATCCGCCAGGAGCCAGTGTGCCACCTGTATTCTCAGGTATCGACAGCCATGCGGTTGTTGTGCCACCACCTACTTTAATGGTGTAATCTTCCACTTCACCATAGCTCATCGGTCCGCAAGGAACCGGGTCAGTGCTGTAGCTCATCCTGATACGCATGCGATAATCGCCATTGGGGGTTCCGGCAGGAACTGCAATAGCGCCCGTGAATGTTGCTCCGCCACCATTGCTGGTGAGAACAAATTTCTCGTCGCCATCATCAAATTCATAGTTCATGTTCCAGTCGACCCAAACGGTAACTTTATCGGAAGACCAGGCATTGCCATTGGTAATGGTGATGTCTTCTGATGCACCTGCATCTATTTCGGTGAAGATGTCGGTATAGTCGGCTACGCCACCTTGCCAGCCACTGCTGTTATCAATGCTTCCGCATAATACATTAGCGATGTACTCATCTTCGTTGCTGGTAGAGGCATCGCAATACGTTGGCTCAAGGTGAATAACTGTTTTCTCTTTGCAGTCATTATCAGGATTTTCATCACCAGCCATCATGGTACAAGCTTCAAAAACCCATTCTCCCAGCTCTTCGCTAAGGTCGATTGTACCACAATCTACTTCAATAGATTCACCCATTGCTAAGGGGCCTGCAACAGTACCAGAATAGAATGAAGCTCCATCAACAGTAACCGTAAAGGGAATATTGCTTTGTGCGTTGGTCCCCAGATTCTGTACATTAACAATTACATCTTCAATACCCAAAGCCTTTCCTGTACTTGGTGATGAAATACTTGAAATACGCACATCATTAGTCAATGGAGGACCTGCGGTTCCAAGTTCTAAACCAACTACCAGGTTTGGTGACTGTTGGATGTTAACTGCAAGTACAAATTTGTTGTTGGCGTCAACATAGCTTGTTGCACCACCTGCGATGGTTGCACTAGCGGCAGTTCCCGGTATGTATCCGGGCATATTAGCACTCAGCGTAAACAGGTCCATGGTGAAACCTGTAAAGGTACGGGTGTTGATATCAAATTCTTCCAACATTATTAAGTCATTGGCACTCTGTCCGGCATTTTGTGTAAAAAGCCAAAGTTTGGGAGCTCCCGGGGTTGAATAAGCATCGTAAGCAGAACCATAGCAACTTTCCGGTGCCGGGGTTTGAGAGTTAGAATAAAGGGTATTACCCGTCATATCAACTGCTGCTAATTCGCCCCACTGGCCAAGCCAGAAACCACCGTTTCCATTGTCGAGCTCAGGGTCGTAAGACAAGTGACGCGAACCGGTAACACCTGCGGAACTTGAAATGGTGATGGTTCCTATTGTTGTTTCATTTGCCAGATCCAAAATAGCTATGGACATGCCTCCACTGGGTGCACCATAGAAATAGGTGCCATCATAAGTTAAATCTCTGATAGCAGCAGCTCCTGAAAGGGTAAATGACGAAATGTAATTGCCATCCATATCGAATTTGTCAAACAGTCCGGTACCATTCCAGTAAGTCATGTACATGTTAATGCCATCGGTAGAAACAGCCTGACATGAGGGTGCCTGCGCACTGAATGTATAGAGGACATCCCATTGTTCGTCTGTACCGTTGGTAAATGTACGCGCTCCCATTGGTGATTGATCAGTCTCAAGATTTTGACGCGGCTCAGCAGCCAGTCTTTGGTTGAGAATACGCAGATCTCCTTCCGGATCGCTGGAAGAAACATCAGCACCTTGCTTTGAATTGGTGGTGGCTGTTGCTTCCCAAACAAGCGGTTCACTACCATCGTTGGTTACGGTGAGCGTCTTGGTAGTGATCTGTGAAGTAGCATGAAGTTCGGTAAGTGACATCGGGTTTACAGAGATCGTTGGATCGCTACCGCCGGGAATAATAACCTCAACCGGATTTGAAGGATCGGACAAGCCACCGGTGTAAATCGCTTTAGCAAAGTAAGTATAGGTTCCGGGTGTGGAGAACACATCGGTATAGGTACGTGCTGTGGCAGAAATAGGATTGGCATTCACCTTCACATTATCTCTATAGATATTGAAACCTTCGAGACCTCTGGTTGTGCCGGCAAGGTTGGCACCACCCGATTTTTCGCTCTGGGTGACAAAGGTTGCGGAAGGATTGCTAACAGTATTGCGGGCAAGAATTTGTTTTTTTCCCACCATGCCATCAACTTCTTCTGCTATGTAAATACCAAGGTTGAAGTTGTTGTCGATTTCAAATTCAGTAGCCATCGACACGAAGTTGATACCGTCGAGGGAAACCAGGTCGCCTTTACCGGCCACTGCTGGTCCTTCGTCGTAGCCTATGGGATACTCGCCAAGTGGCTGAGTTATTTCAAAACCAACCATCAACTCAACAGAAGCGTCGATCATGTGCGCCTGGTCAAGCGAAATGGTATTAAATTCATCCCAGGTCAGCCCGGTAAGTACTTGTTCGTAAACCAGGTTGGCAGCGCCTGCGCCTTCCCAGATCATCAATTTAATACCTGGTGCATTATTATAGAACATAGGATAGAACTCGAATTCGGTGATGTACTGGCCACCAAGACCCGTAAGATCGGAAGGCTCCCAGCGGGCGGCAGCCCAGAAAGTACCAGCTTCTTCGAGGCCTAAGCTACCCCAGTTTGTGCCATCGTCCCAGCGCTTCCACTGTCCGGCAACTTCCGGCATCTCCCATGAAGTTACTACTCCGCTACCGGCTACATAATTAGCTGCGAAGTCGATAGGAGCAGGACCGGCAGGAGGAGCTGTTTCACCAGGAATAGCAAAACCAGTAATTTCAGCACCACCGGCAAAACCTGCCAGGAAAGTAGCTGCACCGGTAGTAACGTCAACACTATACAATCCGCCAGTGGTAGTGTAACCAGCCAGATAGCAAACACCGTTTACTTTATCATAAGCCATATCCTGAGCATAGTTGAAATTATGTCCCAATGGGCCAATGACAGTAGCAGCACCTGTAGCTTTGTCGATGCTATAGAAATTGTCGTCGCCAATATCATAACCATACAGGTTGCCGGCTGCATCGGCAGCAATACCAATCATCAGTCCGCCGGTAGTACCCAATTCTCCGACAACTGTTCCTGCACCTGTGGCAGGGTCGATGGTGTAAAGAGTAGTAGAAGAGGCTCCGTACATAGTAGCTCCGTCCCAGGCAAGTCCGTTCATATCAGGGGAACTGCCTACCAGAACCATTTCTCCGGTTTGTGTATCAATGGTGTAAAGTCCACCGGTATACATACAGCCGTACCAGGTGTCGTTGGCCCAGGTTGCGCCGGCAATAAATTCGGCCGTTGTGGTAGGAGCCAACAGATTCATATTACCAGGATTCACTACATCAAAGGTAACAGGCCCTTCGGCAATTGCGCCTGAAGGATCGTAAGCATTGTATGCAAAAACAAAGTTGCCTTCGGCAACGGTGATGCCCATGCTTTTACAGTCGTTGGCTGGATTCTCGTCGCCGGCAAGTTGTGTACAAGCTTCGGCGGTATAGCTGCCTACGGTAGCATTCCAGGTATCAAAGGTTACTTCCTGGATGTCGCCTGTAGCCAAAGCAGTAACGCTCTTGGTAGAGCTATAACTGCCAATGGTCATGGTAACGTTGAAAGTTTGGGTTGCTGAACCAAAGTTTTTCACTGTGGCTTTGGGAGTCACAACGCCTGGCTCATAGAAACCACCCAGGTTAAGAGCACTAACGCCAACATCATTGGCGGCACCTTCGCCTACCGTAATGGTGTAATCTTCTACTTCACCATAGCTCATCACTCCGCAAGGAGTAGGATCGGTGCTGTAGCTCATTCTGATGCGCATCCGGTAGTCGCCTTCGGGTGTTGCCGGAGGAACAACAATAGCACCGGTGAAATTAGCGCCGCCAGCATTGCTGGTGAGAACAAATTCCTCGTCGCCACTATCGAATTCATAGTTCATGTTCCAGTCGACCCAGATGGTAACTTTATCGGAACCCCATGGATTGCCATTGGTAACGATGATGTCTTCTGACTGTCCGGCTCCAATAGCTGTGGTAAAAGCGGTATAGTCGGCTACGCCGCCCTGCCAGCCACTGCTGTTGTCGATGGTTCCGCACAATACATTGGCGATGTACTCATCTTCATAAGTGGTGGAAGCGTCGCAATAAGTCGGAAACTTGTTGGTGACGGTTTTTTCTTTACAGTCGTTCTCGGGCTTTTCGTCGCCTGACAAATTGGTACAAGCTGTAAAAACATAATCGCCATAGGTGGAAAGGTCAGCGGTTTGGGTAAGATCAACAGTTGCTGTTTCGCCAGAAGCAATGGTTCCGCTATAGGTTCCCGTAGCAGAACCCGGGCCTGTGGGGCCATCCCAGTTTACTGTCCATGGAATGTTGGATTGTGAATTAAGTCCATAGTTCTTGATGGTGATGGCAATGGCTTCGGCGTCTGTAAGGTTTACACCGGTAGCAGGTTGTGGAATTGCCGAAATGCCCAGGTCATCATCAAGCTGAACGCCGCCGGTTCCGTTTATCGTGAAAGGAAGACCCTGTGGGCCAACATCCTCAAGAGGAGCCCAGCCGGTGGCAGTTTTCTGAATGGAGTTACCGGTTGTAGTTTCACCTACAATGGTTACTGCCTGTGCCCAGGGACCGGAAGCTCCGGTGCCGCCAAGCGACATTTCAACCCAGTAAGTGCCGGGAATAAGCTGCAGGCCAGTAGCATCTGCAACGATCTCCATGATAGGACGGTCTTCGCTGGGTGCCGATTCGAGCACCCGCCAGGAGTTAGTCCAGGCAGTGGATTCCATGATGTTGGTGTTAAAGTCACCCCAAATCACAGTACCACCGGCTGACGGGTCACCATCATACACCTGACAACGTACGTCGTTGAGTGTAGAAGTGGTGCCTGAGCCTGTTTGGTAGGCATAAAAGGTGAACGATTCGATGTCCCAGACTTCTGTTACTTCAAAATCGTCGGCAATAGAGTTGCCTGCCGAAATCTGACATCCGGATCCATAGGTAGTCATACCCAGCGATGCATCCTGCAGTTCGCTGTAGTCGGTACCGTTGCTGCCAACGCCTTCGGCCGTAACAAATGGACCATTGTCGTAAAGCTCCATGCGTGTGCCATTATAGGTCACATACCTGGAGTAATGGTTGCCATTGGTTTGGTTTACCCCGGGAATTACTCCGGGTTGCAACTCGGCATTGAGATTCTGCTGTAGCTCAGTCTTGTACTTTGCTGCCTCAGCTTTCTGTGATGCCAAGCCCGTGCTGGTGTTCTGCGCAATAAGGGTTGTCGATGCCATAAATAGCACCAGCAACCACAAGCTTGTAATTTGCTTCATAAGAAATTTGTTTTAGTTAGTAGTTAATCAATTTGTAAAAAAATATTTGAGTTTGTAAACCATTGTTGCATGGTTAAAAAAAAATCGCCGTTAGCTTCCTGGCGAACTATGGTGGTTGGTACTTGGTGTTTTTTGGTAGCATTCTTTCTTTGGTTTAAAATGGTTAATAATGTATTAGTTTTTCGAATTCTTAATTATTATTTGTCCATGCGTTTTTTATCTGTGGTATCGCCGTTACAATTCTTAACGTGCAAAAATAGAACAATCTTTAAATTTTACTTCATTTTTTCAGAATATTTTTCTTTTGTCTCCGGTAAAAAAGATTACAAAGAACAGCATACTGGCTACTTAACCCCGAATATCAGCTTTTAATTACAATTTAAAAAGTAAGACTCGGTAAAAGTAATAATATTAGCTGACAATGATTGCGGTTCTATCCCATCTGCATTTTTTTCTGCTACCCTTTTTTGAAGTTATCATACAATTTTTTCTGCTTTCTTTCCAGGTAACATTCATTTACTACTCACTTCTTAAGTTTCTGCCCGTTCCATAATTGACTGGTTGCAACTCGGCATTGAGATTCTGCTGTAGCTCAGTCTTGTACTTTGCTGCCTCAGCTTTCTGTGATGCCAAGCCTGTGCTGGTGTTCTGCGCAATAAGGGTTGTTGATGCCATAAAAAACAGCAACAACCACAAACTTGTAATTTGCTTCATAAGAAATTGTTTTTAGTTAGTAATAAATCAATTCAAAAAATTATTTGTATTCGTGAACCAAAATTCATTACATGGTCAAAAAAAATCACCGTTAGTGCATGGCAAAACCTGGTAGCTGATACTTAAAGTTTTTTTATCTTACTTCGCTTATAGTTTAGAAATCAGTAGAATGAGTTAGTTTGATGATTACTTAGTATTGTTTGTTCTTAAAATTTTTCTTGTGCTAATGCTTTTGCAAATCTTAGTTTGCAAATATAAAAATATCTTTAATGCTTTTAATGGTATCTATTATTTTATTTTGCAGCAAAGTTAAAAAATTAATAATAGCATACTTACAAAGAAAAATTATTTTTTTTTACGGCTTTTTACTTGTCAACACAATGTTCATTTTATCGTCATCTCATTTTTTTGAAATATGACCTCTCAAGCTGCTCGCTTTCTTTACCAAACCCGCCCGGGTGGCTGGGTACTGTTGATTTTACTGATGCTTACCTGGGGGAGTTCGTTTATTCTCATGAAGCGGGGGCTGGAGATTTACAGCAGCGTTCAGGTAGGGGCCATCAGGATATTTATGGCATTTCTGGTTTTGCTGCCCGTGGCGCTGAAGCACATCAAAAGGATTCCGCGACAAAAGCTAAAATACATTTTTGTGGTAGGATTGCTGGGAACCGGGTTGCCGGCATTTCTTTTTGCCGAGGCACAAACCGGTCTCGACAGCGCGGTAGCAGGAATTCTCAACTCGCTCACACCGCTGTTCACCCTGCTTGCCGGGCTGGCATTTTTCGGCCAGAAAACCAGGGCAGCCAACGTTGCAGGCGTATTGATTGGGCTGGCAGGAGCTGTGGGGTTGATTTATGTAACCGGCAACGGCTCCCTCCAATTTCGCTTTTCTTATGCCATCTACATTGTGGTGGCTACGGTGTTTTACGCCATCCAATCGAATATGATCAAATATTACCTGCACGATGTGAAGGCTGCCGCCATTGCCGCGATAGGATTTTTCTTTATCGGTGCACCTGCCGGGATTCTGTTGTTTTTCTTTACCGACTTCACACAAGACGTTGATTCGGGCACTAATGCAGCACTGGCTTTCGTTTACATTGCCCTGCTGGGGATTTTCGGCTCTGCCATCGCCATCATACTATATAACAAACTCGTACAAACTACCACCGCCATCTTTGCTTCGTCGGTCACCTATTTTGTTCCGGTGGTGGCGCTGCTGTGGGGAATAGCCGACGGTGAGCGCTTTGCAGCAAGCGCTTTCGTTTTTGCAGCAATAATTCTGGCGGGTGTTGTGCTGGTGAATCACAGCAAAAATCGCAATGCATTGAATAAATAAAACTCAGAAAAGATTTCCCGGCTAAAAAATAGTCTTACTTTTGCACCCCTTTTTTGAGTAACATATGATCAATACAAGCACGAACATGTACGCAATAGTTGACATAGCTGGACAACAGTTTAAAATTGAAAAAGATAAAGAAATCTTTGTACACCGCCAGGCTGGCGAAGCCGGCGACACTCTTAGTTTTGGATCGGTAATGCTGGTAGGCAACGGTGAGAGCATCAGCGTGGGGAAACCTTTTGTGGAGGGAGCCAAAGTAGAGGCTACCATACTGGAACACTTAAAAGGCGACAAAGTACTTATCTTCAAAAAGAAAAGAAGAAAAGGCTACCAGAAAGAAAATGGTCATCGCCAGCAGTTTACCAAAGTGAAAATCGAAAACATCGCTCTTTAGTAAGGAATTTTTTTGCAAACTATTTAAAAATAAATATTATGGCTCACAAGAAAGGTGCAGGTAGCTCATCAAACGGACGCGAATCGCATAGCAAACGTCTTGGTGTAAAGATTTATGGCGGGCAGTTTGCCAAAGCCGGCAACATCGTGGTACGTCAGCGCGGCACAGCGCATAATCCCGGCATGAACGTTGGCCTGGGCAAAGACCACACACTCTTCGCACTGGTGGATGGCACCGTTCAATTCAAAAGAAAAAGAGACAACAAATCGTTTGTTAATATTATCCCATTTGAGCAGGAAACTCCCGGTGTGAACTAACATCAATAATTATCATGTTGATAAAATCTCCTGTTTCAATTGAAAGCAGGAGATTTTTTTGTTTAAAAAAAACATAGCGTCATGCTGCAAATTACCACCATCCGCCAACAGCCCGAAGAAATCGTTGCCAGGCTGCGAATAAAAAACTTTGATGCCGCCACACATGTCGAATCCATCGTGGCGCTCGACGAGCAACGACGCGAGCTACAGACCCGCCTCGACGAAACGCTGGCCACGGCCAACCGTCTGGCCAAAAGCATAGGCGATCTATACAAAACCGGCAAAACCGGGGAAGCATCGCGACTGAAAGAAGAATCGACAGCACTAAAAAACACCTCTAAAGCTCTTAGCGAGGAGCTTGGCGATACGGTGAAAAAGCTCAACGACGTCCTGCTGTTGCTGCCCAACGTGCCTCATTCGAGTGTTCCTGCCGGCAAGTCGGAAGCCGACAACGAAATTTTAGCCAACGGCGGAACCCTCCCCGAGAAAAACCCCCAGGCCCTCCCCCACTGGGATTTGATAAAAAAATACAACATCATCGACTTCGACCTTGGCAACAAAGTGACGGGGGCAGGATTTCCTTTTTATCGCGGGCAGGGAGCGCGTTTGCAACGTGCACTCATCAACTTTTTTCTGGATCAGGCAATCGACGCCGGATATCTGGAGTATCAGCCACCGCTGCTGGTTAATGAAGATTCGGCTTACGGCACCGGTCAGCTTCCCGACAAAGACGGCCAAATGTACCATGCGCCTGCAGATAAACTTTACCTGATACCCACCGCCGAAGTACCCATCACCAACATCTACCGCGACGTGATTTTGCGCGAAGAGGAACTGCCGATAAAAAACGTGGCTTACTCCAACTGCTTCCGGCGAGAGGCCGGCTCGTGGGGGGCGCACGTGCGCGGCCTCAACCGGCTGCACCAATTCGACAAGGTAGAAATAGTGCAAATACGCACTCCCGAAGAATCATACCAGGCGCTGGAAGAGATGCGCCAATATGTGGCCGGCCTGCTTGAAAAGCTGGAGCTGCCTTACCGCATCGTTCGGCTCTGTGGCGGCGACCTTAGCTTTACCTCGGCACTCACCTACGATTTTGAGGTCTTCTCGTCGGCACAGGAGCGCTGGCTTGAGGTTAGCTCAGTGTCTAACTTTGAGAGCTTCCAGGCCAACCGCATGAAGCTGCGCTACAAAACCAAAGAAGGACGCACGCAACTGGCACACACCCTCAACGGCAGCGCGCTGGCTTTGCCGCGTATCGTGGCGGCATTACTCGAAAACAACCAGACCGAAGATGGCATCTGCATTCCTAAGGCGTTGCAAGCGTACATAGGGTTTGAGGTGATTACACTTGTGTAGATCGTTGTTCGTTGTTCGTTGTTTGTTGTTCGTTGTTCGTTGTTTGTTGTTCGTTGTTCGTTGTTCGTTGTTCGTTGTTCCCTTCGGCAAGCTCAGGGCAAATGTTGTTTGTTGTTTAAAAAAAATCTCTTGCCTCTCAACCTTACGAAAATTCGCGCCAATTCGCTTAATTGGCGGAAATTCGCGGACAATAGAAGAATCCGCTAATTGGCGCGAATAAAGCCAATTAACACGGATTTGAATTTAAATCAATTCTACGGGTTTGGACGGGGTTGTACCTCGTCCGTTTTATTTTTACAGGCTCAGCCTGTTTTAAGATTAAAAAATAAAATTAGCGGCAATTCGCTTAATTGGCGGAAATTCGTGGACAATAGAAGAATCCGCTAAGTGGCGCGAATAAAGCTAATTAACACGAATTTGAATTAAAAACAACTCTATGATTTTGGACAAGGCTGTAACTCGTCCGTCCGATATCATTTTAACATTATCGACAGAGTGGTGTTTCATTCAAAAATAAACCTGCCTCAGCGGCTGCCTATAAAATATTTGAACCGCTTTGGGGTTTTGTAAACTCCGGAATGAATAGCATTATGAAAAAAATTTACACCATATTAATAATAGCGCTCTTTGGCGCAACCACTTTTTTGCCGGCACAGGAGATACCGGCTTTCCCTAAGGCTGAAACGGCCAAAAGTAAGATAGAGAAGCCTGACGACGAAAAGCTTGCTGCCGAGTACATGAAGGGCAAAGAGTACGAAAAAGCAGTGGAGCTTTACGCAAAGTTGTACGAAGAGAAGAAGACGCGTTATTTTTATACCTACTACATTTTTTGTCTCACCGAGCTGCAGGGCTTTAAAACCGCGCTGAAGGTGGTGCGACGAGAGCAAAAAGAAAACCCCGGCTAACTACGTCTGCTGGTGGACGAAGGCTACATCTATTCGCTGCAGGGCGACCAGCACAAAGCAAAGAAGCTGTGGGACGAAGCGCTCGAAAAACTTACCGCCAACCGCAACCAGATAAATGAGCTTGCCGGCGCCTACAGCTACCGCGGACAAACAGAGTACGCCTTGCAGACTTACCTCAAAGGACGGCAACTGGTGCAGGATTATAAATTTAACCTGGAGCTGGCACGGATGTATCAGCAGATGAACAACTACGCCGACATGGTGAACGAATATCTGAACCTGATGGACGACGACCTGTCGCGGCTCGAATACATCAAGGGGCGGCTTCAGTCGGCACTCGATGGCGACGAAGAAGGTACCATCGGTGAGGCCATGCGGACGGAGCTGCTGCGGCGTGTGCAAAAAAACCCCGATAAAATTTACTATTCAGAGATGCTCATCTGGTACGCTGTTCAGCAGAAAGATTTTGACCTGGCGCTGCTGCAGAGCAAGTCGATAGACCGGCGGCTGGGCGGTGACGGGCGCGCCGTAATTGACCTGGCAATGATCAGCCTGAATAATGAGGCCTATGATGTGGCTGTGGATGCCTACGAATATGTGCTGGCAAAGGGCGAACTGTCGACCTACTATCTGGATGCGCGCATCGGGCTGCTCAACGCGCGCTATCTCAAAATAACCCATCGCCTCGACTATACCCGCGACGACCTGATGGCTCTCGAACGAGAGTATCATTCGGCGCTTGCTGAGTTTGGCGAAAACAGCTCCACCATCACCATCATGAAATACCTGGCGCACCTGCAGGCTTTCTATCTCGACAAATACGAAGAGGCCGTCGCGCTGCTCGAAAAAGCTGTGGCTATGCCGGGAGTGTCGCCGCAGCTCATTGCCGAGTGTAAAATAGAGCTGGCCGACATCCTGCTGTTTACTGATCGTGAGTGGGACGCCACCTTGCTTTATTCGCAAGTGGATTATGATTTTAAAAACGATCCTGTGGGGCATCTTGCCAAATTCAAAAACGCAAAGCTATCGTACTATATCGGCGAATTTAATTGGGCCAAGATGCAGCTCGACGTGCTGAAAGCAGCTACTTCCAAGCTCATTGCCAACGACGCCATGGAACTCTCGCTGCTCATCAGCGACAACATCGACCTCGACAGCACCTACACAGCCCTTGGATATTATGCCCGCGCCGACCTTTTGGTATATCGCAACAAACCCGACGAAGCATTGCTCGTGCTGGATTCGATACAAACACTGGCCCTGTGGCACCCCCTGAACGATGAAGTGCTTTATAAAAAAGCCGACATCATGCTGAAAAAATCCAACTATCAAGCCGCCGACAGTCTGCTGCAAAAAGTTACGGAGATGTACCCGCAGGACATCCTGGCCGACGATGCACTGATACTGCGCGCCAGACTTTACGACCAGCACTTTATCGATCCCGCCAAAGCCATGATGCTTTACGAGCAGCTTATGACCGAATATCCCGGAAGCCTCTTCGTGGTGGAGGCCCGCAAACGATTCAGAGAGCTGCGGGGAGATATGATTAATTAGCTTTGATGTATTGAGTGTTTGTTAATAAAAATCCCAAATTCCAAAAAATCAAGTTCCAAATTAAAGAACAATTTTATCCGGTAGGCAAATTTGGAGGGAGAAATCCATTAAAGAAAAATGGGATCATTCATTGCACACGTTGGGTTTTTTAAAATGGCTTTGCCAATTCGTTTTAATAACCATTTCTTGAAAATGCAAAAGCTATTCTGATTTTACATGCATCCAAATGTTATTTGAAGAATGAAAAAGCAATTCCCCACCGCCGCCGGCTATGTGCGCCCCAAAAAAAGCCTGGGGCAACATTTTCTGGCCGACGACAACATTGCACAAAAGATTACTAACAGCCTCACCCTACGCCATCAGGTGCTGGAGGTAGGCTCGGGTACCGGCGTGCTCACCAGGTTTTTAATGGGGCATGTGCAGCAGCTCAGACTCATCGAAATCGACCGGCAGTCGGTGGCGTATCTGCGGGAGCATTACGCGTCGCTGGGCGACAATATCATCGAAGGCGATTTTCTGAAAACCGATCTCAGCGCCATTTTTCCGGGCGAATATTCCATCATCGGCAACTTCCCCTACAACATTTCGAGCCAGATATTATTCAGGGTTTTGCAGTATCGCAGCCAAATACCACAGGTGGTGGGCATGATACAAAAAGAGGTGGCTGAACGTTTGGCAGCGCCTCCGGGCAACAAGACATACGGCATCATGACGGTGCTGCTGGGAGCTTTTTATCAGATAGAATATCTTTTTACCGTAAACGAAAATGTTTTTATCCCGCCGCCACGCGTCAAGTCGGCGGTGATACGGCTGCAACGAAAAGAAGATTTTACCTTAGGATGCGATGAGAAATTGTTTTTTGAAGTTGTAAAAACGGCTTTCAACCAACGGCGAAAAACATTGCGCAATTCGTTGCGGGGGCTATGGACAGGTCATTTCGATTCGGCAGAGCACGCTATTTTCGACCAACGCCCCGAACAATTAAAGCTGGAAGAGTTTATTGAGCTTACGCGAATGCTTACAAAATAACAATCCGTTTTGGTCATAAACAATATGCCATCAGGCACTCCTTTTCAGCTCTGCATAAATCCGGGCGAGCGATCTAAATTAGAAACTCCTCCGTAGCTTTAAAACGGCGATGGAAAGGTAACCACACAATCTTCGCTTACGCGGATGTAATAGGCTTTGCCGGGCAACAGCCTGGTAAGGGTATAAATATTTTGTGAAGGCTGGTAGATTTTATCGCCGCCGATTTCGTGCACCACATCAATAATATCATCCAGATCGCGAAAAACCACAAAAGTGCTCACTTGCGCCGAGCTAAGCACTGGCATCACATTCCAACCCTGCTGCAGAAGCACCGTCTGCGATATTTCAAACAAGCCGCCAATCTTTATCTGGAAAGATTCTTTGGCTTTGATGACGTAGCCATCAAAAGTATTCCAATCTACAAGTGTATTGATTCCCTGGTCGGGCCAGAACATGCGTCCATGTATGTCGAATATCGCCTCGACATGTTGCGCTGTGGTGTCGAAAATCTCGGTGAGCTTTGTTTTGAAAGGAAGCACAAAAGTGGAGAGGCCGCTCCATCCTTCGGGTATGGTGATGTTGTGCTGCATGTTGTATGGAAAAACGATCATCTTTACAGGAACATTTAAAACCGGCATGCTGGTGTCGTTGCTCAGGATATGAAAGCTGCGTTGATGACTTCCTATGGTGAAGGCTCCGGAGTTGAAGAGCAGATCTACAGATTTGGTTTCTCCGGGCGGCACTGCGGCGGTGTCGGGGGTAGCGTTAAGCCAGATGTCCGCGGGCGAAAGCTGTAAAGTGTCGGTGATGGAGTGTGGCTGGCTGCCGTGGATGTCGCCACTGATGGTGTACACCAGATTAAGTGTGTCCTTGAGTGTAGCATCGAAGGTGAGGCCAACAACAGAAACGGCAGTCTCGCCCGGCAGAATATTACCACCCCCGCCATTGGCATCGTTCCAGCTCACCACCACACCATTGCCTGTGCTGCCATCATAAATCAATGGCCCCAGACTTCCGCCGGTAAAGTTGGAAGCATAATTGAGCGTGAGTCCCACCGGGAACTCAGTCACCAGCGTGTCGAGCCATTCGTTGTCGGGGCTGCCATTGGTAAGCTCAAAAACGAAATCAGTGGTTTCGCCGGGGATGTATTCCTGCGGCTGACAGATAAGGGTAGAGCCCTGAACACTGCGGGGAGAGCCATTTGCAGCGCTATTTATTTTATCCGGATTAGGTTCGATGTAAAAGAAAAGCGTATCGGTGCCTGTATTAGAAATTAGCAACTGCCTATGAACCAATGTATCCGGTTTCAGTATTAAAAAAAACGAATCGGGTTCTATTTCGATCTGGGGATAAAGCGTGTCGGCGGGCATGATTGTTTTGGGCTGCAGCGGCACTTCATGCAGCGAAAAGCCTGACACTGCAAAACCAACCATCAGCAGGAAAAGCCATAGAAAATGAGAATGTGTTGTTTTACTATTGTCGTTCATTACACCTTATTATATAGGGTACAAAAATTTATGCTGTTGCAAAAATAATCAGAATCAGGAACTGCTGTGCCAAATGAGCACCTCGGTGGCACCATAGCCAAAATCTTTCTTGGAGGCATCGCGTGTTTTCACGTTTTCGTAAGCTTTGAGTATCTCCATGATTTTTGATTTCAGGATGCCGTCGCCAACGCCATGGATAAAGGTAACTTTGGTAAGATAACTTTTAATGGCACCCTCAAGACACCGCACAAAATAATTGAGCTGTACGTTGAGCATCTCCTGGTTGCTCATTTTGGAATAGTCGTCGGTAAGTTCGCCGATATGAAGATCGACCACGGCCTCGCGCGGACTGGTTTTGTGTTTGTCGATGATTTCTTTGCTCTGCTGGGGTTTTGCATGTTGCATAGCAATCTCTTCATCGTGTTTTTCGTCTTCCGATCGCTCGGCTACAGTCTTCTGAATAGCTATCTCGTTGATGAGAAAAAGAAAAGCTTTCTCTTGCAGAAATGACGAATCGATGTAAACATTTTCGCGATACAGACGTGCAGGCTTAAAGCTAAAAGTGCTGTTGACGGGTGCCAGCACCGAATCTGACAGCTCTTTGTGATAGAGCGCCTGAATTACTCCATAGCTCCAGCGCTCTATCTCTTCGCGATGGATAGAAGCCAGCAGCAAACGGCTGTCGGACGGGATGGCATCGTAGTCGCGGCCTTCCCAGGCACCATTCTCTTTGCGCAAAAACAAACTAAAAAGCACCTCATACCCGGTAAAGTTTACCAGATAAACATCGATAAGTCCCGTGAGCAACCACCGCTGATCCTGCGGAACGTATGCCAGATAAAGACCTTTTTTGTCGTCGCCCTTAGCTTTGAAAACACGCAGCTTGCTGATCCGGTCGTCGAAAAAAACGGGGTCTTCTTTTTCAGGCTCTGGCGCTGCAGCAGCCGTTCGGGAGGAGGTGAAGAAATCGCCGCGCTTCCGCTCAAAGTTCTCCAGCTCGTTGGCAAGCACCAGCTCGCTGACCAGCGTAGGGATTTCAAAACCATCTTCAATCTGAATATTTACCAGGCTGGCGCTGATTATCTTGGATACTACACCGCCACCGTTGTCATTCAAAAATTTTACCTTATCACCTATCTTAAATTTCATAGTTATCTTGAATTTTTTTACAAAAGTACGGAAATATGAAGATGTTCGGTGTTCGGTGTTTGGTGTTTCCTTCGGCTGGTGGTTGAGCCGGGTGTTGAGCCTGTCGAAATCGGGCGAAATCAGCCCTGCTTTTTTTTGATCACATCGCGCCTTGCGCCAAGCGTTTTACCCTTTGCGCCCTGCGCCACGCGCCACGCGCCCTACGCCCTGCGTCACGCGCCCTGCCTTCTCTCACCACCCAACATTTGCTATCTTTGTTTTTTAAAAAAGAAAAAAAATTGAAAATGAATCGCCCGACACCACTTCTGATTTTACTTTTTATAATAATGCATTTCTTAGGTCCCTTTGCATTGCAGGCACAAATGGCTGCTTTGTCGGGGCGTATGGTGCTTGCCGACAAGCAGGCTGAGGCGATGGGCGTCCAAATAACGCTGACTCCCGGCGACCAAAAAACCACCACGAATGAAAAAGGATTTTTCCGATTCGACCAATTGCCTGCCGGCCAATACCAGCTCACAGCCATTCTGGAAGAGTACCAAAAGCTGGTGCGAACCATCACTTTACGCGCAGACGAAATGCTGGTGATCGATCTGGAACTGCAACCGGAGCCGGTATTTCTCGAAGGTGTCGAAATAACGGCTTCTCCCTTTGATTACCGTCCATACCTTACCGATGTGGTAAGCCGTGAGCAGATAGAACGCATGCCGGCACGCGATGTGGGCGACGTTTTGCGCAGCCAGCCCAATGTCAGCGGCATTCGCAAAGGCGGCAGCAATCTCGACCCGGTGGTGCGGGGTTTGAAATTCAGCCAACTCAATGTACAGACCAACACCGGGCAAAAGATTGAAGGTGGCTGCCCCAACCGCATGGATCCCGCCGCTTCTCATATCGACATCAACGATGTGACCCGCATCGAAATCCTGAAAGGCCCTTATGCGCTGCGCTATGGCCCCAATTTCGGCGCCGTACTCAACCTGATCACCGAAAAAGCCCGGCCTTATGAATCATGGCAACTGCATGCCCACGCCATAAAAGGTTGGGAGAGCAACCCCAATGGCACCAAAGAACATCTGACGCTGCAAGGTGGTAACAAAAAAATATTTTTTGCCCTTTCGGGAAATCGTCACGACTATGGCAACTATAAAGCCGGAAACGGAGAGCTGGTTCCTTCATCGTTTTTTAAATACAACTTTGCCGGTGAGGCGGGGTGTGTTCCTGCAAAGCACCATGA
>JAAYIU010000154.1 GCA_012523265.1 Bacteroidales bacterium | reverse complement strand
ACGCATGTCGAAAAGTTCGCCGGCAATCTTTGAAATTTCGCTGTCCTTCATCACCTTTCCGTCGGCGCTTTTTATGAGCGCTGTGCCGAAGGTGTTTATGTAAAGTCCCACTGGTTCTGCAACGCCGATGGCATACGCCACCTGCACCAACACTTCGCGGGCTACACCGGCAGCTACCAGATTTTTAGCCATGTGGCGGGCGGCATACGCTGCCGAACGATCGACCTTAGAGGGGTCTTTGCCCGAAAAAGCGCCACCACCATGGGGAGCTTTGCCGCCATAGGTGTCCACAATGATCTTGCGCCCGGTGAGGCCGGTGTCGCCGTGTGGTCCGCCAATCACAAATTTACCGGTAGGATTTACGTGCAGTTTATAGTCGTCTTTAAACAAATGACGATAGCGTGGCATCTTCTCGATAGTGCGGGGAATTAAAATCTCCAACACGTCTTTTTTAATTTTTGCAACCATCTTATCATCGTCGGGATCAAACTCGTCGTGTTGTGTCGAAACTACAATGGTGTCGATACGCACAGGCTGGTTGTCGTTGTCGTATTCTATGGTTACCTGCGATTTGGAGTCAGGCGCCAGATAGGTCATTTGCTTGCCTTCCCGGCGGATGGCCGCCAACTCCTGCAGCAGGATGTGCGAAAGTTCGAGCGTAAGGGGCATGTAGTTGTCCATCTCGTCGGTGGCATAACCGAACATCATTCCCTGGTCGCCGGCGCCCTGGTCTTCTTCGCGCGCACGCATCACGCCGCGGTTGATATCGTTCGACTGGTCGTGTATAGCAGAGATCACTCCGCAGGATTTACCATCAAAGCGATAACTCTGTTTGGTGTAGCCGATAGTGTTGATCACGTCACGCGCAATCTCCTGAGCATCGATGTATCCTGTCGTACGCTCCTCGCCGCTTAGCACTGTCAAGCCCGTTGTAACCAGCGTTTCGCAAGCCACCTTCGACTCTTTGTCGTGCGCCAGAAAAGCATCCACCAACGCATCCGAAATCTGATCGGCTACCTTGTCGGGATGCCCTTCGGATACCGATTCTGATGTGAATAAGTAACTCATCGTTGAATTTTTAAAATTATTAATAAAAAAAATGTGTGGAAAGAAGGGTGATTGGCGGATGTTAAAACGAACTGTTTTAGCATTTTTTTAAATGGTTGCAATCAATCAAATCTCTCCATTTTAAGCACTACCGGCATGTTATCTTCCGGATTTGTGGGCAAAAGTAATTTTATATTTTAATATGCAGCGTGTTAATTTTTGGTAAGTGATTGAAATATTTGCTCCAGCGAATCATCTCTTTTTTGTAGCGAAAGCACGGTGAGCTGCTCACGCACGGCCAATTGAAAAAGGTCGGGACGCACGTCCCGGCTCGCTGTTGAGGTGACGATCCAGCGGTTTTCGTTGTCGGATTCTGCTTTGTGTATTCCCTCAATTTTCATCAGCTTTTCGGCGGCGATGGGTTTGTCAAATTCTATCACCAGCACCTGCTCGGCTTTTTCGGGATTTTGCAGGTTGGCGGTGGTGTCGTCGGCTACGATTTTTCCGTTGTTGATGATGATAACCCGCTGGCAGAGTTGGGT
>JAAYIU010000215.1 GCA_012523265.1 Bacteroidales bacterium | reverse complement strand
TTTCCAGGTGGAACCTACGGAATGGTTCTTAACCTCGAGGAAGATAATGTCGGCGCAGTCTTACTAGGAAGTTATTATCATATTAAGGAAGGCGATGTAGTCAAATCAACCGGGAGAATCATGGAAGTTCCCACCGGCAAAGCTATGCTGGGCAGAGTTGTAAATGGACTAGGTCAGCCTATAGATGGCAAAGGTCCTATCAATACGGATACATTCCGCCCGATAGAACGTGTTGCCCCGGGTGTTGTTAGTCGTTCACCGGTTAACACACCAATGCAAACCGGATTAAAAGCCATCGATTCAATGGTGCCGATTGGAAGAGGTCAGCGTGAACTTATAATCGGTGACCGCCAAACCGGAAAAACAGCCATTGCTATTGACGCTATAATAAACCAAAGAGAAAAGAAAGACATGATCTGTATCTATGTTGGCATAGGACAGAAACAATCAACCATAGCAGGTATTGCCGCTAAACTCGAAGAAATGGGTGCCTTGGATTATACTATAATTATTGCTGCTACTGCTTCAGAACCAGCCCCGCTGCTATATATGGCACCATATGCGGGTGTTGCTATGGCGGAAGAATTTATGGAAGCCGACCAAGCTGATGTGCTGATAATTTACGATGACCTGTCCAAACACGCAGTTGCGTATCGTGAAATGTCACTGTTGCTTCGTCGTCCTCCAGGCCGTGAAGCTTATCCAGGAGACGTTTTCTATTTGCATTCCAGACTGCTGGAAAGAGCTTGTAAGCTGAATGACGAACATGGCGGCGGATCAATAACGGCATTGCCGATCATAGAAACCCAGGCTGGTGACGTTTCAGCTTATATCCCCACTAACGTTATTTCTATTACAGATGGTCAGATTTATTTGGAGACTGACCTATTCTATGCCGGACAACGCCCAGCTATAAACGCGGGTCTTTCCGTCAGCCGGGTCGGAGGAGCTGCCCAGACCAAGGCCATGAAATCAGTTGCTGGACAGTTAAGGCTGGACTTAGCCCAATATCGGGAACTGGCCGCTTTTGCGCAATTTGGGTCTGATCTTGATAAAGCGACTCTTGCACGACTGACTCGTGGGGAAAGAGTAATGCAGGTTCTAAAACAGGGTCAATACCAACCAATGACGATGGAAGAACAGGTCGTTGCGATTTATTGCGGCGTTAATGGCTTTTTGGATGATATTCCTGCCGATAAAGTAGGGGAGTTTGAAGTTGATTTCTTGAAGTTCATCAAAAGTGCCAATGCAGACATTTTTACTTCTATCAGAGATGCGAAGAAAATCGACGACAATACCGAGGATAACCTCAAAAAGGCAATCGTTGAATTTAAGTCAACTTTTGCAGTTTAGGTGGTGAAATAATTGGCAGGTGCAGGTGTTAGAGAATATAAACGCAGGATACGCAGTGTAAAAAATACTCAGCAGATTACCAAAGCCATGAAAATGGTTGCGGCAGCGAAGTTGCGCCGTGCACAGGCTAGAGCTGAGTCTTCAAGACCTTATACCGAAACGCTTACAGGTACATTAGCCAGGTTGGCGAGTGTTGCCTATGATGTAACCCATCCCCTTTTAGAAAAAAGGGAAGATATTTTGAAAATAGGTTATATCGTAGTAACATCTGACCGCGGACTTTGCGGTGCTTATAATACCAACATATTGCGATTGGCTACTACCGCCATTGCAGAAGACGGGCGCAACCTGGAGAGCGGCATTATTGCAGTGGGTAAAAAAGGACGGGACTTCTTCCGCAAACGTAGTTTGGTTGATGCCGAATTTATCAGCTTGGGTGACAAAGTGAATTATGCTGATGCTAAAGAAATAGCTGATTATGTCATCAATGCCTATGAAAACGAAGAGTTGGATGAAGTATATTTGATTTATGCAAAATTTATCAATGCCTTAAGGCAGGTCCCTACTATAACAAAAATCTTGCCACTGGAAACGCCTACTGAGGAAAAAACTGAAGAACACTATGTGGATTATTTGTATGAACCCAGTGCGGAGGATATATTAATGATTCTGCTGCCCAAGTATGTTGCTAGTGTGATCTTTCATGCGATGCTGGAAGGTAAGGCTAGTGAACATGGTGCTACCATGACAGCAATGGGAAATGCAACACAGAATGCTGAGGAAATCATTGATAACCTTACCCTGGTAATGAACAAAGTTAGGCAGGCAGCTATAACGGACGAAATTCTGGATATAGTAGGTGGCGCCGAAGCTCTCAAAAAAGGAGGAAAGTAAGGGATGGCGAATGTAACATATGGGGAGGTAACTCAGGTTATAGGCGC
>JAAYIU010000435.1 GCA_012523265.1 Bacteroidales bacterium | reverse complement strand
GTGGGACACCCGCACCATACGGGCAGGCGTGTATTTCTACCGCAGCCTCAGGAAGGACGGAACAGCCGAGTATGGTAAAATCGTCCTGGAATAACCTATATTTTTAAATACAGTATTTATATTTAATTAAAAATTAATTTCAAATGAAAAACTCAAAATTCAAAATACGCATAGTTTCAACAGTAGTCATGATTCTTTTCATGCTAAATCCAACAGCAAATGCACAATCCTGGCCTCAGGAAGGGGCAACATGGAGGTATTGCCTCAGAAATTGGGCTGGATTACCCGCCGCTTTTCGGGATTTTGGTGTAACGCAGGACACTATTATCGCCGGCAAAACATGGCACATGATCCAGCAAACTGCCGACCAACATGGGCCGGTAATTGTTCCGCCTGATCATCCAACTACCTTATTTACCAGGTATGAAAACGATACGGTGTTCAGGTGGGTGAATGATCAGGATTATTTGTTTTTTACTTACAACCTTGAGGTTGGCGACGTGTTCACAACTTTTCGTTCAGCTGGTTTTACCGGTCTATGGAACGATTCAGCATGTACGTCAAGACTACCACTTGAGGTGATAGATTTTGAGATGGTACAGTATGGCGACCTGAACCTGAAACAATGGACCCTGCGCGACACACTGTTTCATGATCTCTATGAAACTGCCGGCCCTGAGGATGTGATCTATGTATTAACTGAAAGAATTGGCGTGCTGAATTCATATCCGTTAATCAATACCCAGGAACCACCAGGACAAGCACCCGGCGAATGTAATTTACCATCAGACTGGGGCACCGCAGGAATTGGTACTTATTCTGATAATGAAACTGAAATTGTATTAGGAGAGTGTAAGGGCGTTGGTATCAGTGCGCCAGATGAAATATCTGAAGATGAGTTGCTTTTTATCCCGCTTTCAAAGGATATATTTTTGATCAAACCAGGGAAAACCAATACACACCAAAACATGCAACTGCGCTGCTACGATAGCTTTGGCCGCCAACAGCACAGCCAAAAGTTTTACAAAGGACAACAGCAAACCACGCTCGATGTTTCCAGCTGGAGCGCGGGCATGTACATTGCCGTGATGTACTGCGATGGTGGCGCCTGCGGCAAAGTAAAGTTTGTGGTGAGGTAAGGCATGAAGGATAAAATTTAGGGAATTAAAGGTTTTGGCGGATTGGAGCTATGGGGATCAGCTACTTAAAAGCAATGCCGTAGGAGCTTTTAGCATACCTGTAATGGCAAGGCTAAGGCTCATACGGCATTGTTATTTTAACCTAAACCGGAACGGATGCAAATGCTACTTTGCTGCTGGATATCTCTGATTAACCAGCGGAATATTTTTGAGTATGTCGAGGGTCCATTTCCGGAATTTCTCTACCGATTTGATGTGAATTTTTTCGTCGGGCGAGTGTACGCCTTTTAGTTCGGAGCCATAGCTGATCATATCCATCCCGGGGTAGGTTTCGCCAATGAGGCCGCACGCCAGGCCGGCATGTGCCGCCAGCACTTTTGGCTCCTCATTGAAAAGGTTTTCGTATGATTTTTTGGATACCTGCAAAATATTGCTTTTGGGATTGGGGCTCCAGCCGGGGTAGCCATCGGTATGCTCTACTTCGGCGCCGGCAAGTTTTAATACGGCGGCTACCCTATTTACCACATCGCCCAAAGCGCTGGCCACGGAGCTGCGCTGGCTGGTGGTGATAAAGAAATAATCGTCGTAAGTTTTTACTGAAGCCAGATTGGTAGAGGTTTGCACAAAGTTGGGTATGTCGCGCGACATCTCCGTGACGCCGTTTGGCATGGCATACAGGATGAGGATTGCGTGGCTCCGAAGAAGCGGGTTGGAATTTCCAATAGCGAAAAATTTTGTTGTTACTAAATCGTCAATTTTGTTCGCCTTGGCGGGAAAAACGGCGTGCTGCTGTTGGAAAGCTGGCATATTCATGGCCGAATTTTATTACACCTATTAATAAGGTGTGATTGTACCTCCAAAAAAAAGCTTTTTATTTTTTTGTTGTCGAGCAAAAACTTTTGTATTTTAGCCGCTTCTTATTAATGCAAACATTGCATAGCAAAATGGTAACCAATATGAAAATACCCCTGCTTGGATTCCGCCTGCATTCTGCCGTTTGCTTTAGCTCAGCCCTTTTGAGCAAAATTCTTTCATTGTTTGGCCTTTTACAAATTGCCACCTTTGCTCCGGCAGCGGGAGCGGGAGGGTGGTTACTAAGAAGAGAAGAGAAGAGAAGAGAAGAGAAGAGAAGAGAAGAGAAGAGAAG
>JAAYIU010000467.1 GCA_012523265.1 Bacteroidales bacterium | reverse complement strand
GTGGCTTTAATTGTTCCGGTTACTTCCAGCTTTTCGGTGGGCATATTTGTGCCGATACCCACATTCCCTGCTGTATTTACAAACACGCCTTTATTGGTGCCATCGCCCGAAAGGTATTTCCCGTTCAGGTTAATATTTTGCGTGGCGATATGGTTGCCCAGATTGTCGCCTGCCGGAATATTCATTGTGGAGAGCGTACCCGTAGATGTAGTTACAATCATTTTGGTGGTGGTGGAGGATAATGTAGATACCCGCAACGTTCCCTGCACGTCCAGGGTTTGTGTGGGTGCATTGGTGCCGATGCCTACTCTGCCATTGTTGAACACAAAATGATTGCCGCTGCCGGTTTTAAAAACTAAGTTTCCTCCCGCTTTGGCAGAGATGCTGTGGTTGTTATCGCCAAAAAATATCCTGGCAGTATAGGCGCTACCGGTAGGCTGCAGCATAATGGCAGCATCTTCGTTAATATCAGCTTTGATATGCAGTTTGGCTGTAGGTGCAGTTATGTTGCCGATTCCTATGCGGCCGGTGGTGCCAGGACCAGCAGAAGGCCCCACATGCAAGGTGGGAAGATTACTATTGAAACCAACAACCAACGAATATTCAACATTATTGGTTAGGGTAGTGTCAATTCCCCCATCACCAATTATAAAGGTATGCTTATTCATAGTCCTCAATCTGTTTCCGAATAAAAATCCTGAAGAATTTCCAATTTTACAGTTACTCCCAAAAATATACCCTGGGGCACCTGATGATTCTGAATTATAGCCGATTACTATTGAATGAAACCCGTCAGCTTTTGAGAAACTGCCTATTACGGTGCTATAATTTGTAAGGCTCTCAGACTGCCAGCCCATCACAAAAGAACCTTTTCCCGTGGCCCGACTTCCGATACCTAAAGCCGCCGAACTTTCTCCAGACACGAAATTTGAATTTCCAAAAGCGCTTGAATACCATCCTTCAACAATATTGTTGTATCCAAACGCGCTTGACTTATGGCCTTTTGATATGTTTCCGCCGCATTCGAAACAGTTTTCCTGCGCTGATAATCCCATAGAAAATAATACTACAGGTAAAATGATAAGTTTGGTAATTGTTTTCATAATCTTTATTGTTTGATGAATTTTCCGTTTTCAACTTGTCCGTCATTATTGGTGATGGTATAGATGTACGTTCCAGGCGCGAAACATCCCAGATCGATGGTTGTGCTTGTGCCATTCAAATCGTGACTACTTTTTAGCACTCCGCTGATGTTGTAAATGTCCAGCGTGGCATTACGCAGGGCAGTTTCAACCTGAATTTTGTCGGTGACCGGATTGGGATAGACCAAGGCTTTTTTTACCGCTATGCCCGGTGGATGATCACCTACAATCAATCCCTCATTATTGAGTTTGAGGAAAACCAGGTCGTACACATACTTTTCGGGTGACCATTTGCCGGCACATACAAAGCATCCCCCATCACGAGTTGCGATAATATAGTATGCCTCGTAATAAGCATCTCCACCGATGTAATGTAAAAACCGGGGCTGTAACAGCGAATCCGCTTGCCCGACCATAATCCAGCTTACTCTGTCGGGGGTAGGAACTCCTATTTTATTATTTTTAAATCCTGCAAAATAAATGCTGTCAGGATGACAAAAATCAATAGTCTGTTCGAAATGACAAGGGTAATCCGTTGTGTCTGGTGCTCCGAAGTAATTTTGATTTAATAGATTAAGACCGGTATCAACCTGTATTATTCTAATCTCATCGTCCTGATAAGGTACTCCGGGGCGCTGCCCTTTGAAGCCAACCAGAAATTTATTGTCCTGATGCCACATTGCGGTTGGTATGTGCAAATTTCCTCCTCCCGGCATTAGTTCAATGCTAATAAAAGTAAAACTTGTATCAAAAACAGCTATTGAAGCCCATCCGAGTGGATCCAGCCCTGTAGGAGAAATAAACCAAAACTGACTTGAATCTGGTGAAAGTAAAATATCTGACCCTAGAAAAGTATCCCCATAGTACTTAGTGCTGTCCATCAAATTTCCCTGATCATCCATACGTAAAAAAAACGGATGGCTACCCTGAAAAGGAGTTTCAGATAGTTCTCCTGCAAGAACATAATGATTTTGATTCATTTCAAAAACCCTTCTGAATCTAAAGTGTGTGCTCCCACCAAACACATAGTATTTGATCCATATTCGCTGTAGTGTGCTGTCCACTTTCATAACAAACGAAACAATACTTTCAGGGTACTCTTTTGCAGCATATCCGATAACCAAATAATCAGATTTGTCAATTGAAAAAATGTTGATAAAGCTAAATAGAGTATCTCCAAAGCTGTATCGCTTGGTTATCGTATCACCGTTTGGCGAAAATTTCAAAAGGTAAGCCTTTACCGGTTTGCTTGGATGAAAATTAATGGAGTCGCGTTCAGAAATGAAGGTTATAATATCACCATTTTCTGCTGTTACTGCATTACTTGAACTTTTTCTTAGATCACTTTCGAAGCAAAACTCAAAGGTATTTTGGGCTACCGTTTGAATAGCAACCCCGAAAAAAGCAAGATAAATAAGTATCTTAATGCTCATAGTTTATTATTCTATAGGTGGAGGAGTCTGTATAGCATTGCAATGAATATTACGGTTTCTAAAATAAATTTTGGGTTTATGAAAAATTAAGAGGAATTCATCATTTTGCATTTCTTCACCGGTTATTTTTGAATGAGAAAAATAATAGTTATTCGTATTTAGCGGTGACCCAAGCCATTCATCGATGAGTTCTACAAGGTTTTCATAGTAAAAGTTCATCTCATGAATATTGGAGTTAAACTCGTTGTAGTTCAGGCATGCTGTATAATATTCAAAAGAAGCCACTGCCTCATCTGCAGCAAAAATTTTATATGCAAGGTAATTTGGATGAATATTACTTAAAGGATAATCAGCATAATTAAAAACAACTGAATCAATCCCACCATAAAACCAGTAATGGCATCCCTGCATGGGATCGGAGTTGTAATGATTCGCAAGTTCAGCCATGAAAAGATTCGGAGCACCAATATTTGTCGGTGCGCCATCACAATCAAAAAGCGGATCTTCATTATAAATATATTTTTCTGTCTCGCCCCAGGGATATCCGTTTATTAGTGTTCCGGTTCCGGTTATGGTAATGATCCTCAGGTTTCGTTTTAATCCGGGCAAGGAGCCGGCATCGCTTACCATGGCCATCATAAATTGCTTTTCTTCGCCGGTAATGCGGTAATAGGCGGCGCTCAAGCGGTTTAATGATTCATCATACGCCGCGAATACATCATCATAATTTGCCCGCTGTGCATCTATCAAATCCAAAACAAAGAAAGCCGTATCCCAGTGCATTTCAGCATAGGGATAACTTGCATCAGCGTAAGTATAATTCAATGTAGCATCGATGTACCAGATGGCAGAATCAACACTCACGGTTTCCCCGCTTTTGTAGCCAGGATTGTCTTTTAGATAATCCATCTTTACTTTAAAAGCCTGGATGGCCTGGCTGATTTTTAAATCCTCAGCAGTTAGTTCTGCCTGTTGGTTGTCGGCAGGCGAAGGGTTTTCTTTGGTGCAGGCGTGCAGCATCAGGGCCCCAGCCACCACTGCTACAATCATGCTCAGCACAATGTTTTGTGGGAAGTTTAGATTTTTCATAGCCAATTGTTTTTGTTGTTAGTACCAATTTTACATTGAGCAAATGTAGGTAACATTTTCTTACCCCCCCCACCTTAACATTTATTAACAATGTTGTTTTAAATTAAATTGTGTATGGCGCTCAAAACAAAAGCCTTACGAAACGAAATTTATTTTGATTCTAAATAGCTTTAAACTTTGCTGAAAGGTAAGCGAGAAGGTGAGCCGTTCAAGCGACAGCGCATTCCAGCCGTTTAGATTGCCCATCATCCAGGAGGCTTCGGCTTGTGCCGAAAAATAACCTCTTTCATCTTCGCGGTGGTCGGGCGGCACAAAAACAGCAAACATTGCATTAATGCGGTAACGGCTATAGATATCCCAAAGCTCGCTGATGGTGAGGCCGGCAGGATGTGCCTCTAAGGAGACGCCAAAAAGATTCACCGCATCGAAACGCTGAGTGGGATAAGTTTTTAGGATACCTGCCTCAGCATAGTTGGTAGAGAAATTTCCATTGGTAAAATTGATGTCGCCATTGTCGAGATAAAAATCGCCCTGCTGCCCGTTGGAGTGATGCGCCAGACGGCCAAAGAGCGTAAGGCTGCTGCCTGCTTCGGGCCGGTTGAGCAAATAGTAAAGCGTGAGTTGTGGCATGTAGCTGGGCGTGCGCACCGGAAACGAATGCTCCTGATACATACGGATAATAATCTGTGGATTGACCACGCCCAGCCACCGCGACTTTTTGTTGCTGCGGATGTAAAAAGCCGGTACCAGACGCGCCTCAAACCACAGCGGCTCTATCGTGCCCAAAAGTGTGGGCACGGTAATGTAGCTGCTGCCCTGATAAACCTGTGCAATGGTAGTAAGACGCAGATTTTTTTCGGTTGGATTATCTCCGTTCTGTCCTGCACCGGCCAGTGCATACACTAATACAAAAGTTGATAGCAACAATTTCTTCATTTTTCATTTTCTTACCGGATTATATTACAACAGGATTTTAGTGTCAGGGCAGCTTTACCAGAAGCCAGCCCGTGTGATCTGGTGAGTGCAAAACAGATTAATCATCCGGCTTTTGCGAAATGCTGAGCAGGTGCTTGGAGTGTTCGAGCAGGTGTGGATCTTCGGTGTGTTTTATCACAAAATCCATCCATGCCTTTTTCAAATCATCGTCAAGGCGGTGGTACAGCTCGAAACGTTCACCAAAAATACCTTCTACGCCGGCCAGATGCAGCGGCGTGAGGCCGGCTTTTGTTATCAGCGCATCGACCTCCTGCGGATGGACAAAGTGAGCATGAGTAAAATATTCGGTGCCTTCAACAAAACGGTTGTCGGTGCCGGTTTCCCATTGCAGGGTAGCGCCGTCGGGGTAAAGTATGCCTTTGGGATTGTTTTTCAACCCGTAAATCATCGCGCCGGTACGCGTCATAAAAGAGGCAAACACGTGTCCGCCTGCCTTCAGATTGTCGTATGCCATCTTAAGCATTTTCACCTTTTCGCTTTCGCTAATGATGTGGTACATGGGGCCGAGGATAAGGATTGCATCCCACTGCTTCTTTTTCCAGCCTTCACTTTCCAGTGCATCGTTGCGTTCGGTAAAAAGCAGATTGCGGTTGGTCCCCAGTCGCTCTTTGACAAGCCGTATATTTTCGTCCGAAAGGTCGTTTAATCCGACAAAATATCCTTTCCTCATCAATTGCTGCGCAATACGGCCTGTGCCGCAGGCTACGTCGAAAATGTTGTCGCCCGGACTGAGATATTTTGCAGCGTAGTACATCAGCACCGGAATCTCAAATGGATGTTCATCCAGCCGATGGTCTTCGTCGTTTACGTGTTCGTTGTAATAGGCTCTTACCTCTTCGTGCATTTTTTAATTTTTAATTTTAATAAAATAACCAATAAGAAACCTGCCTGTCAATTTCATGCCATAGCAGATGCCAGCCCTTGCAGGGCATAATTCGGGAATAGTGTGGAAGTTGTACCACGTGGTGTTGACTATATTATCGCGTCAGATGGTTGTATTATTTTTTCCACTCATGGGTTATATTTTCTGGCCACAGTGTATTATGGATACTCTATGTTTAGTGTTTCCCGATGCAATTTTTTGAACAGGATGGTTAATGGCATGCTTTTGAGTGACCTATTTGTAAAATTTGTTGCAACATGGATAATAATAAACAATCTTACTACGAAATCGAAAACCACGAATGGCTCGAATCGCTTGATCATATTATAAAAACTGAAAATACCGATCGTGTAAAAGAATTGCTGCAGCGCCTGCAAGCCAGAGCACTAAAACACGGAATAGTTTTTTCGCGCCCCGGAAATACCCCTTACATCAACACTATAGCGCCAAATGAGGAGAAACCTTTTCCAGGCAGCCAGGAGATAGAACGAAAGATAAAAAGCCTGGTTCGGTGGAACGCCATGGCCATGGTAGTGCGCGCCAATCTGGAATCGGAAGGCATTGGCGGCCACATCTCTACCTATGCCTCGGCAGCTACCTTGTTCGAAGTGGGTTTCAACCATTTCTTTCGTGGAGCTACCGAAGAGCAGGAACCCGACATGATCTATTTTCAGGGCCATGCTTCGCCGGGCGTTTATGCCCGTTCATACCTCGAAGGACGTCTAACCGATACCGACTTGCACAACTTCAGGCAGGAGCTGCGCCCCAAAGGGGGCCTGCCTTCCTACCCACATCCACGGCTGATGCCCGACTACTGGCAATTCCCAACCGTGTCGATGGGCCTGGGGCCTCTGCTGGCCATTTACCAGGCGCGCTTCAACAAGTACCTCGAAGACCGGAAGTTAAAAAAACCTTCCAACCGAAAAGTGTGGGCATTTATGGGCGACGGCGAAATGGATGAACCCGAATCGATGGGCGCGCTCACCGTAGCCAGCCGCGAGCAGCTCAACAATCTCATTTTCGTTGTTAATTGCAACCTGCAGCGCCTCGACGGGCCGGTACGCGGCAACGGCAAAATTATTCAGGAACTCGAAGCGGCATTTGCCGGCGCCAGCTGGAAAGTGATAAAAGTAATCTGGGGTAAAGACTGGGACCCCCTGTTGGCCAGCGATACAAATGGTGAGCTGATACGAGCCATGGAGGAAACTCCCGATGGCCAGTTTCAAAAATATGTAGTTTCTTCGGGGCAATACATCCGCAAAGATTTTTTTGGTAAAAACCAAGCGCTTCTTGAGCTGGTCAAAAATTATTCTGACGAGCAACTCCAGAAGCTGCGCCGTGGCGGCCACGACCCTGTGAAAGTTTACAACGCCTATCGCGCTGCTGTCAATCATCAGCAAGGTCCTGTAGTTATTCTTGCACAAACCATTAAAGGCTATGGGCTGGGTGAGGCCGGCGAAGGCCGCAACATTACCCACCAGCAAAAAAAACTAAACCATAGCGAGCTATTCGATTTTCGCACACGCTTTGGCATTCCGCTTTCCGACGAAGATGCCGTGGAAGCTCCTTTTTATAAACCTGCCGACGATAGCCGTGAGATGAAATATCTTAAAAAACGCCGTGAGGAGCTGGGCGGATTTCAGCCGGCACGCAACAACCAGGCACCTCCCCTCGAAATGCCCGACGATAAAGATTTCGACGAGCTTCTACAAGGCTCCGGCAATCGCGAATATGCTACCACCATGGCGCTGGTGCAGCTTATGGGCAAGTTGATGCGCGACAAAAATATTGGTAAAAACATCGTACCCATTGTCCCCGACGAATCACGCACCTTTGGTATGGATGCGCTCTTCCGCCAGGCTGGTATTTATTCGCATGCAGGGCAAAAATACGAGCCTGTGGATCGCGAAAGCCTGCTTTACTACAAAGAGGCGCGCGACGGCGCCATACTCGAAGAAGGTATTACCGAAGCAGGTTGCATGGCATCATTTATTGCCGCCGGCACCGCTTATTCCAATTACAACTTAAACATGATTCCGTTTTTCGTCTTTTACTCCATGTTTGGATTTCAGCGGGTAGGCGATTTTATATGGGTCGCCGCCGATGCCCGGGCGCGCGGCTTTTTGATTGGCGGCACCTCGGGCCGCACTACGCTGGCAGGCGAAGGTTTGCAGCATCAGGACGGGCACAGCCACCTTACGGCTCTATCCATACCATCGCTCAAAGCTTACGACCCTGCCTTTGCCTACGAACTTGCAGTAATCGTGAAAGAAGGCATACGCCATATGTTTGTCGAGCAGCAGGATTTGATGTACTACATCACTGTACTCAACGAAAAATATGTGATGCCGCCCATGCCCGATCATGTAAAGGAGGAGCAAATTCTCAAAGGTATGTACAAATATCGCAAGAGTTCCGCCAAAGCTGATCATAAGGTGCATTTGCTCGGCAGTGGTGCCATACTCAACGAAGCTTTGCGTGCTGCCGAAATCCTCGAAAACGATTATAATATCGCTGCTGATGTTTGGAGTGTCACCAGCTACAAAGCGTTATACGACGATGCCCGCGAAACGGAACGGCAAAACAGGCTGAATCTGGAAAAAAATCCGCAAAAAACCTACATCGAAACGTGCTTCCATGGCGACGAAGGATTATGTATTGCCGCCCATGACTATCTTAAAGCGATACCTATGACAGTGTGCCGCTGGTTTCCGGGCATTCTTACCGTGCTCGGTACCGATGGCTTTGGCCGCAGCGACAACCGCCGTGCTTTACGCAACCATTTTGAAGTGGACGACCGACACATCGCTTTTGCCGCTTTGCATAGTTTATTTATTAATAAAAAAATTAAAATGGAGCTGCTGCAAAAAGCGGCTAAGTCACTAAAAATCGAAAACAACAAGCTGAATCCCACCAGCGATCAAAAATTGAAAACATTATGATAAAAGAAATTAAACTACCGGAAATTGCCGATAACGTCGAAACCGCAACTGTAATTAAAATCTCTGTAAAAAAAGGCGACCGGATAGAAATCGACGACAACATTGCCGAAATGGAAAGCGACAAAGCTACTTTCGATCTGCCGGCCGATGTTGCCGGTGTGGTAAAAGAGATAAAAGTGGCCGAAGGTGACGACGTAAAAGTTGGTCAGGTGGTGATAACCATCGAAACCAGCGACGAAGGTAATAATGAAGCGGCCGGCGAGGGCAAAGAAAAGTCTGCCAACAAAGAAGTTCAGGAAAACGAATCTGACCAGAAAGAAGCTGAAGATGATGCATCCGACAAGGACAGTAAACCTGAGCAGCCGGATAGCGACGAATCCGAAATCAAAAAGAAATCTGCGGAAGCAAAAAAGGAAGCGAATGAGAATAAAGAGCAACAAACTGCCAAAAGCGCTGAGGCTGATGATGAAGTTGAAAAGGAAGCTGACACTGACGCTGAAACCCAAAAGGAAGCTGACGCTGCTAAAGAGGAGGATGAAAAGAAAGAGGCTGCTGACGATGATAGCGAAGCGGAAGCGGAGGCTGCTGGCGATGAGAAACCAAAAGATGACGCTTCTGATGATGAAGAAGGCAAAGAGGAAGCATCCGAAAGAAAGCAAGCCGAAGCTAACGAAACTACAGACAGTGACACTAAAAAGTCCACTGACGTTGCCGCCTCACCTTCGGTCCGCCGTTTGGCACGTGAGCTGGGCATTGAGGTGCAGCAGGTAGAAGGCACCGGCCCTTACAGCCGCATCACGCCCGACGATGTAAAAGCTTACGCCAAAGCCATTATCGGGCGCTCTGCCCACAAAGCTGCCGCTGCCCCCGACAGCTACAAACTGCCCGACTTTAGCAAGTACGGCAACATCGAGCGGCAGCCACTCAGCCGCATCAGACAGCGCACCGCTGCCAACATGGTGGCTTCATGGCAACAGATACCCCATGTATTTCATTTCGATAAAGCCGACGTTACCCATCTCGAAGAGTTTCGTAAAAAATATGGTAAAAAAGTAGAAAAAGAAGGTGTGAAAATAACCATGACAACGCTGCTACTCAAGATTATGGGCAAAGCATTGGAGGCTTTCCCGAAGTTTAATGCCAGCCTTGACACGGATAACGGTGAGGTGATTTACAAAAAATATTACAACATCGGCGTGGCAGTCGATACCGAGCGTGGCTTGCTGGTTCCGGTAGTACGCAATGTCGATCAAAAATCGATCGTGCAGCTTTCGGAGGAAGTTGCCGAACTGGCCGAAAAAGCGCGGTCAAAAAAAATAAGCCCCGACGAACTGCAGGGTGGCAACATTGCCATCTCCAATCTGGGAGGTATTGGCGGCACATCATTCACACCTATCGTTTACCGACCCAATGTAGCCATTTTGGGCGTTTCGCGCATGACTGCCGAACCCGTTTTTATAGATGGAGAATTTAAGCCGCGCTTGTTGTTGCCACTTATACTTTCGTACGATCACCGGCTCATCGATGGTGCCGAGGCCGCGCGCTTTCTGCGCTGGTTTTGCGAAGCACTCGAAAATCCATTGCTCACTATGTTTAAAAAAGGAAACTGATGAAAGATAAATCCGAGACCATTGCTCTGGTGATTATCGGTGCCGGGCCGGGCGGTTATGCGGCGGCGTTTCATGCTGCCGACCTCGGACTGCAGGTTACCCTTATCGACCCAAAAAAAAATCCCGGCGGCGTATGCCTCTACCACGGCTGCATTCCTACCAAAACGCTGCTTCATTTTGCCGACGTAAAACGTCAATCACAGGAAGCTGCACAAATAGGACTGAATTTTCAGTCGGTTGGCGTGAATGTAGAAAAGCTACGCAGCTACAAAGATCAGGTGGTGAAAAAACTCACCGACGGGTTAGGGCAGCTTACACGCCATCGTAACATCGATTACCGGCAGGGGAGAGCACAATTTGTAGATGATCATACAATTGAATTTACCGGTGCGGATGGCGAAAAAAGTATGCTAAAATTCGACAAAGCCATTATAGCTACCGGCGCACAGGCCGCCATGCTACCTGGCATCGAAACCGACGTCTCCATGATACTCGATGCCGAAACAGCCCTGAAACTTAATGATGTACCCGAAACAATGCTCATAGTAGGCGCCGGCTACATTGGTATGGAGATGGGCAAGATATACAAGGCGCTGGGTACACGCGTAACCATTGTTGAAATGACGCCATCAATTCTCCCCGGTGCCGATAAGGATTTGACCAAAATAGTAGCTTCGATGCACCAGGAACTACTTAAGGATTCACGTTTTGAAACTAAGGTAATAAAAGCGGAAAAAGAAGGCGACAAGCTGCGCGTTACGCTGGAAGATAATAACGGAAACCATGAAGAACAGATATTTGATAAAATGCTGGTAGCCATCGGAATGAAACCCGACAGCCGGCGCACAAGCCTCGAGAAGGCCGGCATAAAAACCGACGACAAAGGATTTGTTGTGGTTAACGAATTTCGCCAGACCAATAAAGCACACATTTATGCCATCGGCGATGTAGCCGGTGAGCCTATGCTGGCACATAAAGCAACCCACGAAGGCCGCATAGCTGCCCAACACATCGCCGGACAAAAGAGTGCTTATGAGCCAAAAGTAGTACCAGCGGTAGTTTACATCGGCCTTGCCTGGGTGGGTCTTACACAAGCCGAAGCCGAGGAGCAGCAGGCCGACGTTACCATCACCCGCTTCCCCTGGAGTGCCTCCGGTCGGGCCGTGGCCATGGGATTAACGCATGGCATCACCAAACTTATCTTCGACAAAAAAAGTCAGCGCCTGCTGGGAGCCGGTTTTGCCGGCGAAATGGCCGAACAACTTATTGCCGAGGCTACACTGGCTATCGAGATGGGCGCCGTGGCCAAGGACCTGGAGCTTACCATCCATCCGCATCCTACCCTTTCCGAAACCATCATGGAAGCTGCCGAAATGTTTGATGGCCAGGCCACACATGCAATTAAACGCACATCTAAAAAGAAATAGTTATTTTACCGAATTATTTTTTTCCAAAAGTTACAGTAATTAAATTAAATCAAAATCATTATGAGTTACAACATCGCTATTAACGGATTAGGAAGAATAGGCCGGGCAATACTTAAGATGCTGGTAAACAACCCGCAACTGAAAATAGTTGCCGCCAACGATCTGATAGATGCCAAAACACTGGCCTATCTGTTACAATACGACACGGTTTACGGCCGCTGCGAACACAAAGTGTCGGTGCACGAAGGTTATCTTATGATCGGGCCACACAAAGTGGCACTTTCTAACGAGAAAGACCCTTCGTTGCTTCCCTGGAAAGAACACGAAATCGACCTGGTATTTGAATGTACAGGCGTTTTTAATACTATGCACACCCTGCAAAACCATCTGAATGCAGGAGCAAAACGCGTAATATTATCGGCGCCGGCCAAAGACGAGGAAGTACCTACTATTGTATTTGGTGTGAATAAACCCGACAAAGACGACCGCATCGTGTCGTGTGCCAGTTGTACTACCAATTGTATAGCGCCCGTGAGCGAAATCATGGACCGCCACCTTGGGGTTGTAAAAGCTACCATGACCACCATTCATGCTTATACCTCCACCCAGGCGCTCGTGGATTCGCCCAACAAGAAACTGCGCCGCGGACGGGCGGCAGCGCAAAATTTTGTGCCTACCACCACCGGCGCTACCAAAGCCACCGCACGTGTGCTTACACAATTCCAGGGCAAATTCGAAGGATCGGCTATCCGTGCACCTATCCCCGCAGGCTCCATCAGCGACATCAACTTTGTAACCCGCAAAAAAGCAAACAAGGAGCAGGTAAATGAGATTTTTAGAAAAGAAGCCGACACCGACCGCTACCGCGGAATATTGGGCGTAACTGACGAGCCGCTCGTTTCGTCAGATATCGTACAGGACCCGCGTGCTTCTATCGTCGATCTGGATATGACCATGTCCATCGATGGCGACCTGATAAAAATTATGAGCTGGTACGACAACGAATGGGGCTACAGCAACCAGATGCTGCGTACAGCCGAGTATATGCTCACCCAAAAATAGCTGTTGAATAGTGCTAAAACAAAGCAAAAAGAGAATCGCCATTATGACGATTCTCTTTTTGTTTTAATTCGCCTCATTAGCAAATGGAAGCGTTTTTGATAAGCTGTATTGTTACTTGAATAATTCAAGGTATCAATTATTATGAAAACTATTACAGCCAATGGGCACACCATCGAAATCACGCATCCTGAAAAGGTACTTTTTCCCAAAGCAGGTTTTACGAAAATGGATGTGGTGAACTACTACGACAGGATCAGCGCGTATCTTCTGCCTCATTTGCAGGATCGTCCGCTTACCATGCATCGCTTCCCTGCCGGAATACAAGGCCATGATTTTTATCAAAAAGAAGCGCCGGAATACTTCCCCGATTGGATAGAGACCATCCGCGTAAAGCTGCGGCAGCAGGGCGAGCGGACGATGATAAACGGATGCAACCGCGCCACTTTGCTGTATCTTGCCAATCAGGGCAGCATCACCATGCACGGCTGGCTGAGCACTGCCGCTCGTCCCGAAAACCCTGACCGGCTCATCTTCGACCTGGACCCGCCCCGCAGCAACTTCCGCCTGGTGCAGCAGGCCGCCCGTGAACTAAAGCAGCTCTTCCACCGGCTTGATCTATCTCTTTTTGTGATGGCTACCGGCTCCAGCGGGATGCACCTGCTGCTGCCGCTGGATGGCAGCGCCGACTTTGAGCAATCACGCGCTTTCGCTAAAAAAGTTGCCGGCATGTTGGCTAAAAAATATCCCGAAAAGTTTACCACCGAAATGCGCAAAAACAAACGACATGGCCGCCTCTTTGTGGACTACCTGCGCAATGCATACGGCCAAACAGCCGTAACGCCTTATGCTTTGCGCGCCCTGCCCGAAGCTCCAGTTGCTACACCACTCCACTGGCACGAAGCTTTGCGTAGCGATATGCACGCACGCCGCTATCATTTGCGCAACATTTTCCGCCGCCTGGCTGCAACCCGCGACCCAATGGCCGACTTCGGAGCAGCACCCTGCAATCTTAGCGTTGCCGCCAAACGCCTTGACGGACTAAAACTTTAAAAGCCATGGATCAATTTATCGGCTGCTCGGGTTTTATGTACAAACATTGGATTGGCAATTTTTATCCGCCGGAGCTGCCACAGCAGCAGTGGCTCGAATATTACGCAGCGCGCTACAACACCGTAGAAATAAATAGTAGTTTTTACAATCTGCCACGTGCCGGCACACTACGGCGCTGGCATAGCCGGGTGCCGGAGCATTTCCGCTTTACGCTCAAAGGCAGCCGCTACATAACGCACCTCAAAAAGTTGTATCAGGCGGAAGAAGGCATTAAACGCTTTTACGATCTGGCCGCTTTGCTCCAGGATAAGCTGGCCTGTGTGCTGTGGCAGCTTCCGCCAAGCCTTCATCTCGACGTGCCACGCCTGGCCTATTTCTGCCAGCTTTTGCCCCGGTTTTGTTGCAATGTCATCGAGTTCCGGCACCGCTCCTGGTTTACCGATCAAGTGTATGATTTGCTGCGGCGGCAGGGCATTACTTTTTGTATTCTGGCCGCACCCAATTATCTCACCACCCCACCCATTCGCACCGCCGATGAAATTTATATCCGTTTTCACGGAAAATACAACTGGTACAGCGACTGGTTTACTGATGAAGACCTCGGGTGGTGGAAGCAGCAGCTCATAGCTACCGGAACCACACGCATCTATGGCTATTTCAACAACGACTACCAGGGATTTGCACCAAAAAATGCTGCCACTTTTGCCCGTATGTTTTGATGGGAGATGGGGGAATTAAAAATAAAAAAAGTAAAAGCCCGGGGCGGGATGGTGCAGCACGAGGGTTGTTGGAGGCAATGATTGTTTATGAAAAATTATCTGATAAACAGATGCTGCTCCCGGAGCTTTTACAATTACACCAGATTAGGGTTGTTTCTTACAGGGTTATGTTAAAGGGTTTTGATGGTACGAATAATACTTTCTCGTTTTTCGCCACCCAGCCGTCTTTGTAACCGGCCAATAAACATCTCTTCCTGGCCTTCGTCGTAGCGCAGGTCTTCGTCGTCCAGGTGGGGATATTTCTCTTTAAGCTTGCCGCGGATGTATTCCCAGCGTCCGCTCAAATTCAGCTTGTCATCTTGTGGTGTATTCATAGCTTTGTAAGTTTTGTTGTAAAAAATTAATACGTGAATACCATGCCAAATACTTTCAGCAAAGCCAGGTGCCAGGCGGGTAGCACTTTTCAATCAGCAAAAAAGTTGCTGGTAGCTGCAAGTCATACTATCATTCCACCCTTTCAATTCTGTATTGTACGGGTGTAGCCATGTGGAACATATTCTACAAGGTGTTGAAGCCACTATGCAGAATGGCAACATATTTTTGTCGGTAAAGTTTTTTGATTTTCGCTTTCGCTAAATTGATCTTCAATAAAGAGCGCCATGCGCCCCGCCATTCTATTTTGATTTGTTACTCATGGCACGATTTTGCCGCAGGAAGAAGCAAATTAGTTTTTAATTAAAAAAGAAAGGAACATACACTATGGTAAAAATTATCGAAGTAATCGGAACCTCTGATCGTGGATTTACCGAGGCCACCGAAAATGCAGTGAAAGAAGCATCCAAAACACTCAAAAACATCAAGTCGATTTACATCAAGCACATGCATGCCAATGTAACCGACAACAAGATTGTGTCGTATGCCGTGAATGCGAAGATTTCTTTTGAAATAGAAAAGAACCAGTAGTAGCTTTCATCAACGGCAACTTTTAATCATCAAGAAGCGCGCATCAGGCGGAAGGAATTATTCACCTTAAAAAAAAACTAATGTCATCTCTGCTAAAAATTATACTCGCTTTTATCCTGCCGCCTCTTGCGGTTGCCCTTGAATATGGCATCGGCGGAAAATTTTGGGTCAACGTTTTACTCACCCTGCTGGGCTACATCCCGGGAGTGATCCATGCGTTGCTTGTGCTTTAGTTAGATTTATCAAAAAGTAATACACCCAAAAACAAATTTCGAATTATGAAAACAAAAAACAAAGACATCCTCAAAAAGGCGCTTGCCACCGGCGCCATTATGTTGAGTGGCTTTTTGGCTCAGCAAGCTATCGAATGCACTTATAAAGCCATCAGAGGAAAAGAAGCGCCCAAAAATGCCAACACCTCCGGTGTACGCTGGGGCAAAGCGCTGCTCTGGACGCTGGCCACCGGTGCCGTTATCAGTATCGTGAAAACCACCGTGCGCCCATACGTAGATGTAGGCGTAGATGAAATTGCCGGATGAAATTATAAAAGCTCCAAAAACCAATAAATCAAGTTCCAAATAAATCCCAATAATTAAATCTCAATAACCAAACTGCTCCGGGGTTTGAAATTTGGAATTGTTTACACCGGCTACCGACGGTTGGAGTTTCTCCCGCGCCACGCGCCCTTCCGCCTGCGTCACGCGCCCTGCTACAATTTTTTCAGTGTTTCACCAATATCCACGCGGGTATTAAACATATCTCTCCACAAATCGCCCACCTCCTTCAGACGTTGCTGCATGCTGTGGATATTAAATCCGGAAGGATCAATTCCCTTTTTCAATTCGTCGGCTGTTACGGGTGTCGAGACGGTTGCGCCGGGCTTGAGACGCAGGCTATAAACTGATGCCATGGTTTTGCCACGCCCATTTTGCAAATAGTCCAGATATATTTTTCCTTTGCGTTTAGAGGGGCTTCGCTCGAAGCTGGTGATTTCGCGAAAGCGGTCGTGGATAATGGTTTCGAGCAGCCGTGCAAACTGCTGCCCCTGTTCGTGGGTATATTGGGGCTTTACCGGCAGATAAATGTGCAGCCCGCGCGATCCGCTGGTCTTGCAATAAAAGGGCAGCTTTAGCTCTTCGAAGAGTTGATGAAATCCTACCGCCACACGCATAACCTCCTCAAAACTTATTTCCACCGGATCGAGATCGAACACCACATAATCGGGCTGATCCAAATTGGGCACCGAAGCATTCCACGGATTTAGCTCTACGCTGCCCCAATTGGCCATAAAAAGCAGCGTGGCCTTATCCTGACAAAGCAAATATTCGGTGGTGCCCGACGAACTTTCTACCGTTACGGTTTCTATCCATTTAGGAACCAAACCTTTTACATCTTTCTGAAAAAACGATTCTCCCGCCACACCATGGGGCGAGCGCAGCAGCGACTGCGGACGGTCGATCAGATATGGCAGCAACACTTCGGCCATCTGATCATAATAATGGTACACGTTCTTTTTCAGAATATTTTCGTCTGGCCAGAATACTTTATCAGGATTGGATAGTTTTGGGTTGTGTGTAGCCTTGCGGCGCCGCGTTTGCTTTGTGGCAGCCCGTTCAGCAGGTTGTGTATTTTCGCTAAGCGCCTGGTGAACGGGGATGGCTGTTTCTCGCGTTATTTCGTCAGGTTTTTTATCGGTGCGCAGGCCACGAAAAGTAGGATGTCGCATGGCGCCATCGCGCGTCCAGCCGGTAAACTGTATTTCGGCAGCAAGCCGGGGCTTCACCCATTGCGCCTGACGCTCCTTGGCCGGAACTTTTACCGGCGGCTCTTTGGTTTTTAATGGCTGTAATTTTTTATAAATATCCTGCAAAGTAGCCTCGTCGAAACCTGTGCCCACTTTGCCGGCATAGCGCAAGTTGCCCTGTTCGTTAATGGCCAGCAGCAACGCGCCAAAAGCTGTTCGCGACCCTTTGGGAGCGGTATAGCCAACTATTACCGCCTCCTGGGGTCGGGCTGTTTTTATCTTGAGCCACGCATTAGAGCGTTTGCCTGGGTAGTATTTACTCTCTGCCCGTTTGGCTATCATGCCTTCGAGTTGGAGTTGCTGCATTTGTTTAAAAAATATTTTGCCCTTTTCGGGGATATGATCGCAGTAGCGTATGCGCTGCAGGTTTTTGGGAAGTATTTGTAGCAGCATCTCTTTGCGTTGCACAAGCGGAACGTCCTGCAGCAGATAACCGTTGAGCCACAGCAGGTCGAAGACATAGTAATAGAGCCGCCCCATCGACTGCGCATCAAGATGTTGAAGTGCCTGGAAATCGGATTTTCCTTCCTGGTCGAGCACCACCACTTCGCCATCCATCACAAAGTCGTGTCCTATTTTCTGTAACTCTTCATGAATCGTCCTGAACTTCTCGTCGTATGGATTTCCGTTGCGCGAAAGCAATTTCCTTTCGTCACCTTTTCGTGTAGCAATAATGCGATAACCATCCCATTTTATTTCAAAAATCCAATCGGGATCATCAAAAGGCGCAGCGGCCAGGGTGGCAAGCATGGGGCTGATATGGGGCATGGCAGCGGGCCGGGCTTCCGCAATTTTGTCCACCGACAAAGCCTTCTCTGTGCTTTTCTCTCCACGGGCAATTTCATCCAGCGTTAGCCCACTGATAACCGACCGCTGACTAAACCGCCGGCTTGCGTTTGCATAGTTATCTTTGCTCTTGGCGATGATCCATTGCTCCTGGTCGCCTTTGTCGTCGATGCGATAAAGCGAATAAAACCCTTTGAGTTTTTGTCCTTCGAGAAAAAATTTCAGGGAGCCTTTTCTAATTTTTTCATCAATGGCTACCACCGTATTTTCCACACTATCTTCGGGACGATAGGTTCCGCTATCCCAAAGCAGCACTGTGCCGGCGCCATAATTTCCTTTTGGAATAATACCTTCAAAGTGCTGATAGTCCACCGGGTGGTCTTCTACTTTCACAGCCAGGTGCTTGTGGGCGGGATTGGCAGAGATGCCTTTGGGTACCGCCCAGCTCACCAGCTTGTCGCCCACCTGCAATCGAAAATCGAAATGCAGCCGGCTGGCATCGTGCTTTTGTACTACAAAGCGGCGCTCATCGCCGTCAGGTTGATCGCCTGCAGGCTCCGGCGTTTTGTCGAAATGCCTCTTGCTCTTATATTTTTCTAATGGTGCCACATCAATTGTTTAGTTTCAGACTTTCTTTGAGCTGGCTCATCAAATCTTTAACGGCAGTAGGCTTTTCCTGCTCTGGGATGGCAGGTTTGTAATCTTTATGTTCGGCTTTTGCTTTGATAATTTTTTTGAGTTTTTGCTGGTACGTGTCTTTGTATTTTTTGGGATCAAAGTTGGTTTTCATTTGGTCGATGAGCTGCATGGCCATTTCAAGCTCCTTTTTGGGAGGATTTTTTTTGGCAGGTAACTTCAGGTCTTTGGGCAGGCGCATATCGGCATCAAAGCGCATCTGTATCAAAAAGATAACCTCATCATCGGCCATGAGCAGCGCCAGATGTTCGCGGTTGCGCATCACAAATTTGGCCAACCCGCCCATCTTCGACTTCACGATGGCTTCGCGCAGCAGGTTGTAGGTGGTGGCAGCACCTTTGCCGGGTTCTATCAGGTAGGGCTTTTCGAAATAGCGCGGACTTATCTGATCGATCTTTACAAAATCGGTGATGTCGATGCTGTCGGAACGCTCGGCCTTCACCTTGTCGAAGTCTTCGTCGGTGAGTATGATGTAGTAGTCGTCTTCTTTATACCCTTTTACGATGTCGTTCCAGGGAACCTCCTTGCCATCGTTTTTACACACACGCGTGTATTTTATCGGGCATGCATCGCCTTTGCGTACCATGTCGAGGTCGATGTTGTGGGTGCTGGCGCCGGTGTAGAGTTTTACGGGGATAAACACCAATCCAAAGCGAATTCCTCCTGTCCATACGGGTCTCATAGTTTTTATGGTTTTTAATTATTAAAATCTTGCTGCGGGTCTTCAAGCAGGCTCAACACTTCCATTTCATGGGTATCGAGATGTTTTTTCTCCATGTCCGAAAACTCCTTCATGTTGATCTGCTCGGGAGCAAATTTCTCATCACTTATCAGTTTTAATATTGCGGGGTGGATGTAGTACTTTTCGGCGACAGCCCGGGTATTTCCCAGCTCTTCGGCCACCTTTTTTACAATGGTTGTTTTAAGATTTTTACGTGGGTTTTCGGCCTTTTCTTCTTTGGCAAAATGCCACTGCTGCATCGCTATGGTGGTGCCGCCCCAGGTGCGGAAGGTTTTGCTGGTAAAGGTTTCGCCGGTAATTTCGCGCAAATATTCGTTTACGTCGTTCGAATCGATGGTGCGTTTGGTTCCGTCATCGTCGATGTATTTAAATAATTCGTAACCCGGCAGCTCTGAGCTTTGTTTTACAAGCCGGATGAGCTGCCGGTTTTCGATGCTGATGCGGCGCATCTTTCCACTTTTGGCTTTGTATTCGAGCATAAGCTTGCCATCTTCTTCTTTGAGGTGTTTGCGCCGCAGTGTGGTGATGCCATAGGTATCGTTGTTGTTGCGATAACTAAGATTTCCTACCCGCAAAAACTTTTTATCCATAAAAGTAACTATCAGTGCAAGTACTTTTTCGTAGGGCCATCCGCGCTTGCGCAGATGAGCGGCGGTGGTTTCGCGCAGCAAAGGTAACGCCCGGCCAAAGCGGCGCAAGGCATTATATTTCTCCTGCTGGCTAAACTCCAGCCATTGCGGATGATAAATGTATTGCTTGCGGTGGCGGCCGTCTTTGCCGGTAGCCTGCAAGTATCCGTTTGGCTTGGGGCAAATCCACACCTCTTGCCAGGCCGGCGGTATTTTCAATGCCTTGATGCGGGTAATCAGCTCCTGGTCGCGCACACTACGACCCTGTGTGTCGAGATAAACGAAGCCGCGGCCATGACGCCTTCGTCGGTAGCCAGGGTTAGAATCGTGTACGTAAATAAGTCCTTGCATTGATTCTAAAACCCAATTACGATTTTTTCTTCTCCTGCATCATTTGCCGATATTCGCGCCCAAGTCGCTCAATTTCCTGATCGTTGAGTACTTTTTTTGCCAGATCAAATACATCTTCTTCCTCCTCGTCCAAATGGTGGTTTATCTTTTCGTGCAGGTCACGGAAATAGATGAGCCATGCCGAAGTGCTCATATCGGTCTCGTCGAGCTTATCAACGAGTTCGTCCATTTCGTGATGTTCAGCCACGCTGTGTCGTGCTTGCTCCTGCGATTTATCCACCTGCATCAGTGGGATGTAGAAATGTCGTTCTTCGCTTTCCTCATGCGCAGTCAGTTCTTTTTTGAGGTTCACCCAAAGTTGCTTACGCTCGGTGCTGTCGCCTTGGGTTTCGAGAATTTGGTCAGCGATTATGCGCTGTGTTTCGTGGTCTTTTACCAGTTCATCAAAGATTATCATACTTTTTAGTGTTTTAAAAATGAAAAATGAATGAGGGTTTTGAAATTCGATAGCCCGAAATCAAAAATTTGGCCAAATCATTTTTCAGATAACTAACAAACAGGTAATGAAGAGGATGGTGGCGATAAAGAAAAGTGTACCTGTGGAATGTTTAGGGTGCTGCTGCCGCAACAGTGTCGAATAAATCCCAAGTTGCAATATGGCAGACGCAGATGGCCGGGGCAAACATTTCCAAATAAATCCCAATAATCAGGTTTCGACAAGTCCAACCTGCTACTCAACCACCACGGCGGGTTTGAAATTTGAAATTTATTGTGATTGTTTAGGTGCCAATTACTTGCTAAATTGCTTCACTCTTTCCGCCTCCAATGACCCATCCGCGGCTTTTCTCTGGCGCGGAGGAAGAGAACACTCTTCTGTAGCCCAGGCGTTCACTTCCGTAGCCCAGGCGTTCACGCCTGGGATTATGGAATAGTAAGGGCAAATTGAGGGCATTTATGCCCTTCCCATAAAACCGATGAAATCTTGAAAGCCGGAGACGTGCTGTGCAAATGTGTAAAACTTTAGCTCCAATTGAATACCGGGCGGGTATGACGCATAAAAAGAAAAACTTCGCACCGCAATCAATCAAATATTCATCATTAGCTGAACAGTTACAATTTATTTGTGATTGTTTACACCGGCTACCGAGGGTTGGAATTTGTCTTTTGTCTGTCACAGCTCGATGCCGAGCTGGTTTATCTTGTTGTAGAGCGTCTTGCGGTCGATCTTCAGAATTTTGGCTGCCTGCGATTTGTTGAAATTGGCTTCGCGCAAGGCGCGCTCTACCACGAGTTTCTCGGCCTCCTGGGTAGCGTCTTTCAAATCGAAGGAGTCGCTTTTGATGACTTCGCTGATGGCTGCAGGTTTCTGCTGTTCCATCAGCTCACCGGGTAAACATTCGCGGGTAATGTAATCGCCACGAGCGATAAGCACGCTGCGCTTCACCACGTTGCGCAACTCACGCAGATTGCCAAACCAGGCATAATTTTTAAAAATCTGAACTACTTCGTCATTCAGACCTTTCACCTCTTTGTTTAGCTCGCGGTTGGCCTCGTCGAGAAAGTGTTGTGTAAAAATCAGGATGTCGTCGCCACGTTTACGCAACGGTGGCAGCTCTACTTTGAACTCGTTGAGGCGGTGGTAGAGGTCTTCGCGAAACTGCCCTTCGGCAACAGCATCCATCAGGTTGCGGTTGGAGGCTGAGATGAGGCGCACATCGATGGGGATAATTTTGGTGTCGCCGACGCGCGAGATAACTTTTTGCTGGATGGCGCGCAGCAGCTTTACCTGTGTTTCGTAGGACAGGTTACCTATTTCGTCGAGGAAAATAGTGCCTCCGTTGGCTTGCTCGAAGTATCCCGACTTGTTGTTTACGGCACTGGTAAAGGAGCCTTTGATGTGGCCAAAGAGTTCGCTGGCAGCCAATTCTTTGGGGATGGCGCCGCAGTCGATGGCCACAAAACCTTTTCCTTTGCGCCGGCTGTGGTTGTGGATAAGCCGCGCCACGTACTCTTTACCCGAACCGGTTTCGCCCTGTATCAGCACCGACATATCCGTGGGCGCTACCAGCTCGCTTTGTTCGATAAGCTGGAGCATCAGCGGGCTGTTGCCGGTAATAAAATCCTGATCGCTGGCGGTTTCGAGTGCTTTTTTTTTGCGCAAAGCTTTTTTGATGATAGCACTTATTTCTTCCGGAAAAATAGGCTTGGTAACGTAGTCGTAAGCGCCCGACTTGATGGTTTCGACGGCAGTGCGAATTTCGGCATAAGCCGTCATCATAATCACCGGGATGTCGGGGCTTGCATGTTTTATCAGCGTAAGCAGTTCGGTGCCGTCGATGTCGGGCAGACGGATGTCGCACAGCACCAGGTCGATGGTTTCTTCGCGCATCAACTGAAGAGCGGGCTTGCCCTTTCCCAGCGTGAAAATCTTGTAGCCCTCGCGCTCGAGATAGTTTTCAAGCAGGTTGATGATGTAATGATCGTCGTCGATGATGAGGATACTTTTTTTCATGTGGCTCCTTGCGTTAATGCGTCAAAAGTACAACAAGATTCTCTGATAAAAATCTTAAAAATTGTTTTCACGGATTTTTGCTTCAGCATCCTTAATTTGTTGCAGTCCGGATTTTATTTCACGCATACAATTTTTGATCAATGCAGCATCACGACGGTAGTTTTCTTTGCGCAGATAGCGATTCTCTATTTTCAAAAGCAAAGGAGTTACTTTGGTAAGCCCCAGTTGTTGTGCCGAAGGCAGGAGCCGATGGGCTGCTTCGGCAATTTGCGGGTAATTATCCTCCAGCAGGTTTTGGTGCATGGAGTCGTGTAGTTCGCTGGTATTTTTAATAAAGGCCTCCAGCATCAGCAACAAAAAATCCTTGTCGCCACGGGTTATCTGAATCAGCTCGCTTAGGTCGAAAGATGGAGAAGTTGGCGACGTTTTTTTCGAAAGCTTATCGATGGGTTTTGGAGTTTCTGTTTCGATAATAGGAACATCGGATGAGTGTAAAACAATCTTTTCGTAGATGTATTCCTCCTTGAAAGGCTTCAGGATTACGTCGTTCATGCCAGCCAAAAGATATTGATCTATATGCTTTTTCAGTACGTTGGCAGTCATGGCAATGATGCGCGATTTGCGTTGGTCGGGGGCGTTGGCTTCCTCGCTGCGCATGGCTTTGGCCACCTCTATGCCGTTGATGCCGGGCATGTTGATGTCGAGCAGCACCACATGGAATTTGCCTGGCTTGAAGTGCCGCAGCGCTGTTTTGCCGGAAGAGGCAAAGACAGTTTTTATCTTTAGCTGTTTCAGAATTTCTTTTCCAAGCATTCGGTTTACCGGGTCATCGTCAACAAAAAGCACGGTAACATGGCGCAGGGGCAGCATCGAAAATGCATGCCTGGTATCATACAATTTGTAATCGGGGTCGCTGTGTTTTTGAAATTTTAAATCGAAAGAAAATTTCGATCCTTTGCCCAGGCGGCTTTCGGCGGTGAGGCTGCCGCCCATAGTCTCTATCAGGTCTTTGCTGATGGTAAGTCCCAGGCCGGTGCCCGAATAGGTGCGACCTATCGAGTTATCCACCTGGTGAAAAGGCCGGAAGATGGTTTTGAGATTTTCTTCGGCAACGCCAATGCCGGTATCAGTGATGATAAATCGCACCGTCAAGACTTTTCGTGTCGATTTAATGACGCGCCCCTCTACGGTAACTGATCCGCGTTTGGTAAATTTTATGGCGTTGCTCACCAGGTTTATCAATATCTGGCGCAACTTGGCTTCGTCGCCCAGGAGCACGGCGTCGAGGGCGGGATCGATATTTGTAAAATAGTCGAGATTTTTCTCTTTGTACCGCAACTCAACCACATCGTGTACGGCTTGCAACACATTGCTAATTTTGAAAGGAATTTCTTCCAGATGTATCTCCCCCGATTCAATCTTGCTCAGCACCAGTATCTCGTCGATGATGGTAAGCAGATGCTGCGAAGAGCTGAGTATGATGTCAAGGTAACCCGCCTGCTTCTTGTTGAGGTTTGTTTTGTGCAATTGTTCTGAGAAACCAATCACCGCATTGAGTGGCGTGCGTATCTCGTGCGACATCTTAGCGATGAAGTTGCTCTTGGCATTGTTGGCTTCGTCGGCTTCTTTTTTTGAGAGTTTTAGTTTCTTCTCCGCCAGTTTGGTTTCGGTGATGTTTTGTAAAATAATCACACACGTCATTTTGCCAAAGTTATCCATCAGCGGGGTAAGGCGCACGTAATACTGTTTTTTGCCCGCTGAAAGCTCACGACTTACCGGCGTGGATTCGAAAGCTATCTTCAACAAAGGTTTCAGGATGCGGAGAATCTCCGTAGGGAAATATTCCTCTATGGTTTTTTCGGTGGTGACAGGGCTTGCCCAGCCTTGTTTGAGGATTTCGCTGCCCACGTTGCACAAAATCCTATAATCATTGTCCACCAGCATCATGTCGATGCCGGGCACATTTTCAGCCAGTACTTTATAGTGATACAGGCGGTCGTATTGCTCGTTGTGCCAGTGCAGGATTTCATCAGAAGGAATGCCCGATTCGATGTACATCACCTGTCCGTCGGGGCGCGGAAACAAAAATATGCCAAACCGGGCGAGGATTTTTACTCCATGACCTTTGCGGTGCAGATGGTGCAGCTCGCGCTTCACATCGTGGCTCTCGTTTTCGTTGGTGATTTGTTGAGTCTCAATGATCTCCGGCAGGCTGCTCTCCATGAAGAGACGTGTGATATGAACCCCCAGAAGATCGCTCAATGATGAATAGCCCGTAAACTCCAATGCCGACCTGTTCATCCACCGTACGTTCCAGCCTGCGTCGTAGATTATTACAGGGTTGGGCAATGCCTCCAGTATCGTCTCTTTCATGTTATTTTTTTATTAATAATTAAAAATCTCTTCCGCAAATTATTTTCTAAAAGAGATCAATTTTTCAACAGATTATTCATTATCCCGCCTGATGCACAACTGTTGAAAATATTCTACAAGAACAGAAGAAAATTTTATTTGTTCTAAAAAGCTAAATCGTTGGTTAGTAGTGGCCTGAAAACTAATCATGTAAATAGCCTTAATGGTATGTTGTTAGATTGGGTAAAAATAGAAGTAATTTTTAAACCTCATGAATCATGTCAATAACAAAAATTTTGGTCACCTCCGAAACCGCGTCAATGTCCACCAAAGTGATGGGTTTTGCTATTCATATTGCCACCAGACTACACATCGACGAAATAGTACTCCTGCACATATTAACACCTACACCTTCACAAGCTTACATGACCACCGGTGAGGTTTATATGGCGCCGGGCGTACAGGCCGCACAAATCGATCAGGAACGGCTCGAAACACAGCGTAAAAAGCTGCAGGCTGAAGCAGAACGATTTTCTACCCCACAATTGCGCATAACGCCAAAAGTCGATTTCGGCGACAACAGAACCCGCCTGAACAGCTACATGCAAAAATACGGAACCGACCTTGTAATCGCCGAAGGCCGCGAAGAGCGCGGATTTATCGAAAACCTTTTCGGAAACGATACCGAGCGTATGATTGCGCAAACCGACTATCCGATGATCATCATCAAAGAGGATTCTGAAATTAGCGATGTGCGGAAAATTGCAGTAGCCATCGATGTCAACGAAGAGCGGCACGGCGGTCTTGAGAGCATCCGCGACTTTGCCGCCGGACTAGGAGCCACCATGCACCTGGTGCACGTAATCACCGACGAGAATACCAACGCCGACGATGCCATCGAAAAAATGCGTGAATTGGCGCAGCATTATCACTTTACAAATCATGCCTTGCATGCTGTCAACAGCAGCACGCTGGAATACGGCCTGCACAGCTTTATCCAAAAGTACAACCCCGACATGATCGCCGTGCTCACACAAGGCAAAGGAAAACTCACCCGCTTCTTCTACGGCAGCGCCACCGACGACATCCTAAAAGAATCCGATAAACCGATATTTGTAAGTAAGATTGTTTGATGAAATAAGTACACGTACCTCACGCCGTTTCAAAAATAAGGCGCCAAAATCCACGGTGGTGAATTCTTCCCCATTTACATTGCAGCCGGTTATCTGCTTACAATCAACCGTGAGGTAAACACACTATTTTTAGTTTTCAAACGGATTAGATAGACCCCCGCCGGCAGTTTTCTGTCGATGAGTTGTACGCGGCTCCAGGCTCCTTCCCGGCTAAAAACACTTTGCCGTTTGCTGTTAAATACAGTAAGCTGAACCAGGCTCTCCGGCTGCATATCTTCGATCAGCAATCTGAAAGGTTCGTTGCCCGGATTAGGATAAACTTTCAGGGCATTGGCAGCATCACGGATTTCTTCCACCGCACCAATAAAAGTTACACATCCGCCAAAAGAATCCAGTGGGAATTCCTCCCATTGTAATGAATAATCAGCGGCACTTCCCACATCCGTAACGGCGGTATAGGTCAGATTTTCAAAAACAGGAACATACGCTTCAAGGTTGACGGTGTATCCATCCGTGCAACTCACACCTTCGCCAGAAGCATCGGTTCTCACAATACCCGTTTGGGGCTGCGACGGGTCTTCTTTTACACCCATCAAAGGGCCGAGTCCCAAAAACAAATATCCGCCATCGGAGATAGTTTTGGCTTCGATTGGTTGCATAAAAACGGTCTGCGACCAACTGGCATTTCCATCAGAAGTCAATTGGCATATCACTCCATCTATTTCATTGCTGCCAAAGGCCATCAGCAAATCGCCATTGGCCGTTGTATTAATTCTTCCTCTGTAAGCTGATTCATACCAACTGCCTGCATAAATGTTAAGAGATTTACTCCAAATGGTTCCGCCGTCGGCATCCATAGCCATTATCATCCCTTCGGCATCATAGGCGTATCCGCGCAGGTAAAATCCCGATGGCGCGGCAATAAGATCACCGATTTGACTTAGAGGAGGATAAGCTCCGGGAGTTACCTTCCGTTTTGCCCACAGTACATCTCCGGAGGCATCGGTTTGGGTGAGGCTCATTTCGGCACTATAAGGCTCTGTGCCTTTGGTGTACCCACCAACAATCAGGTGTTCGTTGGACAGCTCTGCTACCGCCAGCCCACCATCATATAATGAAGCGCTTTCATAGGACTTAGCCCATAAAAGTGCGCCATCGGCTGTAAAGCGCAGTAAAAGCAGTTGCGTTGTGAATCCTCCCGGGGGGTCGCTGTTGCCGGTTACCAAAATATCGCCGCCGGCAGAAAGGGTAATTCCTGAAGGAACGACATCAATATCATGTTCAAACTTTTTTACCCAAAGTATTTCACCTGCTACATTTAGCTTAATCAGTAAAATAGATTTTTTGTAAGTGTCATCCATGGTTTCGGAGGCACAGATGAGGAAATCCTGCTCAGGTGTGTGCACAATATCAATTGGCATTACCCAACTTCCTTCCCTTACCAGGCTTTTCGACCAGTGCATTACCCCCGCGGCATCCATCAAATGCACACCCCCGCTATTGTCCCATTCTTGTCGGCTGATCATCATAAGGCTATCCTGACCCGCTTCGGCGCTCGCCAATACATGCATCCCTGATGCGGAATTGTAGAAAACTTTGGAGAATCGCTCGTCCTGAGCCTGCAATAAAACTGCCCATTGCAACAGCAGCAAGCCCAATAAAAATGAAATAGCAGTAAATTTTTTCATAATACTTGTTTTTGGTGTGAATAAAGTTAGTTGACAAGTGCAAATATAAATATTTCATACAAAAAAAGCTGCTCCGACCAGAAGATCAAAGCAGCTTTTTTTGTTTTAATAAAGCTGTGATTTTATTTTATCACCAGCTTTTGGATGTCCGTTCCGGTTTCAGTTTTAATAAAAACAAAATACAATCCTGCCGGCAACCGGCTGATGTCGATAGTTTGCTCATTGCTGCTAATTTCTGTT
>JAAYIU010000248.1 GCA_012523265.1 Bacteroidales bacterium | reverse complement strand
CTACAACCCCGGAAACAACAGCATTTATGGCAATGGCAACGAGGGAGCCGTTTTCGATCTTTACAACAACACACCCAACGACATCATGGCCCAAAACAACTACTGGGGAACCACCAACATCGACAGCGTGGAGATGCATATTTTTCATCAGCCCGACGATCCGCAACTTGGCCTGGTGACCTATCTTCCAATTGCTCTGGAACCTGTCGGCTTTAGCCAACCTGCCCACTCCCGCCAGGATATTATTGCCAATGTGTATCCCAATCCGACGACACATAGTTTTTTTGTTGAAATCCAAAGCTCTGAAATCTTGCATACACCAGTCCCAGGACTGCAACTTTCTGATGCCGGCGGACGCATGCTTGCCATTGATGTGAATAAAGAAGCCAATGGCTATAAAGTAGTTCTCAAAGAAGCCTACCGGGGAATTGCATTTTTAAAAATTACTTTTGCTGATAAAGTAAAAACAAAGAAGATTATTTTTAGATAAAAATCGCTTACGCTAACCTGGTTTATTCACAAACATTTATAGAACACGGATACTTCGACAGGCTCAGCAACAAACACGGATTTTGCAGATTTACACAGATAAAGACAAAAATCCCCCGCCTAAGGCGGGGCATGCTGTTGTATCGGTGTCATCAGTGTTCTATTGCTGCAAGTGATGAAGTATTCAGGCTAAAAGCGAACTTCCATTTGGATGGAGATGAATACCCGGAGGTGAAAGGTTTTTACGCGCTGGCTCTGAATTAGGCTGAATAGATTTTTTGTGGATTTTCTTTTGCGATCATCAAAAAGATTTATTTTTGCCGCCACTTTATAAAAAGTGCCCGATGGTGTAATTGGCAACACGTCTGACTCTGAATCAGAAGAGTCCAGGTTCGATCCCTGGTCGGGCAACTTAATAATCAAAGGCTTACAGATCATAATCTGTGAGCTTTTTTTTTGGTGCAAACTAAAGTGCAAATACTTTCAGAATTAGTACGATTTGACAATCTTCTGGTAGCGCTTCGCGTTGGTGCCTTCCTTATCCTGAATTTGTTCTTGTTGTATCAAGCGAACTTTTATCAAAATTATTTAAACCACATCTCTTTACAGACTGTTCTATTTAGCGAAAGCGTAAACTTAATCTACCAAAAAAGCAGGGAAGTTATTATGAAAAATCATCAGCAACTGATCAACACCGCACTCATCCTTAGCATTGTTACCATTGTGTACAATCTTGCCGAGGGTATTGTTTCGATTTATTTTGGGCTGGGCGACGAATCGCTTTCCTTGCTGGGCTTTGGCATCGATAGTTTTGTAGAGGTCATGTCGGGGATGGGAATCATGCACATGATCATTCGGATGAAAAGATTTGGGACAGACCCTGCTTCACGCGATAAATTTGAAAGAACTGCCTTACGTATTACCGGGCTGAGCTTTTACCTTTTAGCTGGCGGCCTTGCTGTGGGGTCGGTTATTAATATGGTGCAAGGCAGTGCTCCGGCAACAACGCTGCCGGGTGTCATTATATCGTCCATCAGCATTGCTACCATGTGGTTTTTGATGACTTACAAAAAGAAGATTGGCCGGCTTCTAAACTCCGATGCCATTGTTGCCGACGCTAACTGCACCAAAACCTGTTTTTATCTAAGCATCATTTTGCTCACCGCAAGTGGCTTGTATGAACTTTTTCGTATCAATTATATCGATATTGCCGGGTCGCTGGCTATCGCCTGGTTTGCCTATAGCGAAGGAAAGGAAGCTTTTGAAAAAGCCCGAAGCGCTACTTTAGCCTGTAGGTGCGGAAGCAACCAATGTTAGCCATTGCCTCTGGTATCCGGGAGAACTTTTTGCGGTTTGTTGTTATTGTGTTTTAAAAGATAGCTGCTAAAATAGTTACGAAGCAAAACGCAAAACGATCCGGCTAATCCGGTACGGCAAGTAACTGCTTCGCCACATCAAGCGCCTTTTCAGCTTCGACTGCTACATCGGGTTCCACGCCCACCTGATCCAGCCTTTTGCTATCAGAAGTGTAATAATCAGCAACGGGAAGAAACAGGTAATACTTCCCGTAAACCTGAAATAATACCGCACTCAGCATGGCGCCTGCAGTAGTTTGCCCCACGATGGTGGCCAGCTTATGTTTCTTTAGCGCATATACGATCGGCTCGCAGGTGCTGGCGGTTTTGCCGCTTGTAAGTACGATAACATTGCCTTTATAGGTATCCTCAGCAGGAGAAATTATCAATTGTTTGCCAGGGCTGTGTTTCAGTTCCCGGATAAATGCTGCGGTGGTGGTAGCAGTGGTAACCTGAATATTACTAAAATCCGGGCTGTCGCCTGCGTGATGATGCCGGTACCATTTGTTGGTAACAAAATATCCCGCATTCATTGTATCATCACACAGATACGCACCAAAACGTATTGCGCTCTCCAACCCACCCCCGCCATTGCGCCGTAAGTCGATGATAAGATCCTGGTAATTATTTTTCAGAATAGTTTCAAAAATGCTGTCCATTTCTTTGGCTGAGCCACCAAAACTTGTAACATTCAGATAAGCAGTTTCAGGTGTAAGTTCTTTAAGAAATAAAAATTTTTCGTCGCTTTCAGCAGCCTGATCAGGCGACTGTGCAAACAGGAATAGGTTGAGATGACTGAACGGGAGTTTTTGACTATGCAGACCAAACCCAGAAAAATACTCCGGGTCATCCAATGCACGTTTTGAAACTTTATCCAGTTTTTTGTTGAAACGCTTCCATTGCTGTGAACGCAGCAGATCGGGGTTGTAAATGTAGGCCTCGAGCGTATCGATGATCCTTTCGTTGATTTTCTGATAATCCTGCCGAAATCCTTTTGGTGATTTGGTTCCGTTAAGAGAACCAAGAACTTCCGTTTCGTTGCTAAGGCTTCCTATTATTGTATCGCTCGTTTTTACAGCCTTTAAATCCATTGAGCCAATCATCGGAATGTGAATAATTCCCAGCAGGCTGTCGTTGCCTTGACCCTTGAAAATGGCGCCATCGGTAATCGACATGAAAACTCCCTTCTTTGGCAATTTTTTCATTATCCGACCCATCGTGGCCTTCATGTTTCCAAAAATCCTTTTATCTGCATTAGGGGAAGAATGAGCCGTAAAACTTGTCGAATCCTCATAAGTAAAATAGAGAATGACGTTGATCGGCCCCATGTTATTGGCAAAAGTAATCTGGCAATACCACTGCTCATCGGGCGGAACGTTCGACGAATGCTGCTTTGCATAAAGTGTATTGCTCAACAAAAGCGAGAGCAAAATCCCTGATATTAGCTTTTTCATAAAGTAGAAATAAGATTTGTTTCGATCAACAAATTTAAAAAAATATCTATACATGAACAGGAGTGCAAATCATTGGTGAGATCAGTCTAAAAAGCCGTAAGAACCCCTAAATCCCCTAAAGAGGACTTGTCCAAACTTCTGATTTCTTATACTGAACCCATTAGTGTGAGAAAGAAAACTACCTATGTTGAAAATCAGAATAAACCCCACCCAACCGAAGTAGCGGGTTAAATTCCAGGAGTTTTTATTAAAATTTACAGATGCTGATTGTGAAACCTTAACCCCTCACTTCAAAATAAATCCAAAAAAAAATCTGAAATTTATTTTCATTCTAAATTAAGATGCTAACCCATTGATTATCACCTCAACCTCCTGACATGCCTGATATATTTTAAAGGATTTCTCACTGAAAATAAACATTAGTTTTCATTGCGGGTAAGAAATTATTAAGTAAGTTTGCAATGATTTTAAATTTTTTTAATGCTCACTAAACAATAAATACAATGAAACACTTTAAACCAATCACAACAATTTTAGCTGCCTTGCTCATTTCGGGCGCGGCTATCTTTTACTCCTGCAGCAAGCAGGAAACAGAAATCCAAAGCAATGACACTGAAACCGTGCAAATGACCCAGGCCGATATTAACTTCCAAAACCAGCTTATGCATTTTAAAGACAAGCTGGATTACCAGCATGAAAATCCCGGGTACAAATCAGTAGAAATGCTGAGTGTGGATT
>JAAYIU010000105.1 GCA_012523265.1 Bacteroidales bacterium | reverse complement strand
GGAGCTTGAGGCTCTCCACCTCGCGCTTCATCACAATTTTGATATGGGTGGTAATGTCGGCGGAGGGTTGCTGGGTAGAATAAAAAATGCCGGTAACGGGAACGCTGAGTTCGGTTTTAGGAATATAGAGCAACCCATAGTCGCCGCTGACGGCAAAATCTTGCTTTGCCTGTTCAAAACTTTTTTCGACCGGCGTAAAGATGAAATCCGGGGTATTGCGGAACTGATCAACAAAAGCGCCCGCCTCGTCGAGCACCTGCACCACTTTCACTTCGTCGCTGAGGGTGGTAAGATAAATGGGCAGCACATATACCGAAGCCATCAGGATAGGACCCAGCAGCGTCATAATCAGAAAGGATTTCTTACGCACACGTGTAAGATATTCGCGGCGGATGATGATGAGTATTTTATGCATGAAGCCTTTGTTTTTGTGATGTTTCAACGGTTTTTATAAAGATGTCGTTCATGGTGGGCAAAACCTCATAGAAGCCGTGGACCTCTACATGGCTGGTGGCGAGATTCAGCTAGTCGTTGGGCGAATCGGCGACTGGGATTTTTATTTTTACATCAATAAAATCCCCATCGGCATTTTGTTCGCGTAGCTGGTAACTGGTAGGCAGATGCCGGGCCAGATCGGTGTGGCCATTGCGGTAACGCAACCTGAACAAGTTTTCTTAGTGGGCAGCGCGTATGTCGTTCATGGGGCCGTCGAGAATCTTTACAGCGTTATTGATAAGCGCGATGTGGTCGCAAAGTTCTTCCACCGATGCCATGTTGTGTGTCGAAAAAATGATGGTGCCGCCGTTGTTGCGGTTTTTCAGGATTTCGTCTTTGAGCAGGTTAACGTTTATCGGGTCGAAGCCGCTGAAAGGCTCGTCGAAAATAAGCAGGCGCGGGTTGTGCAGCACTGTTACGATAAACTGCACCTTCTGCTGCATGCCTTTAGAAAGCTCTTCCACCTTCTTGTCCCACCATGCGCCGATGTCGAATTTCTCAAACCAAATTTTGAGCACTTTCATGGCCTCTGCCCTTTTGAGGCCTTTGAGCTGCGCAAGATAAACCGCCTGTTCGCCTACTTTCATCTTTTTGTAAAGGCCACGCTCTTCGGGCAGGTAGCCAATACGGTTTACGTCGTTGGTGCTGAAAGGGCGTCCGTCGAACCAAAGCTTGCCGCTATCGGGAGCAGTAATGTTGTTGATGATGCGGATGAGCGTGGTCTTGCCGGCGCCATTGGGACCCAACAGTCCGAAAATGCTGCCTTCGGGCACGGTGATGCTTACATCATCCAGCGCGAGATGCCCTGCGAACTGTTTGCGTACTTTTGCCGCTATTAATAAATCCATGCATGCTTTTTTTAATGAAGCTGCAAAAATAGCGTGTTTTCATTAGTGTAGAAATCACACCGTGAATTGCTTTGGATTGCCACGTGATCGGCAAAGTCACGCCGTGAATTGCCCCAAACGAAGCGGATCAGTTTTGTGTAAAAGGAGCTTGTGCGTAGAATTTCAAAATATTCTCCATTTCTTTTCTTTTTTCCACTGTCTTGCATCCAGCAAATAATTCCATAGTGGTGATGTCGGAGATTACGAAATTGAAGTTCTTCTTTGACAAAAATGAAACCGCATCTTCATTTCTTCTAAAAGCAGCAATTAAAATATTGGAATCTAAAAGGATGGCGTTTTCCATAACTTTTGCCTAAAGAATTCGGTTGTTTCATGCATGTCACTCCAATCCGCCAACATTTCTTCAACAGATGCAGCCCGCTTTTTTGCAGGAATAATGTTGTCTGTTTGCTGATCGTCAAGCTCGTTTATTTGCAGATTGGTAATACCTTCCCAACCATGCAAAACGGATAAAATTTTTTGCGCCTCCTCCATACCGGGT
>JAAYIU010000398.1 GCA_012523265.1 Bacteroidales bacterium | reverse complement strand
CCTATACGATTGTTGACATGAATATTCCCGTTGCACAAAATGTGCGCTTTTATGCGGCGTGCCAGTGGGAAGAAGGCAACCTGTACCAAATTGGTGGCGATCTGAACCAGCCCGACGGCTTCTCCTATTCCACCATCGACGGTGGGGAGAGCTGGTATGTGCAGGACGATATGGATTTTATGATTCGTGCAGGAATAGCATTCGATCAAAAAGAGGGCATCGAATCATTCTCCAAAAATATGCAGCCACAGACATTGCTGGGTTATAATGTCTATTTGGACGGGTTGCTCTTTGCTGAGACGCAAACCGAAACTTCCATACAAATTCCCGATCTCATGCCTGGAATGGAGCATACGCTGGGCGTGGCCGCAGTGTATGACGATGGAAATTCACCGGTGCGTACTGAAACAATCTTCATCGCCGAGCCGCTGCTCTTTCCACCGGTACACCTCGTTGCCAACATTGTGAACTATACCTCTGTTAAGCTGGAATGGGAAGCTCCGGCTTCCGACGGCGAATGGATTCATTGGGATGATGGCGAAAACAGCGATGCTGTTGGCGGTGAAAACATAGAGATTTTTGATGCCGCCATCCGCTTCACCACGGGTGATCTACAAAACTACGATCGCAAATACCTCACGCGTATTTCAGCATTTTTTGTGGATGTCGATTGTCAGATATTTATCCGCGTGTGGCAGGGCGGCAATCAAAACTATGCCGGCGACCTGGTGCGCGAACAGGTGGTGGCATACCCGGCACCCAACGATTGGAATGTGATAGAACTGGATTCACCGCTGCAGATTGATGCCCAGCAAGAACTTTGGATTGGCTACCGTGTCATCAATCCCAATGGCGCATATCCCGCCGGAACTGACGATGGCCCGGCCATCGCCTTCCAGGGCGACATGCTTCTCTACGGTTCCGACTGGGTAAGCATGAGCAGCTATTTTGGCTGGGACATCAATTGGAACATCCAGGGCTTTCTGGTGGACGACGGAACAGAGGCTACTTCATCAAAAATTGAAATTTCTAATTCAATCCCGGAAAATATTGGTGAACCTCAAAAGATTTCAAACCTACAGCCTTCTGAATCCTTCGGTTGGGAATATACCCATTTTAATATTTATAAAAATAATGAGCTGTTGGTTACCAACGCTCCCGGAGAACTTTCGTATGTGGATGAATGGCCGGAGGTTTATAACGAATATTTTGTCACGACTGCCTGGGATGAGTTTGAGTCGGTACCGTCAAATATGGTGGTGATGTCGTGGATAGGAATGAAAGAAAATCTTTCTGAGACGAAATCCATCCGTATACATCCCAACCCTGTGGGCGGGCTTTTCACCATCACCTGGCCTGAGGTTGCCAATACTGCCTCAACAATTACCATTACAGATTTACATGGTGAAATCATAACAACCTTCCGAAGCAATGGGAAAGCTGCACTGCAACTGGACGCCGACAACCTCAATGGCCATCGTTTACAAAATGGTTTTTATTTTATTAAAATAAAAAACAATAATTCGTCGGCTTTCGCCAAAATAATAGTAGCACGATAAACAAACCGGCGGCACAGGGAAAGTTGTGCTGAACCTGTGCCGTTGTTTTTTGTTCTAAGTCCACTTTTACCAAAGCAAACTTTACTACGAAAACGATAGAGATATTACAACAGTGGGGACTTGGCGACGGACATCGTCCGCTGATCATTGCCGGCCCATGCAGCGCCGAAACTTCGGAGCAGATGCTCGAAACCGCCCGCGGCATCAGCGCCGGCGGTATTGGCGTGTTTCGTGCCGGCTTGTGGAAACCCCGCACGCGTCCCGGCGCTTTTGAGGGCGTGGGCAACAAAGGCATACCGATGATGCAGCAGGTGCAGACTGTCACAGGACTGAAAGTGGCTACCGAAGTGGCCAATGCCGCGCATGCTCAGGCGGCGCTTCAGGCTGGTTTTGATGTAGTCTGGATTGGCGCCCGAACAACAGCCAACCCCTTTGCCGTGCAGGAAATAGCCCACGTGCTGCAAGGTACCGACATCCCTGTTTTTGTAAAAAATCCTTTGAATCCCGATGTAGAGTTGTGGATTGGAGCCATCGAACGACTGCTCGAATCAGATATCCGCAAAGTGGGCGCCATCCACCGCGGCTTCTCGCTTTACGAAAAAAACATTTTCCGCAACCCGCCCATGTGGCAGGTTCCCATCGAGCTGCGCCGCCGTATGCCACAACTGCCCATGCTTTGCGACCCCAGCCATATCGCCGGCAAACGTAAACTGCTGCAACAAATAGCTCAAAAAGCCATGGATCTCAACTTCGACGGGCTGATGGTAGAAACTCACTGCAACCCCGCGGCAGCGCTCAGCGACCCACAACAGCAGGTAACGCCAGAGGCGCTTCATCAGATGCTACAAAATTTGGTGATACGCCAGCTCGAAGGCGATGACACCGACAATACCACACTCGAGGAACTCCGCAGCCAGATATCCTGTGTCGACAACGAGATGCTCACACTGATGCACAAACGCATAGCACTGGTAAAAGCCATCGGAATTTATAAGAAAAAACACAACATCACCATCCTGCAACCACAACGTTGGGACGAGATCATCACCACCGGGCTGCAAACCGGCCAGCAGATGGGACTTAGTGAAGCATTTATCAACAGCCTCTTCAAAGCTATCCACGAAGAATCCATCACAACCCAAACCCGTGTGATGAACGAGCCGGAGGAGTCTGAGGAAAGCTAGCTGCGGAGCTAGCCGCGCAACCCGCGGAGCGCCTCGGAAACCGTTGGAGACTTCGGGTGGTTACATAAGATACCGCTGGTTTACCTAACTTCTAAAAGCCCTCCGAGGGTTAACTCGCAGGACTCAACTCCCCCCTCCACTAAAAAGCACCTTCATCTGGCAGCATCATGGG
>JAAYIU010000090.1 GCA_012523265.1 Bacteroidales bacterium | reverse complement strand
GCTCTCCATAGGTTTTATCCTGGCGCTCTATTTTTCAACCAACGGCATCGCCTCCATCATCGAAGGATTCAACTCTACCGTGCATGCCATCGAAACGCGCTCGTGGCTCAAGCAACGGCTGGTGTCGTTGTTTTTGCTGGTGGTGATTTCGGTGTTAATTATCATACTAATCTCGTTGTCGATCATCGGCGGCTACATCATCCGCTGGCTGATGAACGAAGGTATCCTCACCGATTTTTTTACCATCCTCATGATCCAGGTTTTGCGATGGATACTCATCGTGTCGTTGTTTTTGTTTACCAATTCATTCCTCTACTATTTTGCTCCTGCCCGCCGACGCGAGTTACGCTTTATTTCGGCCGGCTCTACCCTGACCACAATATTGCTGATTTTAACAACCTATGGTTTTAATTTCTACATCGATAACTTCAACCGCTACAATGCACTTTACGGCTCGATAGGCACGTTACTGGTGTTTATGTTGTGGATTTATTTCAATAGCATTATCGTACTCATCGGCTTTGAGCTTAACGCAAGCATCAGGATGGCCAAAGGAGATATTACCGCGGCCAGCGAAGCGGAGGCGCTGGGACATTCATAACATAAAAACCTATCAGAGAAGTATGCCCGAAAAGATTTTTTTTATTGGAGGAGGAGCCATTGCCACAGCGATTGGTAATGTGCTGGCTGCTGAAGAAGACACGAATGTAACCCTGCTAACGATAGAACAGGAGGCCGTAGAAAATATTAATACCCGCCACATTAACGAGAAATATTTCCCTAACATCCGCCTGCAGGAGCATTTGAAAGCTTCGACGGATTTTGGGCTTTTACAGCAAAAGGCATTGGTTTTTATCGCCATCCCGTCAGTGAGTGTGGTCGATTTTATCCACAGCCACACCATTCATTCCGAATCGGCGCTCATCAACCTGGCCAAAGGCTTTGGCAACGAAAACCGCACCATCGTCGAGTACCTGGCCGACGAACTGCCCAACCCCGTAGCCACGATGAAGGGGCCGTCGTTTGCACGCGAAATCCTCAACAGCCAGCCAACAGCTTTTACTATAGGCACCCAAAATAAAACACTTTATCAGCAACTCAAAAAGTTGTTTTCGCACACCACCATCCACACCGATCACTCAACCGACATACGTGGCACAGAAATGCTGAGCATCCTCAAAAACATCTACGCCATCGTCATCGGTGTGGTCGATGCGCAGTTTGAATCGCCCAACCTGAAGTTTATGATTTTCACCAAAGCCTTCAAAGAGATGCGGCGCATCCTGTTGCTTTTTGGCGGCATCGAAGAGACGCTGTTCAACTATTGCGGCATCGGCGACTACGCGTTGACCTCGCTCAACGACCTGAGCCGCAACCGCACGCTGGGGCTGCTTATCGGCAAAGGTTTCTTTACGGATTATATCTCCGAGAAGGTGGTGCTCGAAGGCCGCATTGCCTGCAATGTTTTTTACGAAGAGCTGGTAAAGCGCGACATTTCCCCGTCTGACTTCCCCATCTTCGACGAACTTCATCAGGTGTTTAACAGCGAATACGACATTTCGCGCTTTGTGAGCAAGCTGCTGCACCGGGTGTGATGCTGAATAATCTTCCCGACAGGGTCATCTGAACAAAAAAATTAACACCAAAAACATTGTGGGCGTAATACAACGGCAAAGCATTTCGGGAGTTATCTGGTCGTACATCGGCGTGGGGCTGGGATTTATCACCACCGCCATCATCTTTACGCGTGTACTCGAAACCGAAGAGATCGGGCTGCTGCGGCTGCTGGTTTCTTACTCGTCCATCATCGCCATTTTTGCCAGCCTGGGCATGAATACGGTGATGGTAAAGCTCTTCCCGTTTTTCAGGGATCCCGCCAGCGGGCACAAAGGCTTTCTGGGCATCGCGCTGGTGGTGTCGCTGATTGGTTTTGTGGTGACGTCGTTAGGCTATGCGCTTTTGCAGCCGTTGATTGTGGATAAAGCAAAAGAAAGCTCGGCGCTGTTTGTCCAATATTTTTATACCGTAATCCCGCTCACCTTTTTCACGCTGCTCTTCGGACTGCTCGACACTTACTACCGCGTACTTTTTAACGCTGTAAAAGGGATCGTCTACAAAGAGGTGGCCCAACGCCTCCTGATCATCGTGGCGGTAGGACTTTACTTTTTTGCGATAGTAGATTTTACCGGGCTGGTGTGGCTTTACATCTTTGCCTATGTGGCGCCGTCGGTGATGTTTGTGGTGTCGCTGGCACAAAGCGGGCAGCTCCATCTGCGACCCGGGTTCAAATATGTGGATGAGACACTTAAGAAGAGTATGATCAGCGTGGCGGTGTTTGGCATCATGGCGAGCTTTTCGGGCGTATTGGTGATGAGCATCGACGTGATTATGATCGAACGCTTTTTCGACCTCAGCAAGGCGGGCGTTTACACCATCAGCTTTTTCTTTGGCACACTCATCCTGGTACCGATGCGGACGATGGGAAAAATTGGCTCGGTAGTGATTGCCGAAGCCTGGAAAGCCGACGACCGCACCACCATCAGCAACATCTATACGCGCAGCAGCCTCACCCTTACCATCATGGGCTTGCTGCTGTTTATCGGCATCTGGGGCAACATCGAAAACGTGTTTCATCTGGTGGGTGATAAGTTTACCGAAGGGCGTTACGTGATTTTGTTTATCAGCCTGGCCAACCTTGCCGACGTGGTGATGGGCATGAGCTCGCACATCATCATCAACTCGCACCTGTACCGCTGGCAGACTTACCTGCTGGTATTTTTTGCCGCGCTCATCATCGTTACCAACTTGCTGCTGATCCCCATTTTCGGCATTGTGGGCGCAGCCATCGCCTCGTTCTTGTCGAAAGTGCTGTTCAACGGCGTCAAGTTTTGGTTTATCCGTCACCACTTCGGGTTTCAGCCCCTTAGCTTCCGCCACCTGTGGCTGGGAGTAATAGCCCTCGGCGCCTGGTATCTTAGCACGCTGCTGCCGGCGCTGCCCAACTACATCATCGACATTATTGTGCGCAGCACGCTTCTCACCATTTTATTTGTGGTGCCGGTTTACCTGCTCAGGATTTCGGAGGATGTGAATGAAAAGGTTGAAAGCGGATTAAAAGGAATTCTGCACTTTTTAAAAAAAACCTAAGCTGTTTGGTGTGTGAGGTTTAATAAATCCTTCATTTAGCCTGAATAATTCATCACTTGTAGTAATAGAACGCTGATGACACAGATACAACGGATTTTCACAGATTTTTGTCTTTATCTGTGTAAATCTGCAACATCCGCGTTACCTGTCCGGCTGCTGACGGATCCGTGTTTTATAAAAGTTTGTGAATAAAGCAGGTTAGATTTCTCCCGGCAATACACCCCCGAATAGTCAGACTGCTTCGCTGCGTATTTCGGGTCGAAATGAAAATGGTTGCGATTGGGTGGGGAGAGGGGGAAAAAAATTAATTTTGCCTGAATTGGAATTATTATCCGAACTCAAAAAGGCAAATAAGAAATGCCAATAAAAATATCCGGTATTTTCCATTGCCTCTTCTTGGTGCTGCTTATTGGAAGCACGGGCAACTATGCTTTGGGGCAGGCCACCTTTCAGCGCACCTACGGAACCGAAGCGGATGAAAATGGAATTGGGATAATACAATTGGAAAACGGCAATTCGGTGCTTTTGTGCCAGGTAATGGAAGATGATGGTGAGCATACCGATTTTTCAATCCTTCAAATCAACAGCAGCGGAGCTATTATTTTTTCCAAACGCTATCATATCCCTGGCAATCAAGACCCATATCACATTCAGCGGACCCATGACGGCGGGTTTTTAATTGCCGGAGATGACGTCAGTAACAACCCACCGCACAATTTTATCGTTAAGCTCGACCAGGCTTTCAACATCATGTGGTCAAAAAAGGTAACGTTTCACAGTAAACTTCTCTCGCATCTTATTAAAGAAGATCCCGAGGGAAACATTTATTATGGAACCGATTGCAGAATTACCCCTTATGCTGATTTTATCCTGATGAAAATGGATGGTGACGGCAATTTGCTCTGGCAGCACTCATGGGGTATTAGTAACAACGATCATATTTACGACATTCATTTTTCATCCAACGGCAATTTGTACATCCTGGCCAATAAATGGACTTCTACCTCAGAAATCCTGATAATTTGCATGTCACCTGAAGGAGAAATAGTATGGGAAAAATCGCTGTTTCAGGATCGTCAATATTACCCCAGGTGCATTGTTGATCTTCCCAATGAAGAGGTTCTAATGGTCGTAAGAGCCGAAGGTACTGGCAAAACGGCCTTAATAAAGATGGACAATACTTTTACACCTATTTGGTATAAACTTGTAGGCTCAGGCCAAGGCGATCTGTACCTGAGTGCCGGGAAACTATTCGATGGAAAGATATTTTTAATGGGCACTTATGGTGGAAATGATGATGACCTTGCGCTATTAAATATGACCACAGATGGAGCAATAAACTGGGTTAAGGCTTATGGAGGCGAGGAAACGGAAAAAACAAATCTATTGTGCAAAAGCAGGTTAAGCGGTGGTTCAGGCTCTGTTTTTATGATCGGAAGCACAGCAAGTTTTGGTTCAGGCATGAACGACATTTATCTTGTTAAAACCGATTTGAACGGAACCAGTGGTTGTAACGAAATCGACATTTCGTCAACAGAACAATCACTATTTTACAACCCTCAATACTCCGACATTTCTGCAGATCATGTACTTCAAGTCAGTAGTCTTGCAGTCGTTCCGCAAGCCCTCGACAGCATAAAAATAGTGACGCTATGCCCCTCGGAATTGGTGGCAGATTTTGATTCCGACGCACAGATTATTTGTGTAAACGACTCGGTGAATTTTACCGACCTTTCAGAACCAAATCCCATTTCATGGAGCTGGTATTTCGAGGGTGGCACTCCCGCAACTTCAATAAATCAAAACCCACAGAACATTTTATATGAGGATCCCGGAAGTTTCGATGTGCGTTTAATTGTTTCGGATGGGATTAATTTTGATACCCTTGTTAAAGAAGGGTACATTCAGGTCTTGCCATTTACTGAAATAGATTTAGGCGATGATCAGTTTTTTTGTGATGGCGACACGATAGTTCTGGATGCCGGAGAAGGGTACGAATCTTATCTG
>JAAYIU010000289.1 GCA_012523265.1 Bacteroidales bacterium | reverse complement strand
CCCAAATTCCAACCGTCGGTAGCCGGTGTAAACAATTCCAAAACGCTGAGCAGTTTGGTTATTGAGATTTTAGCTGTTGAAATTTATTTGGAAATTGCTTTATTGATTTTTGGGATTTGTACGCAAGAGCTAATAGTTTCATCGTACGCTGATAAAGATCAAAACTTCACCCTTACCTGCGCTTTTATTTCCGTACGCGTGTTACCTTGCGATGCATCCAATCCCGTTCCCACCACTTCGCGGTTGTTCCAGGCGGTTTGTGCCAGCCGCAGCCACACATCGATGTTGTTGGTGATTTCATATTTTATTAATAAATAAAAACGGCTTCCCTGGTAATAATAAGATGGGATGGAAAAGGCATAAAGCACGTCGTTTTCGTAAGCATAAATGCGTGTGTCGTAGTTGTCGGTGTCGAAAAGGGCGTAGCGCAGGCTGATGTCGTAGGGCTTTCCTTCGGGGCGAAAGAGGAGATCCTGATAAATCAGGAAACCATCGGAGCGGCTGCCGGCGGTGTTGTCGTAAAGCATGTATTCGAGGCGGCTTTTGAGCGTTAGGCCGGGCAGGATGGTGTAGGCAATATTAAAACGAAAGTTTTGCCTTACAATGTCGTCAGTTTTGCGCAACGCACTCTCGCTGCCTGCATTGTATTGCTTGTTGTCGTAGCGGTATCTGAAATACATCTCCACCTCGCGCGACATTCTGAAGTCGAGCTGCGCCAGATATTCGGCGCCATGCGATGGAAAATCGACGCGGTAGCGCAGCCACGGGAAACTAAAAAAGTCGGCATAACCCGAAAAGCTCCATCGTCGCGTGAGGTCGGCGCGCAATCCTGCATACAGCCCGCGTTCGCCCTGGTTGTTGCTGCTTTCGCCGATGGCATTGCTGTAAAGGTTTTGATATTTAACACCATAATCCCTGTAAAACAACGAGAGCGCCACCTGCGCGTGAAGCGCTGCCTGCAGGCCGGCCAGGAAAGCGCTGCCACCATTTTCGCTGCCAGCCACCTCACCAAAAAACTGAAACCGGTCGATCACCAGGTTGTAGTCGAAGCCATAGTTGAGATTTTCTGTCCCTGAAAAATAGAATTTCTGATAGAGCTGGTTGGTTTTCTGCAGCGGCTTGTCGAGTTGTGTTTTGTAGATGGTGGCGCCGATGCGCAAGGTTTTGGGGCTCCATTCGGCGCGTCCGCCAAAGAGTGTTTCGCGAATGGCGTGGCGGTCGGCCAGCTCGGCCTGTGTGCGGTGATAGCCGGTTTGCTGCAGTGAGGTCACAAATTGTATCTCCTGGCTCAGGGTATCCACCTCGCCGATGTTGGCATCGATTTTTTTGCTGGAATAAAAACCGGTAAACCGCAGGTTTTTGATGCGTGTGGTCACCGCTGCGCCACGCATAAAAAGATTTTCGTTCACGGAAGTGTTGGGGCGGATGCGCCGCTGGTTTTTCACCACCGAGGCAGCATCCGACGATTTTCCGAAGGATAGTCCGCTCCAGAGCGTCAGCCCCTGGCCAAACTCCAGGTGGTAGTCGCCCACAGCAAGTTGCTCTATCGCGCCCAGATCGGCAGCGTAGGCAAAAGCCGAATAAAAGTCGAAACCATTGGGCTGCGACCCTTTAAAAAATTCCTCGCCGGCGTCTTTGTCGGCAGTAATGCCGGCGCGTATGCGGTTGTGGTAATTAAAACCATAGCGGGCATAGAGCCTGTCGGGGCTGCCGGCATAATATCCGTTGGGTTTTTCCAGTTTTGCCGAATCGCTCATCGGGCAGTAGCCTTCCTGCTCTTCGAGTGTGCGGGCGTAGCGCAGAAAAAGATCGTGCCGGGCGTATTTCAGGATCGTTGCCGGGCGCATATCCAGCCGTGGTTTATCGGCAGAAACTTTTACAAAAGGCTCCATCAGCGCGATGAGGTCGCTATCGAAACCTTCGATGGCCTGCAGTTCGTAAAGGCTCACCAGCAAACCATATTGAAGGCGATAGTTGACGATTTGATGTGCCTGAATGTCGGTGAGGAAAAACAGTTGTTTCAGCTCATCATAGGTAGCATAGTTGATGTTGATGGGATTTTGTTGCAGCAGATAAAGCGCATCGAGCAGGTCGCTGTAGTCAAGCTCTGCCTCGGTGCGTTCGGCCATCTGTTCGATCATGCTGATCAGCTCTTCGCGCTCTTTGATTGTGCCCGGTGGTTGCTGAGCCTTCGCCGGTTGCATGGTCAGGATGGCCATTATCACAACCAACAGCCAACACCGGAAGTTAAAGCCACAAATGCTATGTATTTTTAGCTTTCGCAAAGTGATTATTTAAAATGATAAATCAACCCCACCTGTGGCGAATAGCCCAGCACCTGATGGATTGATGACGAGATGTCGATTTGAAGATTGCCCAGCAGCACCCCAAATCCAAACGAATAAAGCGCAGGATCGGTGGCAATGCCGCCACGTACACAAAGCTGCGGTATCAGGCGGTATTCGATACCCATTTTTATACTCACATCAAAATCGGATTGCTTTTCGGCTTCCGCAGTAATGGTAAGGTTTTCGTCGAAAGCATAGGCGGCTCCCAGCCTGAATGCTGCCGGAATTCGCTCGTCGGCATAATCGGCCATTTGCGCGCTGATGGGATTATACACATGCGCTCCCAGGCTCAGGTGGTCGTCGATACGTGCCAATAAACCGATCTCAAAAGTGATGGCGCCGTGCGATCCGTAATCCCCACCGACGGCAGTATGGAGGTAATCGAGCTGTACACCCACGGCAAAGCGCTCCGAGAGCTTCCGGGCATACGCCAATCCAAACTTACTCTCGTTGAATTGTTCGTATCCAAAATGCGAAACCTTGAGGCCAAATACGCCATAGCGCACCGGCAGCACAGCGCCGGCCGATTTAAGGCTAAGCTCTTTTACCAGAAAACGGTTTTCGTAATAGGCTCCTGCGGTGAGATGCTGTTGCCAGGCCATCCCGGCCTGATTGTTTTGCAGCGACCAAAAGTCGGCCAGCGCTACCGAGGCGCCGCCCATAGCTGCCGAGCGCGCGCCCTCCGGCACGTTGTCGCCGGCACCAAACACTTCTGTGGTGATAAAGATGCACAACACGAGCAATAATCTATACTTGTACATGACCGGTAGATTTGTGGCCTAAAAGTAGAAAAATTTCACATAGCACTAATTTTAAAAGAGGTTTTGATATAAATATTCTTTTATGCTGCCGGGGCTTTAGTGGTGTTGCTATTGATCTCGCCCCGTTGATAATTCGATTCTACATGTGGGGAATTCAATATTCTGAATCTATTTTCAAAAACCCGCAGTTTATTTCCGGCAGCAGTTGCCTCGTGAATGCCGCCTAAAGCCCACAGCATTCCTTTCGCCACTCGCCGTCCACTTCTCACCGCTCATTTCTCACCGCTCACTTCTCATCGCTCACTTCTCACCACTCACTTCTCACCACTCACTTCTCACCGCTCACTTCTCACCGCTCACTTCTCACCACTCACTTCTCACCGCTCACTTCTCACCGCTCATTTCTCACCTCTGTCATCTTTGTTTTCCAATAAAATGCTCCGGAAAAATCTTTATTCGTAAGATGAACGGGAGGTTCGTCGAATAATCCAAACACTGCGGAGCCGCTGCCAGTCATGGCGGCGTAGGCGGCGCCGGCATTGAGCAGTTGGGTTTTAATATTGGAGATTTCGGGGCACTGGCTGATGGCCACAGGCTCAAAATCGTTGTGAATGGTCTGCATCCACTGGCTGACGGGTTGGCGAATGGCCTCGATGATTGGCACAGGTGGCCGGGCAGGCGTGATGGCAGCATACGCCTGGCGGGTGCTGATGTGGCAATCGGGTTTTACAATAACGATGGTTTTGCCGGTGAGATCGAAATCAATTTTGGTGAGCTGGTCGCCGCGCTCTGTGGCCAACGCCGCATGACTATTTATAAAAAAGGGACAGTCCATGCCGAGGGTGGCGGCATATTGTTGCAGGGTGCTGGTGGAAAGGCCAAGTTGGAATTGGTCGTTGGCCAGGCGGAGAAGGAAGGCAGCATCGGAAGAGCCACCACCGAGTCCGGCGCCGGAAGGGATGACTTTGTGCAGATGAATATGAACGGGCGGCAAAGTATGATGCAGCAGCAGGCGCCAGGCTTGCATTACCAGATCGTTGTCGGGATTGCCGTCGATGGATAAGCCTGAGCGTGTGAAGCGCGTGGCGCCGTCGGGCGAAGGGATAAGCTCCAACACATCATGCAGCGGAATGGGCAACAACAACGATTGAATGTTGTGGTAGCCGTCGGTGCGGCGACTGGTGACATAAAGCCCCAGATTGATTTTGGCGTGCGGGAATACGATCATTTCCTTTGGAAAATGTTTGGACAAAAGTAATAGAATTGGCGGAAGCGCGGGGCGCAGGGCGCGGGGTGCAGACTGCTCCTGCGGAAATCCTTTTTGATTTTTTTGAATGTTGAAGTGGAGAAAGCAGGGCGCGGGGCGCGTGGCGAAGGGCGCAGACTGATAGCTGCCGGCGTCCTCACGAGGCAGGGATTGAAGCGGCATCCCTGCGCAGCGGCGGCTGATGTTTTTGTTGGCGGGCGGATTCCACAGGAACACGCACCGCCTACAAAAACACAGCCGCTGCAAGCAGGATAGAGCGGAAAGCCCGCCCGGCCTCCCAAATTCAACATTAAAACATGATGATGCTTTTGAACAACAAGAGGGTTTATTTGTAGTTTTACCGCCTTTTAATAATATTATCCGACAAAAATGCCCATTATCAATTCGCTGTTTTCGTGGATCATCAAGAAGCGTATTCATCAGATAGAGCTTTTTATGAAGTATCCTCATGAGGTTCAACTGGAGTTGTTTCGTAATCTGATGGCCGCCGGCGCCGAAACGGAATGGGGCGAGCGCTATGGATACGAAGATATTACCACCCCTGACCAGTTTCGCGAGCGGGTGCCAATAAGCGATTACAACAAATTAAAACCCTACATAGAGCGGCTGCGGCAGGGTGAGCAAAATCTGCTGTGGAATACCGAGGTGAAGTGGTTTGCCAAGAGTTCGGGCACCACCAACGACAAGAGTAAATTTATACCCGTGAGCAACGAGGCGCTCGAGGAGTGCCATTATAAGGCGGGCAAAGATATGCTGTCGATTTTTTATAATAACCATCCTGACTCGACGATTTTTAATGGCAAAGGGCTGGCGATGGGCGGCAGTGGCAGCATTACGGAGATAAACAATGAGTCGTATTACACGGGCGATCTTTCGGCGATACTGATGCAAAACCTGCCAATATGGGCGCAGGCCAAGAAGACGCCCAGCCGTTCGATATCGCTGATGGAGGAGTGGGAGAGCAAGATAGAGAAGATGGCGCGGGCTACGCTGGAGCACGACGTAACGAGCATTTCGGGCGTGCCGTCGTGGACGCTGGTGCTCATAAAGCGCATCCTGGAGCTGGCTGGCAAAGACAACCTGGCGGAGGTGTGGCCCAACCTGGAAGTGTTTTTTCATGGCGGCGTCAACTTCGATCCTTACCGGGCACAGTTCAGGCAACTGATACGCACCGACAAGATGAGCTACATGGAGACCTACAATGCCAGCGAAGGATTTTTTGGCATCCAGGACCGCACCGACAGCCACGACATGCTGCTGATGCTCGACTACGGCATCTATTACGAATTTATTCCTATCGAAAATATAGAAGAAGAAAATCTACGCACCGTGCTGCTGCATCAGGTGGAGACGGGAAAGAATTACGCAATAGTAATAAGCACCAACGGCGGCTTGTGGCGTTATCTGATAGGCGACACGGTGAAGTTTACCAGCACAAGTCCGTACAGGATACAGATTACGGGGCGCACGCGAAGCTTCATCAATGCATTTGGCGAGGAGCTGATAATAGAAAATGCTGATAAGGCGCTCACGGCGGCCAGCGAGAAACATGGAGCCATTGTGGCTGAATACACAGCAGCGCCCATTTATTTTGATGGTGATAAAAAGGCAGCCCACCAATGGCTGATAGAGTTTGACAAAGCACCTGATGATTTAGTTGCTTTTGGGCACGACTTCGATGCGGAGCTTAAAACGCTCAACTCCGACTATGAAGCCAAACGATACAAAGACATGGTGCTGCAGCCACCGGTGATAATACCGGTGCCCGAACGCACTTTTTACAACTGGCTGAAAAAACGCGAGAAACTGGGCGGACAGCACAAAGTGCCACGCCTGTCGAACGACCGTGAATATGTGGATGACATCCTGGAGATGATTGGCTGACAAAAACATGTCGTTGTCAGCGCTGAAAGTTATCGACAAAAAAGACTGTTTCCGTTGGTAACCGGCGTTAGTTTTATATTTTAGCGGATTGCTACAAAACAATAAATTCTGATAAACGATGCACATTGCCATAGCCGGAAATATTGGTTCAGGGAAAACCACCCTCACTGCGCTGCTTGCCAAACATTTTAAGTGGGAGCCTCACTTCGAGTCAGTCGACAACAACCCCTATCTGCACAGCTTCTACGACGACATGATGCGCTGGTCGTTCAACCTGCAGATTTATTTTTTGAACAACCGTTTCCGGCAAATCATCAAAATCCGCGAAAGCGGTGAGAAGGTTATTCAGGATCGCACCATCTACGAAGATGCCCACATCTTTGCACCCAACCTGCACGAGATGAACCTGATGACCACCCGCGACTACGACAACTACCGGTCGCTGTTCGATTTGATGGTGAGTTTTATTCAGCCTCCCGACCTGCTGATTTATCAGCGTGCCACCGCGCCTACGCTGGTGCGTCAGATTCAGATACGCGGCCGCGACTACGAAGAATCCATCCGGATCGATTATCTGAAAAGCCTCAACGAACGCTACGAGCAATGGATAGAAAACTACTCCGCCGGCAAAAAGCTGATCGTAAATGTGGATAACATCAACTTTGCCGAGAAGCCCGAAGACTTAGGCCTGATCATCGACAAGATAAACGCGGAGCTGCACGGACTGTTTTAGTTTCGACGGCTTCGACTACACTCCACCAGCAGCTCAACCACGATCGCTGTGGCTGAAAAAGCCATTTCATTTATCATCTGGTTTTTATCTTCCCACCACAAGTTTTTGTACTTGCCGGCACTCCCTTCGTCAATCAATTTAGGCAGTTGCAGTGCATCGTTGGTTGAGGCTATTAGACACCCCCCCAAAAAATAAATCGTGCCGTGTGTCACAAAGCATTGCCCGGGATGTTCT
>JAAYIU010000196.1 GCA_012523265.1 Bacteroidales bacterium | reverse complement strand
GTAGCATGCGCTACCGCAAATAAGGTGAGGAAAAAGAGCTGGTTTAGTTTACCACATTTTAATCATGGCGGATTATGGGTGGACCAATCATGGTGGGAAAAACACTGCAATGAATTGAATGCAGGAATTCATGATGACGCACACCAGATATTTTACAAGTTGCTGATTCAGGCAATAGGAAAAATAACCACTTTCGATTACAAATATCATTGTGAGACTGAATTGTCAATGGATGATCTGTCCAAAGTGATCTCAAACGCAAAAGTAAGAAGCAAGATTAAATTTGGTTGCAGAAGTGAATTCAGGCTCCTGGATTATCAGTGCGAAGGAAAAGTAATCCCTTGCCTATCGTTGAATTCATCCGTTGAGGATCAAATGAAAGCTTTTTCGGTTGGTGTAAGACGTAAAATCCGCAAATCGTACCACAATCAATTGGTAATAAAAACGGGTAGCAGCGAATTGCTCGATGATTTTATGACGGTTTACGATAATAACATACGCGCGTTGGGCTCATTCGGGCTTCCCAAAAAGTTTTTTCAATCGCTGTTGCTTCATTACGAATATGGATTGGCAACCATTGTGGTAGCTTATCATGATCGAAAAGCGGTAGGCGCAGCCATACTTTTAACCTTCATGGATTACGCTGAAAACCCCTGGTTTGCAACGGTTAAAGATTATAATCATCTTTACGTTAGTTATGCATTGCACCACCAAATGATTTCCATGGCGATACGAGCCGGCTGCAGGACATATTCCTTTGGACGGAGTACCCGCGATAGCTCTGTACATCATTATAAAAAACAGTGGGGTACCTATGACGAGCCTTTATTTGTCAATTCAACGCATGATGGTTTTAAACGCGGGCATGGACACTTCTTGCCAGTTCAAAACTTGGTAAGAATGATTCCGAATAGCCTTGTCCGCAGAATGGATATGCAAGTATCACGGCATATTTTCTAATTTTGCCCGCTGAACGTGAAAAAATGAATATTCTGACATTTGACATCGAGGATTGGTTTCTATCAAAAGATTCCGGAAAAATACCCATTCAGGATTGGGCTGGCATCACCTCGCGGGTTGAGCACAATACAGATGTAATTCTTGACCTGCTAGCCAGCCATCAGGTAACAGCAACATTTTTCATTTTGGGCTGGGTTGCCAGGGAACATCCGGAGCTGGTAAAGCGAATAAGTGCAGCGGGTCACGACATTGGTTACCATTCTTTTGCCCATCAGCGCATTAAAGAACTTTCACACGGACAATTCGAGGTCGATTTAGTCAAAGGTCTGGATATTATCGAAACCCTACTGGGAGAAAAGGTACGTTATTACCGTGCACCTTATTTTTCGTTGGACAAAGAAACACCCTGGACGGTGGAGGCATTAATCAGGCACGGTATTGAAGTGAGTAGCTCAACAAAAAGTTTTTCCACCTTTTTAAATTACAAAATTCAGGCTTCTCCTTTTGTAATAAATCATGGCAACAGACAATTGATTGAGTTTCCGCTTACAAGGCTCGATGTGCCCATCCTGAAACTTGTAGTTACCGGAAGCGGATACTTTCGTGCACTTCCCCTGCCACTCATTCTTCGCTATCTCAGGGCACATCACTATAATATGTTCTACTTTCATCCGCGCGATTTTGATATCGACACGCCGTATTCTTCCCGTTTGTCGCTTGGGCGTAATCTGCTTAATCATGTGGGGGTTCAGCATGTGCTGCGGAAATTTGATCGGATGCTTAGCCAGGTCTCTTTTATTTCGATTGGAGAAGCTGCTGCTTATGTTCAAAAACACAAAGAAGAGTTTCAAGCGATTGATTTTCAGAATGACGAGGGTACGAATTAATTATTTTATCCCCCGTTTCTTAAGCCAATAACCAAAACCTCCATATCTTTCAACCCACCATACCCAGAGCAGAAACAGTACCACATAGAAGAAAGGGCGTAGTATCCAGTCGTGCGAAAATTGCCAGTATTCCGGAGCCCAGAGCGTCACCAGTCCCAAAACCACAATCCGCATCACATTGGTTACCTGCAAGATGACGATGCTTCGTGGTATGTACCACAATTTAAGTTTCCACGGGCCGGGAAACAAAAGAATTAGTACGAAAGTCTGTTCGAAAT
>JAAYIU010000029.1 GCA_012523265.1 Bacteroidales bacterium | reverse complement strand
GCGAGGAGGTGATGATGCCGCTGGCGGTGTCGATGACTACGGCCACCTCTTTGGCGCCAAGCCTTGCTTGGATGGTGTCGCCCAGATCGTAGATGACAAAATCGACCGGCGAAATTTCATAGATAAAATAGCGCGCACGCGCCAGCGAGTCGTGGCTAAGCAGAAGCGTGTATTTGTTGCCTTAGCGGATTTTGCGCACGTCGAACACCTCGCGTGTAGCATGTGCCAGGCGGGCGATGGTGGGATAGTCCACGTGGTGTTTCAAAAGGATGTCGGCCAAAAACTCATTGTTGCCAATTTTGTCCTGCACCACATCAAACGAATCCACCGGCAGGCCGTACATCAGGCGCGGGGCTGCAACGGTGGCCACCTTGTGCACCCGCTCGCCACCCTGAAAGCCGGCATCGGAAATAAAAAAACAGATGCCCGCCGCAATCACTACGGCAGCAACAAGTATGATGAGAACAGAACGTTTTTGCATGTTATAATAAAATGTCTTCTGCGGGTCTGGCAAAAGATGTCCCGCCGGATTATTTCAAAAAAGCGCCAAAGGTAAAAACGCTTTTGATACCGGCAAAGGAGAAAGAGTTAACAAAGAGAAACTTCGGCTTATTTCAATCCCACCCACCATTGGCTGAATTGTTGGCGCGCATTGTTAAGATGCACCATTTCACCAATAATGGGAGTGACCAATGGGATTTGATATGTTTTGCTGTGCCCGGACACTTTTATCAGTGGCTCATCCCACGCATGGACCGACAAGGCAAATTTGGATGAGTGAACCGGAAAAACGCGTCTGGCATGTAAATCTTTGGCTGCCATGAGCACTTCTTCGGGCAGATGATGGATGTAGCGCCAGGCAGCATTGTACTGCCCGTTTTCTAAAATTGCTAAATCAAAAGCACCATGTCTTTTTCCAATATCGGCGTAGTGGGTGTCGTAACCGCTGTCGCCGCCCACAAAAATTTTCAAAGCAGGCGTTTGCAACACATACGAAACCCAAAGCGTATTGTTTCTGGAAAATCCTCTGCCCGAAAAGTGCCGCGCCGGTTCGGTAAAGAGCGTAAAGCCGCTGCCTAAATCCATTTTATCGTACCAGTCATTCTCGATAATTTCTTTAGGGTCATAGCCCCAGTGCTCAAAATGCGCGCCCACTCCCAGCGCGCAAATCACAGTATCGGTTTTGTGTCTGAGAGCTTTCAGGGTTTCATAATCCACATGATCGTAATGGTCGTGGGTGATCAGCAAAAAATCGATGTGCGGCATATCGTCAGCATGATAGTGGTTGCTACCTGCAAAAGCCTGAATCACTCCCGGAACGGGCGAAGCATTGCCGCTAAAAACCGGATCGACCAAAAACCGTTTGCCGTCTATCTGCATATAATACGACGAGTGCCCAAACCAAACCAACAGGTTGCTGTCGGGAGGCAACTGGTGCTGATTAGTTTTTATGGAAGGAATAGCATCGCTGGGTTTTGAGCGCGGGTCTTTTTTAAAAAATTGCCTGTACATAACTTTTACCGGCGAATAACCTTCGGCAAAGGCTGGCGTAGGGTTCAAATTCTGAAACTGTCCGTCGCGGTAGTTGGGCGAATTCTTAATTCTTTCCAACCGTGCGCCGGCGGGTTTTTTGCCAAACCTATCCTGCTGCATGAAGCCATAGCCCGCGGCAGCCAACGTAACGATAATGATGAGGGTGGTAATCATGGTAATTTTAAAAATTCTAAAAAAACGTCTTTTCATTCTTTTTGTAATAGTAAATGATCACTCAATTTTGCATGATCAGGTTGTAACACGCAAAGTTTATAATGGTTTGCTGAAATGAGAGTATGCTAAATACAGAACCCCTGTCCCGCCGCAAAGTTATTTTCGGATTTTTTTCGAAATCCCGTTTTTACGGAATGAAGCGAGAAATCTGTCGTTGCATCTTTTTACACCAATAGCATTCCCATAAACGCATCATCCGAAACTTACTGGTGAGCTGGCTGCCATCTTCAACGGAAATCATGAAGGAAACGAATGAGCGGCACGTGCTGAATGCCCTCATGACATGCTCCGGTGTAGTCGTCCAATGTGATCACATATTTGGGATAGTTGTCCTGGATGGCTTTCAGATTTCCGAATTCCCTCTCCATAGTTTGTTTTTCGGTAATGCGAAGCGCCACCTGTATGTATATTTTCTCCCTTTTTCGTTCAGCAATAAAATCCACTTCTTGCTCATTCTGCTTTCCGATCAAAACTGAATAGCCCAGGAATTTTAAGTGAAGGTAAACCGCATTCTCCAGGATTTGCCCTAAATCGAAAGGTGAAAACCCCACTACGCCATTTCTGATTCCGATATCATTGAAATAATATTTTTTACCAACCTCAAAAACCTTTTTACCGTGTATGTCGGCTCGCATCACTTTTGAAATCAGCATGGCTGTAGTTAAATAATCAATGTAGTTGTGTTTACACCGCAGCCCCCATATCACACCAATTCTTGTCATCTCGGGCAAAATCCCGTACTTGCCGGATGAAGAGAGAAATCTAAATAAAATGCGCTTACACCTTTACGATTGAAAGGGAGTTCTGGTTTTATAAAAACCTACAACAACGGTGAGAGCAGCCGCACCAGCTTTTCCCACAGAAGAAGATATTTCGATCTCTTCAGCCAGTCGGCGGCATTGATCTCTGCAGCATGTTTTAAATCCTCGTCGAAGGCATTTTGCAATTGGCGGGCAATCTCTTCGCTGTACACCATGGCATTGACTTCGAAGTTGAGGTCGAAGCTCCGGTAGTCCATGTTGGCGGTACCTACCACGGCCAGATCATCATCGATAACCATGGTCTTGGCATGCACAAAACCTTTTTGGTAGGTAAAAATTCGTACCCCGTGCTGCAACAGCTCCGTGTAATAGGATCGCGCCACCGCATTTACCATTTTGGAATCGGAGATGCCGGGAACCAGAATTTTTATGTCGATACCACTTTTGGCTGCAATAATCAGGGCATCCATCAGGCTCTCGCCCGGGATAAAATAGGGGCTGGTGATGCAGATGCTCTTCCGGGCCGAACCGATGACCTGCATCAACGAATAGAAAATGACCGGCAGTGGAGAGTCGGGGCCGGAAGGTACAATTTGTACGAGGGTGAGAGGTGCATCTTTTTCACGGACAGAGAGTTGGAAATAAGCTGGTACAAAAGGCAGCTTGCTTTCACTGCAAAAGTTCCAGTCGCAAATAAAAAGATATTGCAGATAAAAGGTCGCCGGGCCTTCAATCATCAGGTGGGTGTCGCGCCAGTAGAGGCCGTTTTCAGCTTTTGTATCGTTTCGGTATTTATCGCTTATATTGATGCCGCCAATGAAGGACTTTTTCCCATCGATGATAATGATTTTCCGGTGGTTTCGGTAGTTGATGCGGCTGGCCAGGAGGTACCATTTTATTTTATAAAAAGGCGCTGTCTCCACGCCGGCATCTTCCAGTCGTTTTATAAATCGTTTGCCCAAACCGTGGCTGCCAAAATCGTCGTAGATGAAACGCACCTCTACACCCTGCCTGGCTTTATCAATCAAGACATCGGCTATGGCATTTCCAGTTTCATCATTTTCATAAATATAATATTCGATATGGATGTGCGATGTTGCGCCCTGAAGCGCTTTGAGCACTTCCGGAAATTTCTCTTCACCGTTCAAAAGCAACCTGACGGAATCGTTACCGGTGAGCGGGCTTGTTGTCGAGTTGGAAATAAAACGCGCCAATGTGTTGTACTCCCGCGACAGACCAGCCGACTGCAACATCTGCTCGGAATAATTGCGAAGATGTCTCTTAATTTTTTGAAGCAACACCTCGTCTTCTACTATTTTCTTGCTGTACAATTTATGCTTTCGGTAATTAACACCAAAAGAAAAATAGAACAACATGCCGATACCCGGCAACAGGATGATAAAGAGAATGTAGGCCAGGGCTTTATCACCGCTACGCGTATCGTAGAGCACCCGCATGATGACCAGCAGCACGATGAGGAGATAAATAATTTCGATGGTTAATAACCAGGTCATGTTTTCAAGTGCGCGTTATCACTTCCTGTATATCCACAAATTCTCTGTTTATTGGGCGATAAGCCTTTTCTGCCAGGCCAAACGGAACCTCAACAATAGCCTTGTTTTTTAACCCGATCATTAAATTCTTTTTCCCGGCCAACAAACTGTTGATGGCCGCCACTCCCATTCGTGTTGCGGCAATCCGATCCTGAGCTGTCGGGTTGCCTCCCCGCTGTATATGTCCCAAAATTGTGACCCTTGCTTCAATGTCGGGGTGTTGTGCTTTAACCCGTTCGGCAATTTTTAAGGCACCGCCCGTTTTGTATCCCTCCGCAACCATGATAATGCCGCTGCTTTTTTTATCTACCAACCCTTTTTGGATGAACTTGTCCAGCTCTTTTTCCTGTTCCAAAACTTCTGGGATGAGGATAACCTCAGCCCCACAGGCAAGCCCGCTTCCCAAAGCCAGCAGTCCGGCCTCTCGTCCCATCGCTTCGACAAAAAATATCCGCCCGTGCGACCTGGCCGTATCTTTTATTTTGTCGACGGCCTGCACCACCGTGTTCAGGGCAGTGTCGAAACCAATGGTATAGTCGGTGCCACTGATGTCGTTGTCGATTGTTCCGGGTATCCCGATAAAGGGAATGTCGAACTCAGAAGAAAACTGTGCAGCGCCCTTAAACGTTCCATCCCCGCCAATTACCACAACACCATCAATATTTCTTTGTTTCAAATTCTTGTATGCCTGCTCTCTGCCCTCGACCGTAGTAAATTTTTCGCATCGTGCTGTTTTCAGTATTGTTCCGCCTAAGCCTATGATACCGCCGATATCCTGATAACTCAGTTTCAAAAAATCGTTTTCTATCATTCCCTGAAACCCATAGTTACAGCCAAACACTTTTACGTTATTTGCCAATGCAGCCCGTGTTACGGCTCTAATGGCAGCATTCATGCCGGGGGCATCGCCGCCGGAGGTAAGAACGGCGATACATTCGATTGCTTTTTTGTGCATAATCGTTTTATTTGGATCCTTCTTTTTTGGTCATTACATCTGTTTTTTAAAAGTACATCACCTCAAGTGTTCTACACAAACTTCAAAAAGCCATAAGTGTTTTCGGTCGTTTCAAAATATTCTCCACCATCACTCATTTCAGAATCCAAAAAGGTCTTCCTCAAAAACCTGTTTTTTCAGCATTTTCCGGCTTAAAATCTCTATGGCAGATTGGCACCGGCTTTCGCCAAAAGTACCGCAGCAGCCTTGCCTTTCCTGCTGGCACCAACGATAACGATAGCGGTTTTAACAGGAAAAACCGCTATCGTTACGGGAATTGAATTTAGAACCTGCGTTTCAATTTCTTTGCGACAATTTCAGCAGCCTTAATCAATGGGTACCCTGCAGGCGAGCCTGTAAGCAATGGATGGGTGCCAATTTGTGCCGTCAGCAGCGACTTTATGTTTGTGTGGCTTTGAATTAAAAAACCAATAGAGTTGGTCAATTCTCCAACGCTTTGGCCGCCATACACTTCACCGCCTATGATCATACCACAATCGGAGGCCACGATTAATTTTACGGTTTGTTCGTGCATGCCTTCCAGGGTGCCCGGGTGTCTGTCCATTCCTGTAAAGCTGCCCACTATCACGCTAAAGTCGTCTTCCATAGCTTTCGTTTCGGTGACACCGGCAGTGCCGAAAGCAGTATTCCCGATGGCAGTATCATAAATGGCAATGGTTCCGCCAAACGATTTACAAGGGCTTAATCCGTACAAACTCATGCCTGCAACTCTGGCTTCGGCACAGGCGGTAGATGCCAGCATCGTTGTGTTGAGTTTTCCCGTTAAGAAATCTCTCTTTTCGGCGCAATCGCCAACAGCAAAATAGTCGCTCGAACAATTATAAATACGCATGTATTCACACGTTTTTATAAATCCAAATTCGTTTAAATCGAAACCGGATTTTTTGGCTAATTCAGTATTTGGAACGTATCCCATCGAAAGGATGACTGCATCAGCGGGTAGCTCTTCGCCGGTACTTAAAACTACTTTGGTAACCTTTCCGTCTTTGCCAACAATCTCTTTTACCCCTTTGCCCGTAATAACTTTCACACCCCGCGACTTTAACAGGTCTTCGGCTTTGTCGCCAAATTCTTTATCAAAAGCTCTGGCTAATATGGAGGGTTCTATTTCTACCAGCGTCACATCCCATCCTGCCTTGTTCATTTCATCCGACATCTCCACGCCGATAAATCCAGCCCCGATGGTGATAACCTTTTTCAAAGGCTTCAGCCGGGCGTGCATCTCATCCAGATATATTTTGTTTTTAGGAATTGAAAATACATTTTCCAGATCAGCACCTTTCAGCCATTTGGGTTTTGTAGGAATGGAGCCTGTTGCAAAAATCAGTTTTTCGAAATAAATCTTCTCGCTATTTGATAAAGTACAGATGTTGTTTTCTTTATCAACAATATCAACCTCTGCAACCTTTATCTCCACGCCAATATCCGTCAGCATTTTGTCGGGTAAAATATTTTTGTCGCTGGTATGCAACGACCCGAAAATGTAAGGAATCCCGCAGGGCACCAATACTTTTTCTTCTTTTCTTACCACCACAACCGATTTGTCGGGGTAATTAGTTTTTGCTGTTATGGCAGCTTGCAGTCCGGATGCTCCGCCGCCAATAATCAAAACATTAATTTTTTCCATGATAATGAAATTTTTTGTTTAAACAATTGGTTGCAAAAGTATCCTGATGAACGCGTAAAAACAAGGAGATCAACCGCAGACATTTGATTATCGGGTTGATTCTCATGTTTTGTAAGGTTTCGGAAACAAGAATAGACATCCCTGCAGGGGAAAAGACTATTGAAATCGGAAGCTTTATTTACTCCACTCTTCGCGGATAGCCTCCTGAAGTTCGTCGAAGCGCGCCATTAATTCTGCCGAGAGCACTTTCGATCGTCTGTGCAGCTTGCGCAATTGAAAGGAGAAAACAATGCTAAAAAGACCGGCAAATAAGAAGCTTAGTCCAATAAAAATTACCGCACTCAATCCGGCAAATACAGGATTCCATATGAGAATGAAAGAAGCTATGGTACCAAGAATACCAAAGGCCAGCAACCAGCCCCAATTGGGTTCACCATATTTTTTTACATCCAGCGAAAAGCAAATGGCTCCAATGGAACGGAACAGGATGACAAACCCTACATAAAAAGCAAGCATTTCCGTAGCAAGACCCGGTTTTAGGAATAACAAAATACCTATTACAAAAGTAACGATACCAAAAGCCAAAGACCAGCCCCAGCTCTCTAACTGATCGCGGTTGGCCACTGAAAAGATAATCTCGGAGAGGCCGCCGAACAACAAAGAAAGACTGAACAAAATGGCAAGTGCAATGAACGAAAATATCGGGGAGACAAAGACTACGGCACTGACTATTATAAAAAATACCCCTACCAGTAAGGGGATGTACCAATGCCGGATGGCTTTTTTTAACGATTTTAAAAGGATAGGTTCCATAGTTTTAATAATTATGATGTGAATATTTCTCTATAATTCTTTTTAACTAAAAGTCATACCCGGCAAACATACGCTAAACTTTCGACAATCCCGGAATCACAGCCATCGGAACCAATTGCATAGTACACTCATCTCTCACCTCTCACCTCTCACCGCTCATCTCTCACCTCTCACCGCTCACCTCTCACCGCTCACCGCTCACTACTCCCCTGCTACCGCACGATTGCTAAACTCATAACCGGCTTTCATTGCTTTTTGGTTAAGCTCAACCACAGCTTCTCCTTTGTTTCCAAAAAGTTTTGCGATGGCTTTTTCGATTTCATCGAAAGGCATTTCAAGAAATGGAGCTGCTGCGCCCAGCATCACCATATTTGCCGACCGTACCGAACCCAGTTCTTTGGCGATGGCTTCGGCGTCGATGAAGATGTGGTTTTTTATCTTTTTAATTTCGGCTTTAAGAGCTTCCTTATCGGGATAGTTGGGAATATTGACAAAGGCGTTGGAGCTGGTGATGAGCCACCCGTCGCGGCGGAGCCACGGCAGATACCGCAACGATTCGAGCGGCTCTACCGAGATGATCAGATCGGCCTGGCCGTAAGGGATCAGGTCGGAGGCTATTTCTTTGTCGCTCAGGCGCAGGTTGGATTGCACGGCGCCGCCGCGTTGGCTCATGCCGTGTACTTCGGCCTGTTTCAGAAACAAACCGTTATCCACGGCAGCCAGTCCGATGCAGGCTGCTATCGATAAAATTCCTTGTCCGCCGACACCTGCCAGAATAATGTCTTTTTTCATGTTCTATTTAATTTTATTGTTGTGATGCCTTTTGTTGTTCGGCTTCTTTGGCTTTTGCTGCGGCTCTTTGGCGCATGCGCTTGTTGAGGGTCTGAATGCACTCACGTCGTGATATTATCACCGAAGGCTCGTCGCGCTGCAGCTCTTCGAGGAGCACCTGCACGTTTTCGTCGTGGTTCTTTTTCAGCGGCGTAATCACGCGGATGCGTTCCTCGGGAATGCCGATGCCACGACAGATATCTTCAATTTTTCCGGTGGCAGCCGATTTCTGTCCGCCGGTCATGCCGGTGGTGGAGTTATCGTTGATAATAATGGTGACGTTGGAATTGCAGTTCACCACGTCGAGCAGGCCGGTCATGCCGGAATGGGTAAAAGTAGAATCGCCGATCACAGCGATGGAGGGCGAAAACCCAACGTCAGCCGCGCCTTTGGCCATGGTGATGGAAGCACCCATATCCACACAGGAGTTGATGGCGTTAAAAGGCGCCAGCGCTCCGAGGGTGTAACAGCCAATGTCAGAGAAGACGCGTCCTTTGCTGTATTTTTCCATCGCACTATTCAGCGCGTTGTAGGTATCGATATGGCCACAACCCATACACATCGAGGGCGGACGACCCACAACAAGCCCGGGGACATCCTGCCCGTAAGTATCTTCCAGACCCATAGCACGCGCCACCACATTGGGGTTTAATTCGCCATCGCGCGGAACGGTGCCGTCGAGCCGGCCTTTCACATTTAAATTTTTTGAAAGATAACCTTTCAGCATCTCCTCGATCACCGGCGCCCCCTCTTCGAGCACCAGGATGGTTTCGCATTCCTTTTCTAATTTTGCTAATAATGTCCGTGAAACCGGATATTGATTGATCTTCAGCACAGGATAGGGAAGCTCCCGGTCAGCAAAATTTTCGAGCAGATAATTGTAGGCGATGCCGCTGGCGATGATGCCCAACGAATGGTCGGAGCCATCGATGTAGCGGTTGTAGCCGGATGTTTCTGATTCGTTAATAAAATGCGCCTGATTAGCAAGCAGGCCTTTGTAGCGCTTTCGCGCAATGGCCGGCAACAGGATAAACTGCTTCGGGTCGTCGGGCAGGCGTATTTCGTTATGTTCGCGCGAAGGCTTTCGCACTACACCGGCACGTGAGTGCGCCAGGCGTGTGGTGATGCGCAACAAAACAGGCGTATGGAGTTTTTCGGATAGTTCCAAACCATAAAAAACCATGTCGTAAGCCTCCTGTTGGTTGGAAGGCTCCAGGGTAGGAATCATGGCAAACTTCCCGAAGAAACGCGAGTCCTGTTCGTTTTGTGAAGAGTGCATCGAGGGATCGTCGGCGGAAACCACCAGCAGACCGCCGTTGGCTCCGGTGACGCCGGCATTGACAAAGGCATCGGCGGCAACATTTAACCCCACATGTTTCATGCACGCCATGGCACGCTTGCCGACATACGAAACGCCCAAAGTAGCTTCCATAGCTGTCTTTTCGTTGGCTGTCCAGGAGGCAACAACTTTATTATCGCGGGCTTCACGGGAAGCCTGAACATATTCGGTGATTTCAGTTGACGGGGTGCCGGGATAGGCAAATACCGCCGATATTCCGGCATCGATGGCTGCTTGCCCGATGGCCTCAACGCCTAATAATAACATCTTTTGCATAACGCTTAATTTTTTCTTGTTGTAATAATCACTCCTGTTGACTTTCGATGGAATGATCTGCAAAATTATTCATTTTTGAGGTTTTTGATCTTGCAACTCCTAACAGTCAGCCATTTTAAAAACCTTTCCTGTCGGCAATCATACAAAATCATTCGCTGCGCTTTTTATTCCTGTCGACAATTTCGCTGGCGCTAAAAAGTAATTTACTTTTGACGCATACAAACTGATCATTTTTTAATAAAAAAATTTTTAAAGCTATGAAGAGCAAGATCATGATGAATCCCAACCCATTGGTGCAGTACCTCGGCAAACTACCCGAAGAGTTTACGCTTGAAGATTTGGTTTTGTACATCGACGATCACAAGATAGAGATGCTCAACCTGCGCTATGCCGGCGAAGACGGACGCCTGAAAACGCTCACCCTTGTCATCAACAGCCGCGAACACCTCCTCGATGTGCTCACCATGGGCGAACGCATCGACGGCAGCAGCCTGTTCTCTCACATCAAGCCCGGCTCCAGCGATCTTTACGTGGTTCCGCAATACAAAACTGCTTTTGTAAATCCTTTCAACGAGATTCCTACCCTCGACATCCTGTGTAGTTATTACGACAAAAACGGCAACCCACTCGAAAGCGCTCCGGAATATATCCTGCAAAAAGCCCACGACCTGCTCAAAGAAAAAACCGGCTATGAGTTTCATGCCATGGGCGAGCTTGAGTTTTATATCATCTCCGACAACGATCCCTTGTATGAAGCCGTCGATCAGCGTGGCTATCACGAGTCGTCACCTTTCAACAAATCGGATGCTTTTCGGCATGAGGTAATGCTGGCTATTGCGCAGGCGGGCGGAATGCTCAAATATGGCCACAGCGAGGTGGGCAATTTTACTATTGGCAAAACCCTTTACGAGCAAAACGAGCTGGAGTTTTTGCCGTGCCCCGTGATAGACGCAGCACATCAATTGTTGGTGGCCAAGTGGATCATCCGCACGCTGGCGCATCAATATGGCGTAACGGCGACTTTTGCTCCCAAAATTACGGTGGGCAAAGCAGGCAGCGGCATGCACATCCACACCAAGCTGATGAAGGATGGCGTAAGCCAGATGACCGAAAACGGAAAGCTAAGCGATGCAGCCAAAAAAGCCATCGCCGGCTATCTCGACCTTGCCCCTTCGCTCACTGCTTTTGGCAACATGAATCCTACTTCTTATTTCAGGCTGGTGCCACACCAGGAAGCGCCTACCAACATTTGCTGGGGCGACCGCAACCGCTCGGTGCTGGTGCGCGTGCCACTGGGATGGACAGGAAATACCGACATGTATCTGCATGCCAACCCACAGCAAAAAAGTAGTGACCATCCTGACAAAGACAAACAAACTGTCGAATTTCGCTGCCCCGATGGCTCTGCAGATGTTTTCCTGTTGTTGGCCGGGCTGGTGGTAGCAGCGCGCCATGGGTTCGAGATGGAAAACAATCTGGAGTATGCAGCCAAAACGTATGTGGATGTCAACATTTTCCACGAAGAGCACCAGGATTTGGTGAATAAACTTAAGCAGCTTCCCATCTCGTGCGCCGAATCAGCCAATATGCTCCAGCAGCAGGCAGCAATTTATGCCGAAGGAAACGTGTTTCCGATGCCGTTGCTCGAAAGCCTCATCACCCGCTTGCGCAAATTTGCCGACGCCCACCTGAGAGAACAAATTGCCGGCGATCAGCAAGCCATGCTCGATCTGGTTGAGAAATTTTTTCATTGTGGATAAGCCACTACAAAGCGCAAATCACACATATCAATGATAATAAACCTGCAAACATACGAGCGCGGGGTTAGATAGCCATTTTGATAAACTCAGAGCTTCTGACACACCGTGAAGTTATTGTCGCGTTATTTAGATTCTATAAAATTGTAACCCGCTGAAAGAACCATTAACAGGTCAAGGGTCTGAAATCACCAAAAACATTTTGATATTTTTTTTTAAGTCCCGGCACCCTCACCGCTATTGCGCTGAATAGCAGCGAATAGATTCATTTTTGTGATTCTTTGATTTTCCAAAATAATTATACTTTAGCAACCCTTAAGGAAAGTTAACATAGGGGCAGTGATGAATTGGATCACCGAATTTTTAAAATAATAAACACAATGAAAAATTTTATACTTGGGTTACTGGCTGTCATGCTCCTCACGCCTGGCTACGCCCAATGGCGCCGGGGTGAAATGGAGATAAGCGTAGCGTTCTCATCACCGGCAGAAGCAGCCCGATTGCAGGCACTTCACCTCAACGGCGATGTTTACGGCAATCACGCCCGCCTGTATGTTACCGCCGAAGAGCGGTTGCTACTCGAGCAGGCGGGATTTACGGCAGAGGTGCTCATCGAAAACCTGAATGAACATTACGCCCATTTCTGGGAAACCGACGAGGCCTATCACAGCTATCAGGAAATCATCGACTTGGCCGATAGTCTGGCTGCAAACTTCCCCGAAATTTGTACCAAGCATATTTTTGGAACCTCGATGGGCGGGCGCCAACTGGCAGCACTCAAAATCAGCGACAACTCCGCCATCGACGAAAACGAAGCGGAGATTATGTTTGATGCCGGCATACATGGCGACGAAATCGGCGGCCCTGAAAACGTTATCCGCTTTGCGCGCGATCTTTGTCTGGCCTACGGCAACGATCCCTACATCACCGGGCTTGTCGATACACGCGAGATATGGCTTTATCTGATGGTTAATCCCGATGGCCGCGTGGGTATGACGCGTTACAACAACAATGGCGTCGACCTGAACCGCGACTGGGGCTACATGTGGAATGCAGAGGGCAGCAGCACCGGCGCCTTCTCGCAGGTGGAATCGAAAGCGCTAAGAGAATGCGCCTTCAGCAACCAGTTTGTGGTACACACCACCTACCACAGCGGCACCGAATACGTTTCCTATCCCTGGAGCTATCGCGCCAGCCAGACGCCCGATCATATCCACATCGATCAGCTTGCTGCTTTGTATTCGAGCGAATCAGGATATGCCAATATGGAATATGGCCAGGGAAACACCGGCATGTATCCCATCAACGGAAGCACCAAAGATGGCAACTACGGAGCAATGGGCAGCATCAGCTGGTCGATGGAAATTTCGTACAGCAAACAACCTCCTGCATCGCAGATCATGATGTATTATAATTACAACAAACCAGCAATGCTTGCAATGATCGAACATGGCGGCTACGGCATCAGCGGAACAGTTACTGACGCCCTTACCGGCGAACCGGTGACGGCCACAGTTTTCATCGACAATTTACTGCCCGCCTACACGGGGCCCGGCGTGGGCGATTTTCATAAATACCTGCTGGCAGGCACCTACAACATTTTGGTGAAAGCCAATGGCTATGCCGATAAACTCGTCACCGGAATTAGCGTAAGCGCAATGAGTACCACCGAAGTGGATATCGAACTTGATGCGCTGGAGCATCAAAGCATTTACAAAGTTATCAGCTCACACATCCCCAACAACAACCCCGCTGACGCTGGGCACACGTGGAATGTGATCGGACAACCCGACAACTTGTATTATTCGCTGGGCAAAGGCGGCTGGATTGTTATAGATATGCTGGATGTGATCTTTGATGGTGCCGGCGCCGATATCATGGTTTTTGAAGGCGACGCTACACCCGAAGGTTTTACTTTGTACGCAGGCGAAAGCATGGACGGTCCGTGGCACAGCATGGGCACAGGTACCGGAACTTCAGAATTCGACTTTGCCAACTGCAACATCTCTGAAGCACGTTATTTCAAAATATTGGACGATGGCGATGGCAGCGCTAACCAAAACGGCGCCGGCTTCGACCTGGATGCTATGCAGGCGCTTAGCGCAATTACAGGCCCTTACATCATTATGGAAGGATACGTGGTGAATGATGCCGGCGGCAACAACAACGGAATCCTCGAACCCGGCGAGACAGCCGATTTTATTGTTACCCTCAAAAATGTGGGAACCGAGGCGGGCATAGACATCACCGGAACTTTTACCACCGAGGATGAATACCTGACCATTCTCACCACCGCGCCACAGCCGTTTGGCACCCTTGCCGTAAATGAGAGCGCCACCGCTACTTACAGCGTATCAGCAGCAGCATCGGCTCCTGCCGGCCATATCTCTACCATCAACTTCAACTATGAGGGCACCAACGTAGAGCCTAACACAAAATATATCACCGTGGAATTTCCGGATTACTGCGAAGCTTCCACTACAAACCAGGACGAATACATTAGCAAAGTGGTGTGTGGATCAATTAACAACTCCAGCGGATGGCAGGGTGGCGTGGCCAACTACACCGATATCACCACCATCATCGACGCCGGCGACTCCGAAACCATTACCGTTACCAATGGCAATGCATGGTCGTCGGATAAAGTTACCTGCTGGGTCGACTGGAATATGAACTTTGAGTTCGACGGTGGCAACGAAAAGTTTGTGCTTACCAGCAGCGGTGGCGGCCAGACATTCACAGGCGCTATCGCGGTGCCTGCAGACTCACCTCCGGGCAATTTTCGCATGCGCGTAAGGATGAGCTATAGCACCGATCCTACTCCTTGCGGCCCGATGAGCTATGGCGAAGTGGAAGATTACACCATTATAGTGGAAGGAGAAATACCAGAGCCATTGGAGGCAGGATTTACCTGCGACGAAACAATTATCTGCCACGGCACCGAAGTTCATTTTTCTGATATTTCAATTGGCAATCCAACCAGTTGGGAATGGAGTTTTCCGGGCGGCACTCCTGCAACCTCCACCGACGAAAATCCTGTTGTGGTTTATAACAGCGGCGGATTTTATAATGTTACGCTTTGTGTAAGCGATGGCGCCAATAGCGATTGCTTTACGGCGCTGGACTATATGTGGGTTTTTGATGATCCGCAAGTACCGGTTATGCCCGACGGCCTCACCAATATGTGCCAGGACGCTCCCGACTGCATTTACTTTACCAACCCCGAAAACTGCACCGACTGGGAATGGCAACTGGTACCCGCCGCTGCCGGAACATTTACCCAAAACGGGCCGGAGATAACAGTGGATTGGGACGCCAACTTTGCCGGCATGGTCGAAATTATGGCAGCCGGTATCAACCTGTGCGGCCAAAGCGCCATGAGCACACCGCTGCAGGTGGAGATAGAACCGCTGCCCGCAACGGCCGGTACCATCGACGGGCCCGACATAGTTTGCCAGAACCACGCTTATGAATTTTTGGTAGGTGAGATAGCTGCCGCCGATTTTTATGAGTGGTCAATCGAACCTGCCGAAGCCGGTACCATTATTAATAACCAGATGAATCCCGCCGTGATCATGTTCAGCGAAACCTATAACGACAATGCCACACTCAACGTAAGGGGCGGCAACCCGTGTGGTGAAGGCGAATGGTCGGAGGATTTTGTGGTGTTTGTGGACGTGTGCGAAGGCATTGGTAATCCGGCTTTAGCCGAAACAATACAAATCAAACCCAATCCTGCCAAAGGAGCTTTTACGCTCTCGATGCCCGCCATCGATGAGCAAGCGCTTTCGCTAAAAATGATGGATGTAAACGGGAATATTGTATTTGAAAAAAGAGCCGCTTTGCGCAATGAAGACACCGACCTCACCATCGATCCGGGCAAGTTGCCGGCAGGGGTCTATTATCTGCACATCACAGCTAACACATTGAACGTCATTAAAAAAATAATCATTCAACAATAAACCTTTTGATAAATAAAGAGTTGTATCACAGGGGGATTTTTCGGCGTAAGCCAACATTTTTCTTTTCTAATTTATAAACTCATTTTTAAACTTTAAGAAAATGAAATATCTTTTCTCACTACTTTTTGCGCTCACAATTACATTAATTGTTCAGGGTCAACAGCGCGTGGTTATCCGTTTTGATAATCCTGATCCGGTAACCGTGAAAACTTTTAACAATGTTGCTTACGATGTAGCATCGTATGTTCCCGGAAAATATCTCGATCTTGTAATTTATGAAACAGAGGTGGAAACATTTCTTAGGCAAGGTTACGATGTGCGGGTAGTAAGCACCGAAGCTGACATGGCTGCCAACCTGGGAAATGCTGACGACATCAGCGGATACCGCACCTATGCGGAGGCGCTGGCAGAGCTGCAGCAAATCGCTGCCGACCATCCCAACATCTGCCAGCTGATCGACATCGGCGACAGCCATGGCAAAATATACTACACCGAAGGCTATGGCAACTACAGCGCTTACCAACACGACATTTGGGCAATGAAGGTGTCGGATAATGTGGAGCTGGACGAAGACGAGCCGGCCATTTATTATTTTGGAGCACACCACGCCCGCGAGCCACTGAGCACCGAAGTGGCCATGTATGTTTTAAATCACATTGTAGATAACTATGGCACCGACCCGGAGATTACCGCAAATGTGAACAGCAAGGAGATTTGGTTTGTGCCCATCGTGAATCCTGACGGCCATGAAGTGGTGCTGAATCAGATAGACCTGAACTGGCGTAAGAACATTCGCGACAACGACGGCAATGGCAGCGTGACGCCAGGCAATTGGAATGGCTATCCTGACGGTGTGGATCCCAACCGCAACTACGGTTGGGAATGGGGCAAAGAAGGTACTTCTCACGATCCGGGCGAAATAACCTACTGCGGGCCGGAGGCTTTCTCCGAGCCGGAGCTTCAGGCAATACGCGACCTGATGGCTGCGCGTCATTTTGTGACAGGCATCTCTTACCACACCTACAGCGAACTGGTGCTGTGGCCCTTTGGATATACCGATGGAGCTATAGGCCCCGACAATGCTGCAATTGCTAACCTGGGTACCATGATGGGCAACGCCATCCCCGGCATCGCAGGAGGACATTACACCCCGCAGTCTTCCTGGCAACTCTACCCTGCTTCGGGTGGCACCGACGACTGGGCTTATGGACAACACGGCATCTTTGGATACACAATAGAGCTGGGAACGCAGTTTATCCCACCAGCCAATCAAGTGTACCAGATCACTGAAGACAATCTTGACGCTGCCATGATCCTGCTCAACCGTATCAACTATTCCACCCTTACCGGACATGTTACCAATGCAACCACCGGCGACCCCGTTGAGGCAGAAGTGCACATTGCCGAAATCGACAACAGTGGCAACTTCCGCATGCCCTACAAGAGCAATGCTGCTTTTGGCACTTATTACCGCATGCTGATGAACAATAGCTACACCGTCACCTTTTCGGCTTATGGATACATCTCGCAGACTTTCGAAAATGTAGCCATCACCAGCGACGGGCAAACCATTCTGGATGTGCAACTGGTGCCCGCGCAGATCATCGCACTCTCAGGAACCGTTACCGACACCGACAATGGCGAACCCATCGAAGGCGCTACTGTAACAGTTCTAAACACACCTGTGGAACCAGCAATAACCGGAGATGACGGAACTTACAGCATCCCCGCGATTTTTGAAAATACTTACACCATCAAAGTTTGGGCGCAGGATTATGCTACCGTCATCCAGGTAGTAACCATTACCCCCGACAACAATATTGTAAACTTCGAGCTGACCGAAAGTTTTGCCGTTAGTTTTGAAGAGGGCAGCTTTGGGGCAAACTGGACTTTTGGCGGTAACGCCAACTGGGTGATTGATAACAGTGTGTCGTGGGACGGCCAAAATTCGGCACGCTCGGGAAGCATTGGCAACAGCAGCTCTTCGCAGATGATCTACACCATGGAAGTGGCCTCGGGAGGTACCGTCTCTTTTTATCGCAAAGTCTCCTCGGAGTCGGGATACGATTTCCTGAAATTCTATATCGACAATCAGGTAAAAGATACCTGGTCGGGAGAGCAGGATTGGGAATTGTTTTCTTATAATGTATCCGCCGGCACACACACTTTTAAATGGTCTTACGAAAAAGATGTATATGTCGCTTCGGGCAGCGACTGCGGATGGATCGACTTCATCGAGTTTCCGCCCTCGGCCACCGTTAATGCCAATGCAGGTGCTAACGGCGAAATCTGCGAAAGCGAAACCTACCAATGCAACGGCACAGCCAGTTATTACCAAACCATAACCTGGAGCACTTCCGGCGATGGCACCTTCGACGACAGCAATAATTTGCAGGCTGTTTACACGCCCGGAAATGCAGATATTGCAGCCGGAGTTGTAACGCTTACCCTGACGGCTGACGATGGCCAGGGCAACAGCGATGCCGACGATCTCGTGCTCACCATACTGCCGTTGCCTGCTATGCCCGACGGCCTGAGCGGCGAAACACCTGTTTGCGCCGGGTATCTCTATTCCTATTCCTGCCAACCCATTGCCGATGCACTTAGCTACGAATGGGTACTAACGCCTGCCGAAGCCGGCACAATAGAAGTGGCGCTTGAAAACGAAATTACCGTACACTGGTCGACAGAATATTTTGCTACGGCAACCCTGAAGGTGCGCGGAATGAACGACTGCGGCTATGGCGACTTCTCAGAAGAATTTGTGGTAACAGTCGAAGATTGCACTTCGATAGATGAGACCGATTCTGACATTTTTAAAATTACGCCAAATCCTGCTTCCGATCGCCTGCTCATTACTATGCCGACGATGGCTTCGGGAATGACAACCATCAAGATTTTCTCCGTCACCGGAAAACTAATGTTACAGCAAGAACATTTGAGCAACAGCGAAAGCATCATCCTTGATGTAGATTCGTTGAAAAACGGAATGTATCTGCTGGAATTTTATAACGATAACCACTCAGAAGTTCGCAAATTGATCATCAGCAAATAATTTATAATAATCAATTCATACATAAACACTCGTATTCAAAATGAAGAAAACTACAACGATTCTATTTATTTTTTCGCTACTTGTGGTGTCGATAGCCAGCTATGGACAGGACAAGGGGAAGGAAACACGTGGCGAGCTTTACAAGGATGGGAAATATTATCCCTACGACGTTCTCGACACCCGTGTTGATAATATGCGCTATTGGCGCAAAGCCGCCGAGCTGGGTCTTACCCCGGTAGAACCCTATCGCGAAGTGCCCCGTGGCATCTACAAAGGCAGCCGCATTGCTGCTAAAAGTGTTTGGCGCGACGATTCTCCTGACGTGCCGGTTACCAGCGAGAATTCTACACAAAGTGAAAACTCTGTTTTTGTTAATCCTACTGATCCTGATCATGTGTTGCAATCCAACAACTCTACGCAGAATCCTGTTGGTCAGTTGTATGGCGCCAATTATTTCTATTCGTATGACTTTGGTGCTACCTGGGGTGGCTCGCTTCAGGGAGCAGGCGGAGGCAACTCCGGCGACCCGACAACAGCCATCAGCCTTACCGGACGCCAATATGTAGGTTATATCCACAACAATATGGGCCAGGGTGTTTCTTACTCCGATGATGGCATAACCTGGACGGCGGTGCTCGTAGATGCCGGTTCAGGCTCTTCCATGCTCGACAAAAACCACATGTGGATCGACAACAGCCCCACCAGCCCTTACGAGGGAAATCTCTACTCGGCATGGACTGATTTTGGCGGCCCCAACGATTCGGAAATTGAGATTTCACGCAGCACCAACCACGGCATCAGCTACTCGCCTGCCGTTAACATCAGCTCACAGGTAAACGCCGGAAGCCATAACCAGGGTGTGAACATTCAAACAGGGCCTGACGGACAAGTGTATGTAGTATGGGCTATTTACGATGGCTGGCCCACCGATGAAACCGCTATGGGTTTTACCAAATCCCTCGACGGAGGAGTAACCTGGCAGCCTGCTACCCGCATCATCAGCAACATTAAAGGCATCCGTACATCGGAAACCAGCAAAAATCATCGTGTAAACTCATTCCCATCTATGGCGTGCGATATCAGTGGCGACGGCGCCCTTTATTTAGTATGGACAAACAAGGGCGTTCCGGGCATCAACAGCGGCAGTGATATTGATATCTACATGATCCGCTCTACCGACGAAGGCGCCACCTGGTCAGCGCCAATTCGCATCAATCAGGATCCAATAGGTCAGGGT
>JAAYIU010000087.1 GCA_012523265.1 Bacteroidales bacterium | reverse complement strand
GCATTGCAATGAGGATGGCAACATAGAGCTGCCCGGTGATAGCGATAAAAGTTGACAACGAACGAGCCACCGGCAACACCGGCACCACATCGCCATAACCAACTGTGGCCATTGTTATTACAACAAAATACATGTAATCACCAAAATTGTTCATACTCTCACCATACATCGCGGCTTGCTCCGGGAATGCGATGGCCTCGGGATTATAAAACATCACCACCACGATGATGAGCGAAAACATTGCGACCAGCAACAGATAACCATTGATGGCCTTTATAATTACCAGAGCATCCACCTGTTTGCTTCGCGCAATCATAACAATAAAATTGACAACGATAAAGCAAAAATAGACCACAGCAACGAGTGTGGACAGGGTGTTGAGAGCATGCAAGTTGAGCAACCGAAACACCCACAGCATCACCACAATTGCCACCGCCATGGGGTAGAGTATTTTGCGGTATTTATAGATGGTCAATGCCGCAGAGAAATAGACAAGCGAAAACAATACATCGTACAGCCAATCGTGCCAGGAGCAGGGGAAAACGGGAACCACAAACACCAGCAACACCAAGAGACCCAACAGAGAATAGTTGCGCACCAGAAAGGAGACGAGTAGGTGGTTTTTTGTCATAAGACGCCATGCAAATTGAGGATGCAAAGCTAATATTTCAAATCATTTCAACCTGACAAAGCGACGGCTTCTTCTTCACGACAATCCGAGCTGGTCATTGTGTTAATGTACTGTTAAATAAAGCTATTGAGCCTCATCATTCTGAACTACAGTTGATTATTCAGGTTTATAATAAGAAATCAAACAGGACTTCTTTGGCAAAATTTCAAGATTTGTTATCAAAAATCAAAAAGTACTTTATGGATGACGAACAAAATTCGGCGCCCGGAAACGACGAGCCAGGCAACGAACCTGTAATAATACCAGAAACAGAATGCCGACCCGGCGGGCTGAATATTGCCGCAGCTATTCTTAACGGAATGGGCGTAGGGCTGCTGCTCGGATTGTTGCTCGGGCTGGCCGTGTCGCCGGTGGTGAGCGGCATTATTGGCACACTGTCGTCGCTGCTGGTGGTACTGTTGGGATTAAATGATAAATACCTGACCATCGTCAAGGGCTTGCGTATTGGCTCGTTTGGGCTTTTTGCCGTAGCAGGCATTATTCTGGGAATATACATCCGTGCACACAATCTTCTTTCCCCCAACACCATCGACTTGCGCACCGAATACCGCGCCGCCGGTTTCGACAGCACACAATCGCTTTACTATGTGGCGCGCAGGGTTTTTAATGATGTTCCGCCAGGGTGGTTTGGCACCGATGCTACTCCCACAGCCCAGGCTACCGGTGAGAATACCAAAGCTCAGGATGCAACGCCCGCCGCCAGCAATTTTGTTGCAATGTCGCACAGCAGTGTTTTGTTTTCTTCCACTGTAGATGCCCGCGCCTGCGACTTCCTGCAATCAGCAAAAGCTGACTGGCCGGCATCGGAAATCATCAACTCCTTCCGCAGCGCCGGCGGCACCTGGGCAGAGCTTGCCGTGAATCTCAACAAATTTATGCCTGAAGCTTCCTTTGTACCAGCCATGCTCGCTTTGCGCGATAGCTTCTGCGAGTTGGAGTATTCCGGTGATATCACAATCGAAAATACATTGCAGGTCAGCCAGCTTAACGATACCAATACACTTGATGAAATAACCGCTGCTTTGAAATCATCAGGCGAAAGCTGGCAACGTATCGTCAAAAATACCCTTCCGGCAGTTCCCAAAGATCAGCAAAAACAATTCTACCTTTCACTCATTCAAATTTTTAAATCATGAAAAAAACAGTTGTTTTCATTTTACTATTAATGCTCTTTACTGCCACGAGTCTGCCGGCACAATTCAATCCGGTAGAGTCGGCCAAATCGCTGGTGATGATCAAGATTACCGCCAACGGGCAACCCAGTGCTGCCAGCGGATTTATTTGGAAACACGACGACTGGGTGGTGACTTCGCTGCATGCCATGCAGGCTGGCGCCCAAATAAAAGTGCTCTACCTGAATTCATACTGGCGCGATGCCGAGGTAATACGGGTGTTGCCCAAAGCCGATCTGGTGTTGCTCAAAACCAACCTTTCGGAGATGCCGCTGAACAAGCCCGTAAAACCTGTCACCAGTTTTTATACCGGCCAGGTAAAATTCCGCGAAAAACTTTACGCACAAGGTTACCACGGTGGCGCCAATGGCCATCGCACCCAGTCGCTCGAAAAAGGCGATGCCAACCCCGAAACCCTCGAATATCTGATTGTGAGCATCCCCAACAAGAAAAAACTCAAAGCCTTGGGTTTTCCACAAATCGATCTTCCGGTATATTTTCTCAATGGCAGCCTTCTGCCCGGCTATTCGGGAGCGCCCATTTATAATACCGACGGACAACTTATTGCTATCGGCGATGGCGGCCTCGAAAACGGACAGATCAACGTGAGCTGGGCCATCCCCGCCACCTATCTAACCGAACTCGAAAGCACCAACTCCACACAGTTGCCCGCTTCGCTCACCGATCTGTCGTTGCTGTTTTCGGCACAAATGCAGTTGGATGAGGATTTTGATGAAGAAAAATTTGTAAACGATGACCTCCCCTATCTTCCGGCAGAAAACGAGCACAACGGCTTTGAGTTTTATAAAACTAAAAATCGCTCTTTCGAGCAAATGTATGAGACCTCCTTCGACCCGGACAATCTCGATTACTTCGCTGACAATTTTGAAGAAAACAACATCTTTATCGACTACAGCACCTTGCGCTTCGACATTTATGAAGATGTAATCAACGGCATTGTGGTAGCGCTGCCCGAAGACAGTCGCCTGGTATATCAGCCGGAAAGTGGTTCCTATGTAGTGGATATGAGCGACTATAACCTAAGCCATTATTTCATGCTCGAATACGTGGGCGTGCACGACACCGAAGCCGATTTTGCCAGTATCGACGATGCCATTGCTTTGGTGGATGATATTATCCAAAGCTCTTATGGCGTCGCGGTCGGAGGATTCACTATCGACGACGACTATTCCTATACGCTCACTGCTGCCGATCAGTCGCAGGTGGCGTATCTGCTATATCAAGGCAACAACAACTATTACGATAAGTACGAAAACGAATACAGCCTGGTGGTGTATCTCACCATTCTGTTGCAGGATTCCAAAGTTTTCTACAGCATCGCCACCATCACCATGCCGGTGGCAGAGCTTAATGTAGCCATGTCGACGGGAATAGACTGTGTAGATTATTACGATATGAGCACAGGTGAGTGCGATTATTTTGAGATGCTGATGCGCGTGGTTGCCGCCACCCATCTCACAACTTTTGCAAACAAACACCTCACCGATGCGCACAAGTAGTGCGTGTGTGCTTAAAGTAAATCCCAAACTACAATAAAGCAAAATCCAAATAAATCTCAATAGCTAAATCTCAATAACCAAACTGCTCCGAGGTTTGAAAATTGGAACTTGGAACTTGGAATTTATTTGTGATTTGGAATTTGGAACTTGGAATTTTTTAGCACTCCAAATAAATCCCAAACTACAATAGGGTCTGCTGAAAAACTCGACCTCCTCAAAATTTGTTTAGGCAGCAATACATAGGCTTCCGGTTAATTCCGTATTGTTTTCATTTTTCCAATTTTCAGGCAGCATGAAAAAGCTAAGCTGCCTT
>JAAYIU010000008.1 GCA_012523265.1 Bacteroidales bacterium | reverse complement strand
TATCAATCATGTACCAACCACCGCCAATATTAGTGCGGTTTACGGATGACTTGTTGTTATCAGAAACTTTGTTGAGGCGCGCTCCGGCGTAAAAACGTCCAAGCCGGTAAATGGCCTGCACTGCCGTTTGGGTAAAATGCTGATCGTTACCGCTAAGTACCCCTTTCATATCTTCGTAGATACCGAAAACTTCCAGCCCGTGGAACTGCACGAAAACATTGCCCATGTAACTGTTCCATTTCCGACTGTCCGGCACCTGGCGACCAACGTCCCGATCGGAAATTATCGCCTTCGGCATCCACAGTTTGCATCACATTGTAGTAGCGGGCACCGGCACGGTCGCCATCCCAAAGGGTAGAACCGCTATGCCCCTCACCGACGTGGTAACCTGAAAGTGTTGCACGTACCCGCAGGTCGTCGGTAATCCTTTTGTCGTAGCCCGCTTTCCAGTAAAAAACAAGGTCTTTCCCCAAATCGTTGCCGCGGCCATAATTCATGCGCCCGTTGTTTGTGCCCACAAGAGCTAGGAAACCCTTGTCTCTGAACATTACCTCCAGTCCGGGATTGTTGGTGTAAGCATCCATAATCCAGTTACCTACAAAGGGGTTGGACATCACATCGGCATTGTTGCTCCTGAAAAAGTGCGCATCGCCATAATCGGGCATCATAACCCCCGCCTTAATGGTGAGGTATTTCATAATATTGTCGCTTGCCGGGAAAAAAGGCAGTCGGTCAATAATCAAATAACCGCCTTCTACCCAAGCTTCGTTGTGGTGGCGCGACGACAAGTAAACATTAAGATACGAGCGGATCCCGGACGCCAAATCGGCAGTGAGGTTCAGGTTGGCGGTAGGCAAATTAAAATTGTTCTTCAGATCGATCAACTCTGCCCCCGGGGCTTCATGGTCGAGCGCCTGGAGCTGTATTGCAAATTCACCCCCTACTTTTACTTTTTCAAATTCGCTACCAATTTTATCTTCTTCAAACTGTTGTGAAAAAGATGCCTGGCCAAGGAAGATGGCCACGATCAGAACAACTAATTTTCTCATAATACATACTATTTAAAAGTTTAAAGATTATTGTTGTTGGCTTACTTGCCCTTGTTAAATTCAAAATTAAACTTCACCTCCACCTCGTTGTTTGTTGTTATAGTGCCAAAAAAGACGGTGGGCGGTTCTATCCCAAAATCAGACATTTTCAGGGGCACCTTTCCGCTGGCCGTAAATTGCTGGTCAGACGAAATGATAAAATCCACAGGCACCTTAACTTCTTTTGTTTTGCCCGCTATGGTCAGCATCCCGGTTAGTTCGGCACTTTCCCGGATAAAGCGGGAGCCGCGCCCTCTTTCAGGGCAAATTTTATCTGGGGGAATTCTCTTGTAAGGCATCGTAGGCCTTGTTGTTCATCATGTTTTTACCGCTTTCCAACCCCGATACAGGGACGGAAAATTTGATATATTGTATTTCAGAAACAGCATTGCCCTCCAACTTCAAACCGGTTTCGGCAGTGAAACCGGTCGCTGTCATCTCCCAGTCGTGCAGCGAAGAAGTACCGGTAACCGATAATTTGCTGTTTTTTTCGATCAGCGTGTAAACGTTTTGGGCTGTTGCGGTAATTACGAACAATAATACCAGAATAGATGCCGACAGGTTTTTGAAATTTAAAATTCTCATGATTTTATTATTTTAATTTACGTTTTAAGAATTGTGCGTTAATGGCAACGATAATGGTACTCATACTCATAAGTACTGCGCCCATGGCGGGACTAATTAATATTCCATAACTATATAAAACTCCCGCCGCAAGCGGTATGGCCACAACGTTATATCCGGTAGCCCATACAAAATTCTGAATCATTTTTCGATAAGTTGCTTTCCCAAAGAGCACAAGCGTGCTAATGTCCTGTGGATTGCTGTTTACCAGTATTATATCGGCAGTTTCGGCGGCAACATCTGTCCCACTGCCCACGGCAATGCCTACGTCGGCGGTGGCGAGTGCCGGGGCATCATTGATTCCATCGCCGGTCATGGCAACAAATTCACCTTTCTGTTGAAATTCCTTTATTTTCTCCAATTTTTGATCGGGTAATAAGCCGGCAAAATAGCCATCAAGCTGCAGCTCATCACTCACGCTTTTTGCTACTGTTTCGTTATCGCCTGTCATCATATAACACTTGATATCGTTCTCTTTAAGGGTTTTAATGGCGTCAAATGACTCTTTTCTTATCTCATCCGACATGGCAATGTAACCGGCCAATTTATTGTCGACCAGAAGAAATACAACGGTTTCAGCTTTATTTTTCAATGCACTGTCGGGGATTTCAATGTTTTCATCTTTGAGATAACCCGGGCTTACCACTTTGATATGCCTGTTTTTAACATCTCCTTCAATTCCCTTTCCTGTAATTGCATTAAAATTATCAACCTGAGGCAGGTCAATTTCAGCTTCCCTAACTTTATTCATGATGCCCATAGCGAGTGGATGTTCTGATTTGGATTCCAGTGCACCCGCGAATTTGAGGATATCGTTGTTATTCAAATCATCCATAAAACTACCCAGGCGTGTTACGCCAAAATTGCCTTTGGTAAGGGTACCTGTTTTATCGAAAACCATCATTGTTATTTTCCGGGAATTCTCAAAGGCGGTGCGGTTGCGAATAAGCAAGCCGCGCTGAGCGGAAATAGAGGTGGATATGGCAACCACCAAAGGCACTGCAAGACCTAATGCATGCGGACACGTTATCACCATTACGGTAGCCATACGTTCCAGGGCAAAAGCAAACTCCTTTCCGGCAAATAGCCATGCCGCGAGGGTGCCAAAACCAATGGTTAAAGCAATTATGGTAAGCCAGAATGCAATTCTATCTGCCAGGTTTTGGGTTTTCGATTTCACGTTTTGTGCATCGCGCACCATTTTGATAACCTTGTTGAGATAGGCGTTCTCGCCCACCTGCTCTACCTTAACCGTGAGCGAACCATTGCCATTGATGGTTCCGCCGATAACCTTGCTGTTTTTCTCTTTTTTTACGGGTTTAGCCTCTCCGGTAACCATTGACTCATTTACATGGCTGAGCCCTTCGGTGATTATCCCGTCAACGGGTATTTTTTCGCCGGGACGAACAACAACCTGATCCCCTTCGTTTAGTTCATCCAACTTAACATCAACGGTGTTCCCATTTTTAAGAAGATGTGCTTCCGAGGGCATTAGTTTCACTAATTCTTGCAATGAACGCGATGCGCCCAAAACAGATTTCATTTCAATCCAGTGACCTAACAGCATGATATCTACCAGGGTAGCCAGTTCCCAAAAGAATGATGAACCTTGCAGACCAAAAGTTGTAGCCGTACTATAGCCCCAGGCCACGGTGATGGCCACGGCGATAAGGGTCATCATGCCGGGTTGTTTTTCCTTTAGCTCATCAACCAAACCGGTTAAAAAAGGCCATCCACCATAGAAAAAGACGATGCTCGAGAGTCCAAAAAGCAAATATTTATCCGCATCCCCGAAAAGAGCGAACTCAAAGCCAAGTAAATCCTGCACCATTGGTGAGAGCGCCAGTATAGGTAAAGTGAAAACAAGCGAAATCCAAAAACGGCGTCTAAAGTCTTTTATCATCATCCTATGATGATCGGTGTGATCGTGGTGTTCGTGTTCTTTGTTATGCTCTTGCCCCTCATGGTGTTTATGTTTTCCAAGATGCTCATGCGTTTTGGCATTTCCGTGCTGTTGATGATTGTCTGGTTTATCCATTTCGCATTATTTAAATTTTGATATGAGATAAATTTTTCCTGTCGATATTTTTAGTTTACTGCTTCTTGTCCTCCACCGGCAAGCCCAGTGTTACCCAATCGTGCATGCCACCACGGTAATACAGAATTTTATCGGGTGGGTAGCCGGCTTCCAGCAAATTGCGGATGGCTGTGGGCGACTGCGGGCATTGCGGCCCGTTGCAGAAAAAAATCGCGGGCTGGTTTCTGTCCAGTTCGCCCATCCGTTGGGTTATTTCATTGTGGGGAATGTTTTTTGCCCCGGGGATGGTTGATTTGTTGTAAAAATCCGCAGTGCGCCCGTCGATCACCTGCTGGTTTGTTTCCAGAAATTGATTCACTTCGATCTCATCCACGGTGCGAACATTCTCATCCACCTGCATAGCTTGAATTTTTCCCCAGGTAGTATCTACCTGTACCAGTCCGGGTTCACCTTTTACGGGCTGAGGCACCATTTGCATATCTTCTCTTTTCGTTGCTCTCTTTTCGTTAATATCCATTAATTATCAAATTTTTAATTATAAAAATCTATTACTTCCGTCCGGAATGCCCGCAAGGAAGGCCAGCTCCGGGCTTAATATTTTGTAGCCCTGGCTTGGCTCAAAATTTTATAGATAAGCTGCATAACTTCATGCTTACAATGCTTCGATGGCTTT
>JAAYIU010000053.1 GCA_012523265.1 Bacteroidales bacterium | reverse complement strand
GGTTAGTGATGCGCTTAGCGAGCATTTCAACTACCTGGCCGATGATTATCTGCCAAGAGTAGATGTTTCCGGCATTGCCGAGTGGACAGCATTGCTTATCGAAAATCTCGATAAGGGGCAGCCTGTGATTTACCGAGGTCGATGGGCTGGGGAGGGCATGTTTATGTATGCGATGGCTACCAGGATTCCACACATTTTCATTTCAACTGGGGATGGGGAGGTGCATACAACGGATATTACTACATCGACAACCTTACCCCGGGTGGCATTAATATAAATGGCGGGCAGGGCGCCATTTTTAACATTTATCCCGATACAACAAAGTTTGAATTTCCTGATTTTAATACCATAGATGAAGTGCTAAAGAATAATGTTGGCAGTTTTGAAGATGGGAGTGCTAATTTAAATTACCTGCCCGCGTCCCAAAAAAGGTGGCTGATACAGCCCGATAGTAGCGAAGTGACCAACATTTTGCTGGAGTTTACTTTTCTCGACACAGAAACCGATGTTGATGTGATCAGAATCTATGATGGCACGTCGGCTGAGGCGCCGCTATTGGCCGTTGTGAGTGGCAATAATTTTCCGGTTTCGTTCTGCAGCTCGGGGACTGCATTATTCATAACTTTCGATTCTGATCATCAAAACCAATTTCAGGGCTTTCATGCCAATTATTATGGCTATCGACTTCCTTTCTGTGAATCGTTTCCGGTGCTTACCGACCCTGCCGGCGTTTTGGAAGATGGAAGCCGTTACCATCCTTACACCAACAATACCAATTGTGAATGGCTGGTCGCCCCTGAATTATCTCCGGTGGATTCCATCGCTCAGCTTGCACTTCATTTTTACCAGTTCGATCTGGCCGATGGCGACACACTCTTTATGTATGACGGCGAAAGCGCTCAGGCAGCGCTGTTGGGTAAATTTACAGGAAGCACCCATCCCAACGATCTGATTACATCAGGCAACAAGTTGTTTTTGAATTTTATTACCGACAGTGCCGCTACCGGCCAGGGTTGGAGGTTGGGCTGGGATTATATCCTGCCGGAATATTGCAACGATACGCTCTATTATTCTGTCACTATAGATACCCTTTCTGATGGCAGTGGCGAAAAAAATTATACCGAAAACACGGATTGTTATTTTTTAATCGAAGTAGCCGGTGCCGACGACATCACCATCACCTTTACAGATTTTGAAGTGGAACCCGATTATGATTATCTCAAAATATACGATCCTTCTAATGTAAACCAGCCGCTCGATAAGTTTTCGGGATTCACGCTGCCCCAGGCCAAAACCTATCCGGGCAACCAGTTGTTGCTTCATTTTCACAGCGATTCCCGCGACAATTTCCGGGGATGGCAACTGGTGTATCAGGCTTCCCCTACCAATATTCCTGAAAGGGATAATGAGTTTACAATTTACCCCAATCCGGTTTCAGATTATTTGTTTATCGACTATCCAAATCAAAACAGCTCGAATATTTATTACAGGATTTATCACCCCAATGGAAACATAATGGATTCGGGGCAGGCGGGCTCTCACATCGACCTTAGTACTTTCGCTCCGGGTATTTATTACCTTTTTATCGTACTTGACCAAACTATTGTTACCAAAAAAATATTGAAACTTTAAAAACATAACTTATGAAAACAAATTTCACGCTCCTCCTCAGCCTTATTTTTTTGGCTGTAATGTATGGCTATTCGCAGGAAGACAAAGCCCCTGTTGCCGTAAATGATTACGTAGAAGTTATGACCTTCGACACCATCGAGATCAAGGTTTTGGAAAATGATTATTCCTACGAAAATCATCCTATTGTAGTTTCCTTTGCTACCGGTGGCACGCATGGCACCATCGTTAAAACCGACACTTCCATTTTTTATAGTGCCAGCTTAGGATTTCAGGGCCTGGATTCGGTATTTTACAGGATCAGAGATTTGGAGAATAATCTTGTTTCAGATTTGGCCAGAGTTTACATAACGGTTAATAGTGGGAGTTTCGTTATTGGTGAAGGTTTTGATTTTTTGGATGTCAACCAGGTAAGATGCCGTGTTAATTCCTTTGGCCTGCAGTTCTGGGATTTGGGTAATGGCACTGATGTTAATTATGAAGTTCCGGCAGGATCAGGAAAATACACCATTTTTTCGGAAGCGCTATGGATTGGCGGGCTTGACGAAAACGATGCGCTTTGCCTGGCCGCCGAAAGGTACCGGCAGTCTGGGACTGACTTTTTCCCCGGACCTATCATGGATAGTTTGGCCTATAATCCTGTTCTTGACTCTGTATGGAACAAAGTATGGAAATTATCATCGGATGAAATCGCCTTCCATCGTCAACATTGGCAGGATGAAGGCTACCAGGCCATAAAAAATATAATCCAATGGCCTGGCAACGGAGATGTAAATCTTGGCCAGGCGGCGCAACTGGCACCCTATTACGATTGGAACGGCAACGGCATTTACGATCCGCTTGCCGGCGATTTCCCGCTTATCAGAGGCGACCAAACGGTGTTTACCATCGTGAACGATGCCCGGTACTTGCACACCGAAACCGGTGGTAGAAAGTTGGGTGTCGAAATACAAACCGCCTATTATGCCTACGATGAACCAAACGATTCGTTACTTAAATACACCACCTTTGCCGATCAGCGTATCATCAACCGCTCGCCGCACACCTACCACGATGTATATGCCGCCAATTTCGTGGATTTTGATTTGGGATATTATGGTAACGATTATCTTTGTTGCGATACCTTGCTTCATTCGGCTATCGTATATAATGGCACCGAAGAAGATGGTAATGGGGGCACGGGTGAATATGGTGCACATCCACCGGCACAATCGTTTACCTGCCTTAATTACACAATGGATGCTTTTGTCTATTCACTAAATTATGGTGTTCCGCAGCCCATGACCGATCCCTACTCCGACACGGAGTATTATTCCTATTTACAGGCTTTATGGAAAGATTCCACGCCTTTTACTTACGGAGGCAATGGCTATGGTGGCGAACAAGCTGTAAAATTTGTTTTTCCGGGCGACCCGGTGACGGGTGAAGGATGGACCGAGGCGAATGCTGAAAATGTACCCGGCGACCGGCGGGGGCTGGTGGTTTCGGGGCCTCACAATTTAAATCCCGGCGACACCCTGCATCTGGGATATGCCCTGGTGTTTGCACGCGATTTTGAAGGCGACAATCTTTCGAGCCTCGCCCTTTTGAAAAACAGGATTCAGCAAGTTCACACTTTTTATCAAAATGCGCTGGGTATTGAGAAGCCTGATCCAACAATAAAAACTGTAAACCTCTATCCCAATCCTTGCACAAACGATTTATTTATTGATATTTCACAATTTCCGGCCGGCACAAAAATCGATTTTGCAGTTTTTGATATCCTTGGGAAACAGTTGATGCATGGCAGGCTAAATCCCAAATCAGAAAACGTTGTTGATTTTAGCAAATTAAACCCCGGTATTTATTTTGTCCGGTTCGTGGATGGAAAAAACACCTACACCAAAAAGGTGATTCGGGAATAAATGCACTCCTGTTCGTGTATTTCTGCCCTACAGAGTCCCCAAACCCTGGAACGTTCAATTTAAAATTTCGCGTTTCAATTATCGGAAGGAGGATTTTGGTTTGCGGTAACGATTTTTATAAAACACACATAGTCATCCCACCTACTCTTTTATCACCTTCCACGACCGATGGCTGCCGGCCAGGGAAATGGAAAGGATGTAACTGCCCGCCGGCTGCGCTGATAAATCCACGGTGGTTTTTGCATGGCGGATTTCCTGCTGCAGGATC
>JAAYIU010000191.1 GCA_012523265.1 Bacteroidales bacterium | reverse complement strand
GACTGGCTGATAAGGCTGTGCCCAAGCCGAAAAAGCTACCAAAAGCAACACCATTATCAGTGTAGCAGAAGTGGCGTTTTGAAAAGTTGTTTTGTTTTTCATCTTATTGATTTTTTTTGTTAAACTTCAATCTGATTCATCAAAGCTATGCCATATTTTGCATTCTGAGCAAGTGTTTTCAGATGGGGGGGGCAATGTTTATGAAAGTTTAACGATCGGAGTGTTGAATAATAACCTGATTTTTGATCTCAGGGTATGTGGCATTTTAAGATCGACAAACTCTCTCTAATTTTGTACTTTTGCACAAAAAAAACTATGAGCCACTTTATCGCACCTTCCGTTTTATCAGCCAACTTTGGCCATCTTTCCGCCGAAATAGAGATGCTCAACCACAGCCAGGCCGACTGGATTCATGTGGATGTGATGGACGGCGTGTTTGTTCCCAACATCTCTTTTGGTTTTCCAATCATTAAATATTTGAAGTCTGTAGCCGAAAAGCCACTCGATGTGCATTTGATGATCGTTGAACCGGAACGTTATTTCCGGGAATTTAAAGAGAGCGGCGCCGATCTGCTTACCATTCAGTATGAGGCCAGCACGCATCTGCACCGGAGCATCCACGCTATCCGCGAGCTGGGGATGCTGCCCGGAGTGGCCATCAACCCCCACACCAACATACTGTTGCTCGAAGATATTATCACCGATGTGCACCATGTGCTGGTGATGAGCGTAAATCCCGGCTATGGCGGGCAGAAGTTTATCCAGCACAGCCTCAGGAAAATCATGCACCTGAAAGAGTTGATTTTGGATAGCTCCTCGCAGGCGCTCATCGAAGTGGATGGCGGCATTACGCTCGAAAATGCCCCGCAGCTTCTACGCGCAGGCGCCGACATTTTGGTGGCCGGCCATACCATTTTCTCGCAGCCCGACCCGGCAGCAATGATCCGTCAGCTTAAGGAACTAACCCGATTCTAATGACCCGGGATTATCACGAATCAATAACCCAGGCCTTCAGGCCTGGGATAAAAAAAGGAATAAGAATCACACCGGGCTTTAGCCCAAATAAAAAGCATGTTTATGATAAGTTCATGGAAAGATACGGATGTAATAGGTTTGCGGGCTTTAGCCCAAAGGTTCCTGACCGGGTTTTCTGATCCCCACCTAAAGGACAGGGGCATTCGAATGCTGAAAATAATCCACTTACAATTCATAATGTTAGCATCGCGATGATTTACGAAAACGTCGTGCTGATTGGCGCCGGCCGTGTAGCGCATCATTTAGCGAAAGCGATCAACGGCAGCGGCCGGAAAATCGTGCAGATTTATAGCCGCCATCGCACCAATGCACAAAAACTTGCTTCGGCTTACAAGGCTGCCGCTACGGATGAGATTCATAATCTCGTCGCTTCCGCGGATATTTACATCATCGCCATTTCCGACGATGCCATTGCAGGAGTGGCCAATCAATTGGCTGTGGCCAATAAAATGGTGGTGCATACTTCCGGCTCCACGCCAATGGATGTGTTGCAGACGGCTTCATCAAAGTACGGCGTGCTTTATCCGCTGCAGTCGTTTGCCATTGATTCCGAAATTGATTTTTCTAAAGTTCCGCTTTGTATAGAAGCTGCTGATCTCAAAACCGAAGAAGGCCTTATGCAACTGGCACGCAGCCTGAGCCACGACGTGCGACAAATCGATTCTGAAACGCGCCTGCAAATTCATATTGCGGCGGTTTTTGCTAATAATTTTACCAACTTTATGTACCTGATGGCGCAGGAAATTCTGGCTGATGGGAAAGTAGATTTTGATATCCTGATGCCACTGATCCGGGAGACTACCCGCAAACTGCAGCACCAGCATCCGCGTGAAGCGCAAACCGGCCCGGCCCGCCGCGCTGACAAGGGCATCATCAGCAAGCATCTCGAACAGCTTGAAAACCATCCTGAAAAACAGGAAATCTACAAATTGCTTAGTGAAATTATTCAGCAACATTTTCATCAAAAAAAATAGTATTCTTCTTTCATCTGTTCTAATTAAAACTTTTCACATGGTTGTAAAAAATTACAAAGAGCTTCTTAAAAATATTACCACCCTCATATTCGATTACGATGGCGTTTTCACGGATGGCAAAGTGTTGCTCACCGAGAATGGCGAACAGTTGCGCACGGCCAACGTAAAAGATGGCTATGCCTTGCAACTGGCCAAAAAGAAAGGATATCGTATCGTGGTGATTTCGGGCGGCACTTCCGAGTCGGTGCGGCTGCGCATGATCGGACTTAAGATACACGACGTGTTTATCCGCGTGGAACACAAGCTCAAAATCTATCACGACTACATCCAGAAAAATGAACTGCATCCGCGCGAGGTGCTCTATATGGGCGACGACATTCCCGACCTGCAGATTATGCGCGAAGCCGGCGTGGCCGTTTGCCCGGCCGATGCTGCCGAAGAGGTGAAGGAAGTATCGCATTACATCTCCCACCTCAAAGGTGGCGAAGGGTGCGTGCGCGAAATTCTGGAGCAGGTGATGAAGGTGCAGGGAAAGTGGATGAACGACGACGCTTATGCTTGGTGACGATGATTGTGAATGGCGAAAACTACCGGACAGTCTGGATGCAGGGCGCTTCGGTGTTTATGATCGAGCAAAACCTGCTGCCTTTCCGGTTTGAAATTGTTGCGTGCAATGATTACCAGCAAACCTGCAATGCTATCAAAACGATGGTGGTGCGTGGCGCCGGTGCTTTGGGCGCTGCTGCTGGTTTTGCCATGGCGCAGGCATTTTTACAAAATAATACGCGCGACTTTCTCGATGCTGCTCGCCGCACCATTGAAGCTACCCGTCCTACCGCCCGTAATCTTTTTTATGCCGTGGAGCGGGTTTACCGGGCAGGCCTGACCTCACCCCAAGCGGCGGCCGACGAAGCACAGGCTGTTGCCGACGATGATGCCGCCGATTCACAGGCCATCGGAAGATATGGGAATGAATTAATAAAAAATGGCTTCCGCATCCTGACCCATTGCAACGCTGGCTGGCTGGCCTTTGTGGATTACGGAACCGCACTCTCGCCAATATATCTGGCGCATGAGCAGGGTAAAAATGTTTTTGTGTGGGTGGACGAAACGCGGCCGCGCAGCCAGGGCGCCCGGCTTACTGCCTGGGAGCTGCACAACGCCAACGTCCCGCACCGCATCATTGCCGACAATGCGGCGGCCTGGCTCATGGCACAGGGCGAAGTGGATATGGTGATCACCGGCGCCGACCGCATCGCGGCCAACGGGGATACGGCCAACAAAATCGGAACCCTCGGCAAAGCCATCGCGTCACATGCTTTTGGGGTTCCTTTTTACATAGCTGCGCCATTGTCAACTTTCGACCGCAACTGTAAGACAGGGGAAGAAATAACGATTGAAAACAGAGATCAGGAGGAGGTGCTTTTTCAGGAAGGGCCTGATGCGCAGGGCGCGATGCATCGCATCCGTGTGGCGTCGCCGGGTTCCGGGGCGCTCAATCCTGCCTTCGACGTTACGCCGGCGCGCTACATCACCGGCATCATCACCGAAAAGGGAATAATAAAAACCGATGTTGCCGCTATTGCGGAATTACTCCTGTGAGATTTGTATCAGCGACACCACGGCTGAACCGCCTTCGGGCTGCAGGCTGATCCAGTTGTTGTCCTCGCTGAACCATTTGTACTGCCCGCCCACCTTCACGATGTAGTCGCGCTGCCCGTCCGAGTCAGGGATGTTGATCACAAAGCCACCATTTTTCGCATCACCTTTGCCGTAGTTCAAAAAGAGTTTAAACTCGCGGCCACTTGTGTTGCGCGCCTTCACCACCACATAGCTCTCCTTGCGCCCCTGGCGTGGAACCGGCTGAAAGTCGTAACGCTTCAGCACATTGTCGTCGAGCATCTCACTGCTTTTCACCACATCCACCACCACGTTTGCTTCTATAATTTTTGAAATCTGCCGGATGCGCTCATCGGGGTAGGTTTCGGTGGGCAGAATTTTGGCGGCAGCCATGTACGACTGGATGGCGTTGTCGTAAATTTTCTGATCGAAATAGCGGTCGGCATCGCGGATCACGGCATTGTATTCCTGCCGTACTTTTTCGTAGGCCGCTGCCAGCGCCGCATCAATTTCGGCAATGCGCTGTGTGGGATAGGTCTCCTGTGGGAATATCGCCGCCGCCTGTTTGTAAGCCGCCTTCGACTTCTCGTAGTTCCCGGCGTCAAAATGAAAATCGGCAGTTTTTATCAACGTTTGATATTGTTCTTGTTTTTGTGCAAGTGCGGCCGCCTGATCAGCCAGTAGATTTTCTATTTCCGAAATTCTGGCTTTTGGATAAGTTTCGTCGGGTTTCAGTCCGGCGGCTTTTTGGTATTCAGCTTTCGCAGATGAATATTCCTGTG
>JAAYIU010000169.1 GCA_012523265.1 Bacteroidales bacterium | reverse complement strand
TCGAAAGTCGGAGGTGTGGAAAGCAAACCAATTGAAATTCAACTTATCAACTTATCAACACATCAACACATCACCATATCCCCAAATCACCCGAGGTGTCGCGCCTACAGCGCTTCTGTCTGTGATTCATACTTCATTCTACCATAGTGTCGCGCCTATGGCGCTGATCCAATACCTGAACAAAATGCATGTTGGTATTAATTTCCAAATCAACACATCAACACATCAACACATCAATAAATCAACACATCAAAATTTTTTTTAGGATCGGGATTTCTGAAATAATCGTATTTTGAGCCACTTTTTCTAAAACAATTTTTTATCATTATTAACCAAAATTTTTACTTTATGAAACGACTGATTTTTACTATTCTGATGCTTTCATGCGTGCAGCTCATGGCTGCCGACAAGGGCTTTGAGGTTGTTTATCACCAACCCGATGCCCTAAGCATGGAGCTGCTTTTTACCACCGGCGAAATACAACTCGATGAGGTTGTTTACGATGGCGTAACGTACGAACAATTGGTCACTGACTTCAGGCTGCACACCGAGCAGGCCGGCTGGGCTGAGATTCCTTTTGCCACCACGGCACTGCAATTGGGCAACACCCAAAGTTATGATCTGAAGGTGACGCCGGGCAGCTACACCGATTACCAACTCACCTATCCGATGTTGCCCTCGCGCGGAGTAATTTACCGTGACCAGGATCCTTCGACCATTCCTTACGTCATCGACCCGCAGTCGATCACCGACCGTTTTTATCCGACAGAACATGCCGAAATCACTTCGCCCTATATTATTAAAGATGTGAGAGGAGCCACCGTTACGGTTTATCCGGTGCGTTACAATGCTGCCCGCAACATTTTGCGGGTGTATCACACCATGACGGTACAACTCATCGAAAACGATGCACCAGCCGTGAATCCGCTTACGGTTCAAAATGATATCCCGCTTCGCGAGATGATAGGTATTTACGAAAGTGCTTTTATAAATTACACCTCTCCGGTTACCGATCTTACCATTGCCGACAACGGCGAAATCCTGATCTACTGCACCGCCCGCGACGAAGCAGCCATACAACCCTACATCGACTGGAAACGGCAAAAAGGTTTGGTGGTGCACAAAGAAGTGGTGGCAACAGGTACCGATGTGAATAACCTGGTGCAGGCCAAATACGACGCCAACAACAACATCCTGTATGTGCTGCTGGTAGGCGACTGGGCAGATATAAAATGTGCCAACAGCAACGGCACGCCTAAAGATCCGGTGACGGGCTGTGTGGTGGGCAACGACAACTATTTTGACATTTGTGTGGGGCGTCTGGCAGCCAACAGCGCCGCCGCCGTTACCACGCAGGTGAATAAAATTATCACCTACGAAAAAGAACCTGATGTGGGTGCCAACTGGTATAAAAAAGCCACCGGCGTCGCCAGCAGCCAGGGTACAGGCGACGATGGCGAATACGACTACCAACACATTCAGATTATCTACGACGACAAACTCAGCCAGTTTACCTATAATGTGCACAACGCTATTTACGACCCAACGGCCAATCCCACCATGGTAACAGCGGCTTTGCAAACGGGTACCAGCGTTATCAACTATTGCGGCCATGGTTCCACTACGTCGTGGGGAAGCTCGGGCTACAGCAACAGCCACATTGCCAGCCTGACCAATGGCACTAAGCTGCCGATTATTTTTTCGGTAGCTTGCGTAAATGGTTCGTATCATAACGCCTACTGCTTCGCCGAGGCCTGGATGAACCAACAGGGAGGCGGGGCTGTAGGAACGGTGATGGCAACCATCAACCAACCGTGGAATCCCCCGATGCGCGGACAGGATTATTTTAATGATCTCATCATCGGTGGCTACGACTACAGCTTACATCCCGGCCAGAACGGAATCTCCACTACCGAAGGACGTCACACCTTTGGCTCGATCGTTTTCAATGGCCTGGTGCTGATGATTACCGAATCGCCCGGCGACCTGGAGACGGCCCAGACCTGGATCCTCTTTGGCGACCCTTCGATGCAAATCCGCACCGACACACCCGCCACCCTCGCCTACAACAACAATGTGATGCTGGTAGGAACACCTTTTGAAACCACCATCACCAAAAACGGAACCCCTTTGGCTGGCGCTCAGGTGGCGCTTTCGCAAAATGGAATCACACTTTCAGCAATAAGCAATGCGATAGGTTTTGTGTCCATCCCAAACAACTTCCTGTCCGGCGATGTACAGCTGGTGGCTACCGCTTTCAATTGCACAACCATCGACGAAATCATCCAGTGCATACCGCCCACAGGTCCCTATGTTATTTATAATAATCATGCAATCAACGATGTGAACGGCAACAACAATGGCCAGCTCGACTATGGCGAAAGCGTTACGCTCGACATGACCATGAAAAATGTGGGCGTGGCCGCTGCTAACAACGTTAACGTTACCATGACCACCACCGATGCTTACATCACCATCATCGACGGATCTGCTACCTTTGGAAATATCGGCCCTGGCGCCACCAAAACTGTCAGCAACGCATTTGCTATTCAGGCTGCCAACGACATCCCCGACGGGCATGCTGCAAGCCTTAAGCTCAGCGCCACCAACGGAACCGACGTGTGGGAAAGTAATGTTTCGATACAGGCTCATGCTCCTGTTTTAAAATATGCCGGTTACGCCATCAACGATCCCAATGGCAACAACAATGGTATGCTCGATCCGGGCGAAACAGCTACAATGGTTCTAACCATCGAGAACAGCGGTTCGTCGGATGCTTTTAATGTAAATGCCCAACTCCTAAGCACCGACCCATACGTATCTGTGCTTACCACAACACCCCAGCAAATTGGTGATTTATCCTTCGGCAGCACCGGCACAGCGAGCTTCATGGTTCATGCTGCTGCCAACACACCCTTTGGTCATACGGCAGTACTTAATATCAATATGACTGCAAATATGGGCATCAGCCAGCAGGATGATCTGTCGATTGTTTTTACTGATTACTGCGAGGCTTCTACTAATTATGAGGATGAATACATCTCAAAAGTTGTTTGTGGCGATATCAACAACAGCAGCGGATGGCAAAATGCCGTTGCTAATTACACCGACATCACCACTACGCTGGAGCCTGGCGTACCTGTTCCTATTACCGTCACCAACGGTAATGCCTGGAGCAGCGATAAAGTAACTGTGTGGATCGACTGGAGCCTCGACAAAGAGCTGGGCAGCAATAGCAATGAAACCTTCGTGCTTACGAGCAACAGCGGCGGCGCAACGTTTACCGGAAATATTGTAGCTCCCGCCGGGCAGCAATCCGGCCAGTATCGTATGCGCGTGCGCATGACCTATAGCTCCAGCCCGGTGCCTTGCGGCAACTCAAACTATGGAGAAGTGGAGGATTACACCGTTCTTATCGGACAACCGATGAATTTGCCACCGCCCGAAAATCTAACTGCACAGGTTAGCGCTGATGATGTAACCCTCACCTGGACAGCCCCCGAAAGACTGACGCTGACAGGCTATAATATCTATCGCGATGGTGTGATGATCGATCAAATGGTAACACAAACTACATGGATCGATGCCAACTGTCCCGAAGGCAGCTATTGGTATGCCGTTACAGCTTTGTACACCGAAGGTGAATCCGGGCACTGCAATCCGGTGCAGGTGAAAATTGGCGGATTTATTGGCAAGGTGCAAGGTACAGTGCGCGATGCCACAACCAACCTGTCTATTCCTAATGCCTGGGTATCGGCGCTGAACACGGATTTTGGAGCGGTGACCTATGCCACACCTTTTGGCAGCCACTACACGCTGAGTCTGCCCGGCGGCAATTACCAACTGGTTTGCAATGCGCCCGACTATCAGCAATCATCCATTTACAATGTGGTGTTGGTGGATGGCGGTACGACCACAGTGAATTTCTACCTGTATCCTGCAACCGAAGAGTATGGCAGCCCGACCACCGGAACCAGCAACCCGGAAAATCGCAGCATAAGCATCTGGCCCAACCCGGCTGGCAATATTCTGAACCTGGAAATCACCGGTGGCAGTAACATCGAAATAGTAAGTCCTTCAGGTGTTAAGATGTTGAGCAAGAGTAATTGCAGCCAACAAGAACGGATCGACGTCAGGCAACTACCTGCAGGAGTGTATTTTGTAAAAATCACTGCCGGCGAGAACGTTTCCATTCATAAAGTCATGATCAGATAATCAATTCTTAGTTCTGTAAAAATAAAACCGGATCGTTCCATAGAGAATGATCCGGTTTTTTTATCAACTGTCTTATTAATTTTTCGGCACCAGGTCGGCACCAGGTCGGCACTAGGTTAAATTCATTACACCAGTTTAGAAAACCTTCTCTCCGCATCAGCGTGAGGTCTGTTTTTAGGCGCTATTTAGATAACTTCATCCATTTCTCATTTCGGATGGTTCCATCATTAAAGATAAAACGCAAAAAATACACTCCGCGAGGAAGTTGCGAAACGTTAACAACGCCCGAAGGATTATGAATTGGGTTTAGCTCAATTCCTTTATCATCAAAAAAACGAATGCTTTTGATATTTGCGGCATCGTTAAGATAAATACAATCGGAACCGGGATTGGGAAATAGCAAAGTTTGCTTTGGCAGCTTTTTGTTGAGAACAGAATTTGGTTCGCCCAAAATGTTAAAAGCATTGCTGGTAGCGGTGTCGGTGCCGAACGATTCGCTTTTCACTATCAAACGCAGACACACCTGTTCGGAGGGATAATTAGGAATAGTCCATTGGTGTTTGCCGTTATTGGGAATATCCTGCGCTACCAGCCAACAGGGGCCATCAGGTCCAAATGCAGAATATTCAATATCCACCAGGCTGCTCTCCTCGCCGGGCACTGCAGAAGCCCATTTTATGAAATTTGCAGTGCCGAGATAGAAATTTTCGCCTCCCCGCGGAAAATGTGGTTGAATCCACAAGCTTTCGGTGGCACTGCTCTCTTTGTAACAAAGCATTTGGTTTTGATAGCTAACCCACGAACCCGTTTGCAAAAGCATCACCATGTCGGGGCGGCCATTGTTATCGAAGTCGCCACCCACACGAAAAGCTTTGGGACTGCCGCTTTCAGGAAGTATAACTGACGCACCTAATGTCCAGTTGCCGGTACCGTCGCCCAGGAAAATATCAACAGCCTGCTTGCGCATTGCAACCAGATCAGTAAAACCATCGCTATTCATATCTTTCAAAGCGGTAAAGCTGTAATTTCCACCGGCGGGCAGGTTTCCTGAAAAATCAAGCCACTCTCCGCCAAAATCCGTCCAAACGAAGACTTTAACACTCCCGTCGATAAGCACCAAAGAAAGATCATCTGCTCCGTCATTATTAACGTCGCCGGTGGCAATGCCATGAAAGCTGGCGTAAGTGCCAAGCGCCGGCAGCCCGAAATCGTTATTGACGAAATCGCCCGTACCGTCACCAAAATATACAGTGCCAAACTCGTGCGCTGCTGCAAAATCCAGATAGCCATCGTTGTTGAAATCAGCAAACTCCACCAGATTATCCACATTACCATTAAGAAAGCCAAAACTATGTTCCCAGGTGCCATCGCGCTGGTTAAGATAAACGTGCAGACCCGCACCTGCGCCAAAGGAGATGCTTACCAGATCGAGATAGCCATCGTTGTCAACATCTCCAAAATCGACCCCTGACATGCCCCACGTCTCGCCATTGGTAGCCAGGCCATCGTCCCAGGGAGTCCAGTTTTGGCCGGTACCATCGCCAAGCGCCACCTCAAGAATCTGATCGCCAAAGTCGGTGGAAGAGTAGTTGTGGTGGATGCCGTAACCAACGTCTTTGAGTCCGTCGCCATTCACGTCGCCCACTACAATGGAGCCATATCCAAAGCCGCCGTTCATAAAGTTTTCGAAATTCCCATGACCGTCACCAAACCACACGCAGATGCCTTGCTGTGTGGTTCCGAGGTTGGGCGAACCGTGATCGCCTACGGTGAGGATATCGATATGGCCGTCCATATTGATATCGTCCAGGCAGAAATCGCTCCTTCCCGTATCAAATTGCGGTGCCGTAAGCCCATTGGTTAGTTGTGTGTAAGAGAGCGGCTGGCAAAGTACCACGCCCATGTTTCCCAGAAAAAGGAACCAGATGAAAATGATCTTTTTCATAACTTGAGAATTTTGAAATTAAACAGCCATAAAAATAGAAATCTTTTGGCTAAAACCAACACTGTCAATTTAATCGGTCAGTAGTGAAAACTAATAATTATCACATAAAAATTGTTTGACCAAGATAGCGCCTAACCCCATTCGCTGACCGTTT
>JAAYIU010000075.1 GCA_012523265.1 Bacteroidales bacterium | reverse complement strand
CCACGTGGAACATTTTACACTACTGATAATCAACAACTTACAAGATTATTCATAAATTTTTAACTCACTGCTATTGTGACAGTTACAACACCCTCTTATGAACAGCTCCGACCCTGCATTTTTATGCCTAATCTTGCCAAAACCTTTTTAGACTGGACTCATTGTTAGTTGCTTGCTAAATAATTAATAAAAAGAGAATAGAATAATATGAAAACAACAAAATGGGCAATAGACCCATCACACAGCGAAATCACTTTCAAGGTAAAACACCTGATGATCTCTAACGTAAAAGGAGAGTTCAAAACATTCCAAGCCACCATTGATGGCGAAGATTTTACAAAATCCACGATTTCAGTAAAGATCGATGCCAGTTCTATTTCTACCAACAACAATGACAGGGACACGCACTTAAAAAGTGACGATTTCTTTGAAGTAGAAAAGTATCCCGAAATCACATTTGTGAGTACTTCATTTAAAAAGACTAATGATGACGAATTCAAATTAGTTGGCAACCTGACGATGAAAGGAGCTACCCGGGAAATCGCACTGGATGTAGAATTTGGAGGATACATGAAAGACCCTTACGGAAATGAAAAAGCAGGGTTTTCTATCAGTGGAAAGCTAAACCGAAAAGACTTTGGTCTCAATTGGAATGCTGCTTTGGAAGCGGGAGGTGTTATGGTGAGCGATGAAGTGAAAATTTTCGGGGAAGTCCAGTTTGTAAAGCAACAATCATAATCTTAAACTAATATAAACGATAAAAGTTATGGACGATAAAAATTCAAAACTCACACGACAGACCGGGGCACCTGTACCGGATAATCAAAATGTGCAAACAGCGGGACCACGCGGCCCCATGTTGATGCAGGATGCCTGGTTTCTCGAAAAAATGGCAAACTTCGACCGGGAGGTGATTCCCGAAAGAAGAATGCACGCAAAAGGCTCAGGGGCTTTCGGCACTTTTACTGTTACGCACGACATTACGAAATACACCATGGCCAAAATTTTCAGCAAAGTCGGCAAAAAGACGGATATGTTTAGCCGGTTTTCTACCGTTGCCGGAGAAAGAGGTGCTGCGGATGCTGAAAGAGATCTCCGGGGGTTTGCGCTGAAGTTTTATACCGATGATGGGATATGGGATATGGTTGGAAATAATACGCCTGTGTTTTTCTTTCGCGACCCGATGAAATTCCCCGACTTGAACCACGCTATAAAACGCGACCCTAAAACCAACTTAAGGAGTGCTAACAACAATTGGGATTTCTGGACGCTGCTTCCTGAAGCTTTGCACCAGGTTACCATAACGATGAGCGACCGCGGCATTCCCAAAGGTTTCAGAAATATGCACGGTTTTGGAAGTCACACCTATAGTTTTATCAACAAAGAGAACGTGAGGCATTGGGTGAAGTTCCATTTTATTACGCAGCAGGGAATCGAAAACCTCTCCGATGAAGAGGCTGCAAAAATTGTTGGTATGGACAGGGAATCATCCCAAAGAGACCTTTTTGATGCTATCGAAAGAAAAGATTTCCCACGATGGAAAATGTTTATCCAGATTATGACCCAAGAGCAGGCGAAGAGTTATCGCTTCCATCCTTTCGACCTGACCAAGGTTTGGTCTAAAAAAGATTTTCCGCTTATCCCGGTTGGCGAATTCGAGCTGAACAAAAACCCCGAGAACTATTTCCAGGATGTAGAACAAGCCGCCTTCAACCCGGCGAATATTGTTCCCGGAATTGGGTTCTCTCCTGACAAAATGCTGCAGGGAAGATTGTTTTCTTATGGAGATGCACAACGGTATAGGCTGGGTGTAAATCATTTTCAAATTCCTGTAAACAGGCCCACTGGTCCTTATCATGCCTTTCATCGCGATGGTGCAATGCGTGTGGACGGCAACTACGGCGATGCTAAACATTACGAACCCAACAGCTTTGGCGAATGGCAAGAACAGCCCGAAGCAAAAGAGCCGCCTTTGGAGTTGGATGGCAGCGCTTATGCCCACAATTTCAGGGATGACGATGAAGATTACTTCACTCAGCCGGGCGATTTGTTCCGCATCATCAAAGCCGATGGAAAAGCCGATTTGTTGTTCAGCAATACAGCTTCTCCAGGACAATTGGGTGGTGCTGATAAATTTATTCAGATCCGTCATATCAGAAACTGCTTTAAAGCCGACCCGGAATATGGTGAAGGAGTGGCAAAAGCACTTGGCCTGACGATGGACGAAGTAAACAGCTTCGACATGACACCCTTTGATAAATGGGCGCCAAGACCTACCAAGGGATAGCTTTTCCGAAAAATTACAAAGTTCGGGTCAGACCATTGCCATAGACAAAAGGAAAACCGATTATTTATGGCAATGGTTTAATGCAATCCCATTACGATTAACAATTGCAGAAAAAGACTTGATGGTTGGCGGTGATATGCTTTTAAAAGTCCGCTAATAAGAAGAAAGGATGTTTTTAATTCCCATAGTATAAACTAAAACACCAAGTAATTATGAAAAAGTACAAAATTGCAGTTATCGTAGGAAGCCTGCGCAAAGAATCCTTTAACCTGAAAACAGCCAAAACATTGATAGCGCTTGCACCGGAATCGCTATCGCTTGAAATAATCAACATAGCGAATCTTCCCATGTTTAATGAAGACCTGGAAGCAACTCCACCAAAAGAATGGGTAGCATTCAAAGAGCAAATCAGCGCTGCGGATGGACTTCTTTTCCTCACACCTGAGTATAACCGCTCTGTACCCGGTGTTTTAAAAAATGCGATTGATGTAGGTTCCCGTCCTTACGGAAAAAATTCGTGGAACGGAAAACCGGCAGCTATTGTGAGTGTTTCTATTGGTCCCATCAGCGGATTTGGCGCCAACCACCATTTGAGACAATCTCTGGTTTTTGTTAATGTGCATACTATGGCACAACCTGAAGCATACATTGGAGGAGCTGCAGCACTTTTTGATGATAAAGGAAAGCTGACCAATGATTCTACCAAAGGCTTCCTGAAAAGTTTTATGGAAGCCTTCGAGAAATGGGTTCATACAAATGCGTAGTTTTTGATCTTGGACGAATCAAGATGGATTAGGCGATGCCAATATTATTCCTGCTGATGGTGGTAGCTATCAGCAGGGACTATTGGACAGAGCGAACTATTAACACAATTATTAACATTTAAAAATTAAACACGATGAAAAATCTTATCTCATTAGTTGCATTGATATTCCTTACGGTAAGCGCATTCGCACAAACCCAATGGAAAGCAGACCCCTACCATTCCTCGTTAAATTTTGAAATATTACATTCCGGAATTAGTATTGTGAATGGAAAATTTTTGGAATACACAGGGAACTTAACTACAGATGGAGAAGCACTTAACAATGCAAATTTTGATGTTGTCATTAAAGTAAAAAGCATAAACACAAATGTAGAAAAAAGGGATAATCACTTGAGAAGTGCTGATTTTTTTGAGGTGGAAAAATTTCCTGATATGACTTTTAAAAGCACTAAAATCGTAGCTACCGACACACCCGACCAATATTTATTGTATGGTGACCTAACTATAAAAGATGTTACGAAAGAGGTGATTTTTGATGTGTACTACGGTGGAACGGCCAAGAGCGATCAAGGCGAAAAATTAGGTCTGAAAGCCACAACGACCATCAATAGGTTTGATTACAATATTGATTATGACCCAAGTGCTGCTGGTGTTGGAAAAGATGTAAACATCGTTGTTCACGGCCAGTTTGTAAAACAATAACGCTAATACGAAAAGACATGAAAACTTCAGCGATGAGGGTAGTAGAAAAAATGTTCGCTGCATTCGAAAGTGGCGATATAGAAAAATTCGTAGAAACAGTTTCCGACGACACTCTATGGATTTATCACGGTACGCAAATTATCCCTAAAGGAGTTTTTGAAAAAAAGGAAGGTGTAAGGACGTTTTTTAATAATATTATCGACAAAACTGAAATCATCAGCTTCGAACCTCAACAATTTATCGTCGAAGGAAACATGGTCGTTGTGTTAGGACAAGAACATCAGCGGGCAAAACGATCAGGAAAGGAATTAAAGCAAAAATGGGTTCAGATATATACCGTTGAAAACGATTTGATTACACGGATGGAGGAGTTTGCCACTTCGGAAGAAGTAAACTAAACAGCATTATGGCATCAAAAATCAATCTCATAGCAGTACTAATTTCTTTGTTAATCTTCACAGCTTGTCAGGGACATTCAAATACAAACAATATGGATAAGGAAACATTAAAAAATAACCCCCTTTTATGCGACATCGAAACCGGCATGTGTGAACCATCGGATGGAAACAGGGACACGGCATCTCAAATCAAAATCCAATCCACTGAGAAATCCGTAAAGACAATTTATTACACCGACCCTATCTGCTCGTCGTGCTGGGGCATCGAACCACAATTGCGTAAACTTAAACTGGAATACGGTAACGAAATTGAGATAGAATACAGAATGGGCGGCTTATTGCCTGACTGGAGTTACAACAGCGGTGGCATCGGGAAACCATCGGACGTGGCACATCACTGGGACGAAGTGAGCGTTCATTACGACATGCCCATCGACGGAGACGTTTGGCTGGAAGACCCCCTGCACTCATCATATCCGCCATCCATTGCTTTTAAAGCAGCACAAATGCAAGACAATGAAAAAGCACTGCTGTTTCTTCGGGAAATCAGAGAGATGGTTTTTCTGCAAAAGAAAAATATTACAAAGTGGGAAAATTTAGAAGTTGCGGCCAAAAAAGTAGGATTGAACATGGAGCAGTTCAAAACCGATTATGAGGGTAAAGCAAAGGAACTTTTCGATGAAGATTTGAAATTGGGGAGGGAACTGGGCGTAAGAGGATTTCCAACCATGTTCTTTTTAGACGGATCGGGTAACAAAGAGATCGTTTATGGTTCAAAACCCTACGCTTTTTACGAAATGGCCATTCTAAAACTGAATCCGAATGCCACCAAAAGTGAATACAGTAAAAACTGGGAAACACTCTTCTCGAAATATCATTCGCTTACCGCAAAGGAGTTTTCCGAACTTTCGGGAACCCCAAGAGACGAGGGCGAAAATGTGTTGAATGGACTTTCCGACAGTGGAGCATTGGAAAAATCGACAACAAAAAATGGTTCTATTTGGAAAGTTATAAAACAATAACGGTTAAATTTTAACAGACTTTCATTATGTCGAACATCAAACTGATAATTGAGGAAAGAGCCGCCAGCATAGGGAAGTTTATGGTGGGCCGGTTGTTGCCATTCCGGCAAAAGCGAATGGTGGGGCCTTTTATTTACATCGACCACATGGGGCCGGTTAAGCTCAGCGAACACGAAAACTTTGATGTTTTGCCGCATCCGCATATTGGTCTTTCTACGCTTACTTTTTTATTTGAGGGAAGCATTATGCACCGCGACACCCTTGGCAACGCAGTAGAAATACAGCCTGGCGCCGTAAACTGGATGACAGCAGGAAAAGGAATTGTCCATTCCGAACGCACGCCTGAATACTTGCGCCATTCCGCCAAAAGCATGCACGGCTTGCAAATCTGGGTGGCTCTACCCAAAGAACAGGAGCAGATGGAACCGGAGTTTTTTCATATCGGGCGCGAACAAATCCCTGCCTGGACACAGGGCGACCTTCAATTTAAACTTGTTGCAGGCGAGGCTTTCGGCCGAAAATCACCTGTTCCCGTTTACAGCAAGCTCTTTATGCTCGAAATAAAAAGCACTACCCAACAAGTTGTAAATATCGGAAATCAGCTCTATGGCGAATCGGGCTTGTATATTCTTGAGGGAAGCATCCAAAGCGATGAAAATGTGTATCAGCCCAACCAATTATTGGTAGCAAAGGAGAGCAGTTTGTGCCAGTTTACCATCGCCGCTAACAGCACTATCTACATCTTTGGCGGTGAGCCATTTGCCGAAGAGCGCTTTATCGACTGGAACTTTGTTTCGACAAGCAAAGAACGCATCGAAGAAGCCAAACAAAAATGGAAGGCACAAAAGTTTCCAAAAATTAGAGGTGACGAAACAGACTACATCCCCTACCCGTCGCGCAACAAATAAAATTATGACGATGAAAAACTAATTAAAACTGATGTATCTATTGACTTAGCTCCCATCTAAAGCAGGAATGGACTAAACCCGTTGGTTTGGAGTCAATTTGAAAGTGTCGCTTTTGATAGAACCCATCGGCAGTGGTGCTTTTTCTCGTTTTCAATCATACCAAATTTTTAACGTAACCGCCATTACAGTAACCGTGGTTACGTTATTATCTTTACTTTTTTGATAGATGAAATTGATGTTGTAGCAATTAACGACCTCGAAAAGCATGCATTTATTGCAGAAGTGAAGCGAAATAAAAGCAAGATCAACATTAACGAACTGAAAAAACGGGCGGCTTCTATTGCGCATCAGCTGCCTGGGTACCAAATAGAATATGCCGGTTTATCGTTGGAAAACATGTGATCTATTGCGGTGCTTCACGCTATTTACCTTTTGGAAATCACCACGTATTTTTAATCCATCTAAATTTTCCGACGGGCCATAACTTTTCATCTTCTGAGGGGATGCACATTTATTAATAGATTACTTTTGGCCAATTATTTATCGTTCTATACTATTTACTAAACTTACTTTAATGATGAAAAAGCTACTTTTTGTTTTTCTGGTTATGCTCGGCATTTCCACACTTACCAAAGCCCAAACCCCGCTCACCGTAGCGGTCGATTTTACGGTAACTACCGTCGAAGGCGAAGAACTCAACTTGTTCGACATCCTCGATGGCGGGCAGCATGTGCTTATCGACTTCTTCTTTACCACCTGCGGCCCCTGCCAACAATCGGCTCCGCACATCAACGCAGCTTACATCAACTTTGGCTGCAACTCAGGCGATGTATTTTTTATCGCCATCGACTACGGCAACACCGATGCGCAATGTATTGCTTTTGATGAGCAATTTGGTGTAGAATATCCCACGGTGAGCGGCCTCGAAGGCGGCGGAAACGCCGTATGCTCATCCTATGGCATCACAGCTTACCCAACGGTAATACTCATTGCCCCCGATCACAGCATCATCGAGCAGGATATTTATCCCATCCCCAATCCACAGGCGGTCATACAACCTATCCTTAACGCCGGCTGCCAGCCCAAAGATTGTCCGACGGGCGGCGAGCCAACCATCGTGAGCACCGATCCCGAAAACCGCAACGTGGTGCTCGAAGAATTTACCGGAATCCATTGTGTCTATTGTCCCTCCGGCCATAAAATAGCACACGACCTGATGATGGCACATCCCGACGATTTCTTCCCCATCAACATCCACCAGGGTAGCTATGCTACGCCTAATCCCGGCGAACCCGATTTCAAATCACCTTTTGGTGATGCACTTGCTGCCCAAACCGACCTGGTGGGCTATCCCGCCGGCACCGTCAACCGTCATCTCTTCAGCGGTATGTCGCAAGGATCGGGCACAGCCATGAGCCGCGGCAACTGGGGTACCGCCACCAACATGATATTAAGCGAAATTTCGTATGTGAATGTTGGCGCCGAAGCTACCCTCGATGTGGGTACCAGCGAACTTAACGTGCACGTGGAAGTGTATTATACCGGCGACAGCCCCGAAGCTACCAACTTTATAAATGTGGCGTTGCTCGAAAGCAATGTAGAAGGGCCACAAACTGGCGGCGCCACCTACAACCCCGACTTTGTGCTGCCCAACGGCAACTACTCACACCAGCACATGCTGCGCCACCTGATCACCGGACAGTGGGGCGAAGAAATTACAACCACCTCCACCGGCAGCTTTATCGATCTCAACTATACCTATACTATTCCCGGCACATACAATGGCGTACCAGTAAATCTGGCCAACTTCTCGCTGGTGGCATTCGTCACCGAAACCACCCAGGAAATCGAAAGCGGAACAAGCGCTATCCCCGTCATCACCGGACTTACCAACGAGAACGACGCCAGCGTGTCGCAGGTAGTTGTTTCAGAAATCGTGTGTGGCAACGAAATAGCACCTAAAGTCGCCATCGAAAATAAAGGCAACCACATGCTCACCTCCCTGCAAATCGACTACAGCATCAACGAAGGTGCTGTTGAAACGTACCAGTGGAGTGGTAACCTTAATTCGCTTATGTTAGAAACAGTCGAATTGCCAACCATCAGTTTCGTACCTGAAGCCACTAATACCGTGAACGTTTCGGTAGCTATGCCCAATGGCGAAGAAGATGAAAACCCCGACAACAACACCGGCTCAGCAGATTTTTTGCCAGCCGTCTCCACCACCCTCACCATCAACCTGGAATTTAAAACCGATAATTATGGCATCGAAACATCCTGGGAATTGCTGGACAACGAAGGGATCGTCCTGTTTTCGGGAAGCGGCTATGCCAGCAATACCGTTTACAACGAGACTTTTGAAATCGAACAAGGCATCTGCTACGCTTTTGTGATTTACGACCAGTATGGCGACGGAATGTGCTGCAACTATGGCAACGGCTACTACAAACTAACCGATTCGGAAGGGACGATAATTAAAGAAGGTGGCGAATTTGGCGCGAGTGAAACTTCCGAATTTAATGCCATCATCACCGCTATCGGCGACAAGCAGCAGAATTCGGCGCTGCAGATTTATCCCAATCCTGCCCGTGATCAGGTGAATGTGGTCAGCCGGTCAACGATCGAATCTGTTACCGTTGTGAGCATCACCGGCCAGCTTCTGCAAAAAATTGTGGTGAATAATACTTTCGTAAATATTAATACTGCTGCGCTCGAAGCAGGCCTGTATTTTATTCAGATAGAAACCGAGGCCGGACTTAGCACCCGCCGCCTGGTGATCGAATAAGGATTATTTTTTAATAAAAAAGCATTTCAAAAAAAAGGCCGCCGGAGAAATCGGGCGGCTTTTTTTTTAATACGACCTCTTCCTTCTCACGGTGCCAGCCGATGGATACTCCAGCCGTCACCGACGTGCTGATAGACGATTCGGTCGTGGAGCCGGTTTTCGCGCCCCTGCCAAAATTCTATTTTCTCCGGAATTACCAGAAAGCCACCCCAGTCGTCCGGACGGGGAATCTGGCCACCGGGATACTTTGCGCGAATGGCTTCACGGTGCTGCTCCAGCTCCTGGCGGCTGCTGATGACGCTGCTCTGCGGTGAAGCGGCAGCGCTCAGGCGGCTTTCGAGAGGCCGTGAATGAAAATAGGTTTCTGAAGCCTCCACATCCACTTTTTCTACAACGCCCTCAATGCGCACCTGGCGCTCGGTTTCTTTCCAGAAAAAGGTAAGCGCCACTTTAGCGTTTTCGTCAAGCTGCCGACCTTTGTGGCTATCGTAATGCGTGAAAAAAACAAAACCTTTGTCGTTCACTTCTTTGAGCAAAACCACGCGGCACGACGGCTGCCCATCGCTCCCGACGGTAGCAAGAAGCATGGCAGTAGGATGCAGAATCTCCGCCTGCACCGCCTGGTCCATCCACACAGCAAACTGCTCGAATGGATTTTGCTGAACCGATTGTTCGTCGAGTTGCTGATGCAGATATTCGCTGCGCAGATCGTGGTATTTTTTTATTGTCATCATTAAAATTTTAAAATTAAAAAAGAATGCAAAATTCTTGCGACTATAAATGTTTTAGGCACGTTAAAGTTCAAAAATCGTCAGCAAATCATTTTAACCACAGAGAACGCAGAGAAGACGCAGAGGAAACGGAGGAAAATCTCTGTGAACTTTGTGAAATAACTGCGCGCCCTCTGTGGTTTTTCTTTGGTTTTCACCGCCGAGGCGCGGAGACGCAGAGGTTTTTCTTTGTTTTTAATATAAAATAATGAATTCGTGTTCATTCGCCAGATTCGCGTGAATTCGTGGACTCTTTTTGACTGTCCGCTAATTTTTTTAACCACAGAGAACGCAGAGAAGACGCAGAGGAAGCGGAGGAAAATCTCTGTGAACTTTGTGAAATAACTCCGTGCCCTCTGTGGTTTTTCTTTGTTTTCACCGCTGAGACGCAGAGGTTTTTCTTTTTTTTAAATATCGTGAATTCGTGTTCATTCGTCTAATTCGTGTGAATTCGTGGATTCTTTTTGACTGTCCGCTAATTTTTTTAACCACAGAGAACGCAGAGAAGACGCAGAGGAAGCGGAGGTAGATCTCTGTGAACTTTGTGAAATAACTCCGTGCCCTCTGTGGTTTTTCTTTGGTTTTCACCGCCAAGGCGCTGAGAGGCAGAGGAAAAGTTATTAATGCTTTTTTCGTGTTCATTCGCCAGATTCGCGTGAATTCGTGGATGGTTTTCGCTATGCGCAATAGGAATTATTTTATTTTTGACCTCAGTTTTTTTTTAACATTAAAACAAAAAAACATTTGCCACCAGCCCGCAGCAAAATGTCAGTGAGTCGAAAACTTTCTGAACGGGAACAAAAGTCAGCGGTGGCTGTTTGGTACGAAAGAAACAGAGCACTATGGAAAAAATTGGAATTTTTTATGGCTCCACGCTGGGCCACACCCGCGTGATCGCCGAGCGCATCGGAGCTGCTTTTGGCCAGGAGCAGGCGCAGGTTATCAACATCGAAAACGCTTCTATCGCCACCCTGGAGAGCTTCGGAAATCTCATCCTGGGCACCTCTACCTGGGGCGTTGGCGAAATGCAGGAAGACTGGGAGACCTTTGCCCGGCAATTGCACAAGATCGACTTATCCGGAAAAAAGATAGCGCTCTTTGGCGTTGGCGACCAGGTGGAGTGGAGCGACAGCTTTGTAAACGGAATGGGAATGCTGTATCATAAGTTGACCGACAAAGCAACTATTGTGGGCTTCACCAGCACCCAGAGCTACAACTTCGATATTTCGCTTGCGCTAAAAAACGACCAGTTTGTAGGCCTGGCCATCGACGAGGTAAACCAGTCGGCGCTCACCCAGGAGCGCATCAGCCGCTGGGTAGAACTGCTTAAAAAATCTTTCAATTAAAAAAATGCAGCTTTCTGCAATCGTTATCCTGGTGCTCTATGGCATCCTGGGCGTTATTTTCGCAGCGGTGCTCGCACAAGTGGCCATCAGCGGTGGCGAGGGTTACGGGCGATCTACCATCACCGGCTTTTGGCAAATCACCGGAAAAATCCTGATCATGCTTCCCATAATGTATCTGCCGTTGGTAGCCATTGGCTGGCTCAAGCCACCACATTCTCCGCCGCTGTGGCTGGAGTGGCTGGCGGTTTTTGTCGCCTTCGAGGCCATGCTTTTTGGCGGTTTTGCTTTGTTAAAGATGGGTAAATACACCAAGATGGCACTACCTAAAAACGACGACATCCCGCTGCTTACTACCGGCGTTTACAGCCTGAGCCGCAACCCGATGTATCTGGGCTTGTACCTGCTTGCGATAGCGGCAGTGCTATACATGCCTTGCCTGCCGGTTGCTGTTTCAGCCGTTACCGGCATCATCATCCACCACAAAATTATTATTAACGAAGAAAAGTTTCTTGAGAAAAAGTTTGGGCAAAGCTACCGCAACTACCGAAAAAGCGTCAGGCGCTATCTGTGATTGGTTTCTGTTGTTTGGGTTTTGCTTTTTAACCCAGGTCTACATGCCGGGGTTAGTGATCAGATGGCTACAAAATTTTAATAAGATCCCTTTTTATTATAAAAAAACAGACCATGTAGCCAACAACAAAATGCGCTCATGCAGCCTTGCCTTTAGCTCGGGTTGGAATAGACAGCGGATAAACTGTAGAGTATCGTTTTTTCGGTAATCTTCATGTCGATGATCTGCAGAATGATCAGATCAGCCAAAACTTTTTCGGCCACTTTGCGTGAGATGCCGGCAATTTTGCGGAACTTCGACAAGGTGATCTCTCCGTTTTTGTCGAGATAGTCGAGCAGGATTTTCTCTTTGTCGGTATAACGTATCAGGATACCGGAGGTGCGCTTTTCGTTTTTCCACACCTTCATCAGCACGGTGCTCGCCAGCAGATTTTGGTCGTTTACACGGATGTACACCTTGTACTTACCTTCTTTGTCGGGAGCGGCAAAAGGGCCATCCGTTTTATTTTTGGGGATATCGATTTCCAGCACCGTCTTTCCGTCGACGTTCCATTCTTTGAAGGCAAATTTTACCTCCGGGCGACAATACATCTGTGCGGCAGCTTCCACCATATAAAATTCCTCATCGGAGCGCACACCGGCAATCACGCCATTGTCTTTAACACCCACCAGCAGGCGGCCTCCGTCGGTATTGGAGAAAGCTGCCAGGGTACGGGCAATCTTCTTGCTGTCGGAAATCTCGAACTTGAAATCCTGCTGCTGGTGTTCGCCCTGATCAATTAATTTTCGGATGTAAGAACTCATCGCTGACGGCTGTTTTAGTTGCAAACGCAAACATGGTGGTTTAATTTTTCCATGTATCACTAACGTCTGTCATCTGCCAGTTGTTACACCAGGCATGTTTAAACAAAACGCTTGTAGCAATGTTTTTTAAAAACACACACGTAAAAAACGCTAATTATGAAAAAGATGACCAAACGCAATTTTCTTAAGACAGGTGCCGTACTCGGTGCTGCAGGGTTTGTTGGCGCACCGGCCTTTGCCGCCGGCACCCCACCATCCGAAGAATTCCTGAAACAAGACATGATCAATGACCAGGGCCAATATGTGCTACCGCCTCTCCCTTACGCCTACGATGCACTGGAGCCGCACATCGACGAACAGACCATGCGCCTGCACCACGATATCCACCACAATGGCTACGTAAAAGGCCTGAACAAAGCCACCGAAAAAATTAAATCCGCCACCGCCGACAACGATTTTTCGCTCATAAAACATTGGGAGAGCGAGCTGGCCTTTCACGGAAGTGGCCATTTTCTGCATACTATTTTTTGGAACAACATGAGCCCCAAGCAAGGTACGCGCAGCAAAACGCTTGACCGCCAGATCAACAACGACTTTGGCTCGTTCGACAAATTTACAAATCTGTATAAGTCAGCCTCCAAAAGTGTAGAAGGCTCCGGCTGGGGTATCCTCGGTTACCAGCCGCACACCGACAAACTGGTAGTACTGCAGGCCGAAAAACACCAGAACCATTCGCAATGGATCACCTATCCGCTGCTGGTGGTCGACGTTTGGGAGCATGCCTATTATTTAAAATATCAAAACAAAAGAGCCGAATACCTCGATGCCTTCTTTGAAGTGATTAACTGGGAGGATGTTTCGCAGCGGCTGGATGAGCTGAAAACAGCTTTCGGCGGAAAGTAAGGTAGAAAATTCCAACCGCCGTTAGTCGGTGTAAACAATGACAAAGAAATTTCAAACCACAAATCTCAATCACACGAGGCAGTTTGCCTATTTGAATTTTCGCTTTTGAGGTGTATTTGGAATTTGTGATTTGTGATTTTAGAACCCCGGTTGTGTGTTGTAATCTATTCAGATATCACCACATCGGCGGGATTTATGAGTGGCCGCCCCATAAACCGGAGCAGCAGTTGGGCCACCGCCAGAGTATCTTTCTGGCAATAAGTGACGATGCGTGGCAAATCCTTGTCTTTCCAGTATGTGTCGCCCACCATGCTGCCATCCAGATCGTCTTTGGGACTGGGAATACCAAAGATCGAAGTAAGCAAATTGAGTGAAGTGTAATTTTTGTAATCGCCAAAGCGCCACAGATCCATTGTGTCGAGATGCTGCACTTCCCACGGTTTTTTGCCATAAAGCTTCAGGAGTTTGGGCAGCTCCAGCCCGTTGATAAGCATTCGCCGGGCGATGTAAGGGAAATCGAACTCCTTGGCGTTGTGCCCGCACAGCAGATGACGCGGCTTGTTAAAGTGCCGGTTGAGCATCTGGCCAAAATCACCGAGGAGCACTTTTTCGTCGTCACCAAAAAAAGATTTGATGCGGAAGGCATCGTCATGGATAAAACCTGTAGATATGCAAATGACCTTTCCAAACTCAGCATAGATACCGGCACGGACGTATAGGCTTTCGGGCGTTTCGCCAGGCTCCCGTTTTAAATATCCCGCCTTTTTCTCCCATAGCTTTCGTGTCAACTCCGGCAGCTCCCCATATTCGGCATGCTGTGGCACCGTTTCGATATCAAGAAAAAGAACATCTTCGAGTTTTAACTGATCAAGCATAGCAAATTACTTTTTTAAAAATTAAGGAGCTAAATTATTAATAAAATGGAAATAACAGGAAAGAAGAATAAGATGGGATAAAAGTAACAGTGAATCCCGAAGAAGTGTTAATATGATCGTTTTACAACAAAAGTCGCCACAGTAACATTGAAAATGCCTGTCAATGAAGTGGATAATGTTCAAAAAAAACTAAATAAGTTTCAAATAATGAGCAATGAAGATATCAGATGGAAACAACGCTTTCAAAACTTTGAGAAAGCATTGTCGCGTCTGGAAGATGCCGTAAAGATCAGCGAAAGCAGAAAGCTTAATGATCTGGAAGAACAAGGCCTGATCCAACGATTTGAGTTTACCCATGAGTTGGCCTGGAACGTTATCAAAGATTACTTTGAATACCAGGGCAACACGGCTATTACCGGCTCCAGAGATGCCACCAGAGAGGCTTTCAACAAAGGGCTAATCAAAGAAGGAGGGGCGTGGATGGAAATGATCAAGAGCCCGAACCAATCTACACACACTTCTAATGATAAAATTGCGAAAGAGCTAAAGCAAAAAATCCTAAACAGGTATTTCAGTCTTTTCGTTGTTTTTAAAGAAAAAATGCAAACTTTATAGTAAAACCACAGAACATGTTTGGCCTTACATCAGAAGATATAGCAGCCATTAGCCAGTGCTTTGAAAATTATCCGGAACTCGATTTGGCTATCATTTATGGCTCAAGAGCCGAAGGCACTTACAGAACCGGATCAGACATTGATCTAACGCTGATTGGCAGCCTCACCTTCGGAGAATTGCTGAAACTGGAAAATGAGCTGGACGACCTGCTCTTACCCTACAAAATTGACATTTCATTGAAAAACTCGATTTCGAACCCTGATTTGATACAACATATCGGAAGAGTGGGGAAAGTATTCTATGATAAAAGCCGAAAGAATAATCCAACCAAAGCAACAGAAAACCGGTGAGTGATGAGAGAATGAATTGGATACCCTGCCAAAAAAAACATCATCCATTACGAAGCCCGGCCCGGGTGCACAAAAAAAACCTCTGCCGCAATTGACAGAGGTTTTAACCTAATAAAATTTAAAACTATGACTCACAAATACTTTGGCAGTATTGTCTTTTGAAATTATTACACAACGCCCTGATCTACCATGGCGTTGGCAACTTTGAGGAAGCCGGCCACGTTGGCGCCTTTTACGTAGTTAATATAACCATCATCCTGTTTACCATTCATAACGCATTGCTCATGAATGTCTTTCATAATTTGGTGCAGCTTGGCATCAACTTCTTCGCGTGTCCAGTTGTACTTCATCGAGTTTTGCGACATCTCAAGGCCTGAAGTGGCAACACCACCAGCATTGACAGCTTTGCCGGGACCAAACATGATTTTATTTTTGAGGAATATTTCGATAGCCTCAGGTCTGCAACCCATGTTGGAAACTTCAGCAACGAGCATCGTTCCATTTTCGACTAATTGCTTGGCATCTTCGCCACGCAATTCGTTTTGAGTAGCACAAGGGCAAGCTATATCACATTTTACTTCCCATGGGCGTTTGCCGGCAAAGAATTTGGCACCTTTAAACTTATCAGCATAGGGAGCAACCACGTCATTGTTAGAAGATCTTAGTTCTAACATATAGTCAATCTTTTCGCCTGAAATCCCATCCTCGTCATATATGTAGCCATCAGGGCCAGAAATGGTAATTACTTTAGCACCAAGTTCGGTTGCTTTAAGAGCAGCACCCCATGCTACGTTGCCAAAGCCAGAAAGAGCTACCGTTTTTCCTTTAAGATCAGCTCCTTTTACTTTTAGCATCTCTTCAACAAAATAAATAGCGCCAAAGCCTGTAGCTTCCGGACGAATAAGGCTTCCGCCCCAGTTGCGTCCCTTGCCGGTGAATACACCTGTATTCTCCTGTGCCAGCTTGCGATACATGCCATACATAAATCCAACCTCACGTGCTCCTACACCAATATCTCCGGCGGGAACGTCGGTTTCCGGTCCGATAATACGCCACAACTCCAGCATCAACGACTGGCAAAAACGCATAATTTCGCCGTCTGATTTGCCTTTGCCATCAAAGTCAGAACCGCCTTTTCCACCACCCATAGGCAGTGTGGTGAGGCTATTCTTGAAAGTTTGTTCAAAGCCTAAAAACTTTAGGATACTAAGGTTCACACTCGGGTGAAAACGCATGCCGCCTTTGTAAGGTCCAATGGCATTGTTGAATTGCACACGATAGCCGAGGTTTACCTGTACCTGTCCGTTGTCGTCGACCCAAGGAATCTTGAAAGTGAGAATACGATCCGGCTCTACAATACGCTTGAGGATGCCGGCGCTTTCAAATTGGGGGTTGTCATTCAAAACATCTTCGAGTGTCTCGAGCACTTCGTGCACTGCCTGAAGATATTCCACTTCACCCGGATGTTTTTTCTCCAGGTCATTCATGAATTTGTTGAGATCCATTACAATCAAATTTAAGTGATTAAATATTGGTGTGAACTTGTTAGCAATCTTGTATTTATAACACTACAAAGGACGCCCTTATCGTTGAACTTACCAAACCTTTTCAGCCCTTTCACCCAAGCTGTAAGGAGATGTAAAAACCAAAGATTTTTGTACTAATTTTTAATTGAAACAATATTTTTGATTTTTTTGATTTTAATAAATGAGTCCAGTCTAAAAAGGTTTTGGCAAAATTAGGCATAAAAATTCAGGTTTGGAGCTGTTCATAAGATGGTGTTGTAACTGTCACAATAGCAATGAGTTAAAAATTTATGAACAATCTTGT
>JAAYIU010000032.1 GCA_012523265.1 Bacteroidales bacterium | reverse complement strand
CACACACCGGTAGCCGATTCCACCAGCGTACCTTCGCTTATCAATAACTTTACCGCCGATATTAATTATACCATTCCCATTAGCAGGCAAATTGGCTTCAGGCTTGGTGGCTCTTACATGCATGGCAGCGCCTATTGCCAGGATTTTCCGGTTACCCATTTTGCCGACTGCGACGAATGCAATCCTGCCGTTGCCGGCTATGCCCGCCTGGATATCGCACAGCTGTTCATACTAAAAGGTAGCTATGCACAAACTCTTGAAGTATGGAAAGGAACCTACAATCCCTCGCCTCCGCTCGACATTTATCATGCGGTTCGGGTTTCGTCGATGGATATTGGCGCCAGCTACATGCTCAATCGTAATGGCAACATCCGTTACACCGTGTCAGGAGAGTTTAGCAATTTGGTAGCTGGTGATGATGGTTCTCCATGGGAACGCCAAAACCAGACTGTGTTAGGTGTCTCGGCATTAATAAAAGAATCTTCAAAACTCTTTGTCGAATATTTTTACACCCAAGGCTATGTACCGCTCAACTTTATCAGCGGAAGCCATCCTAACGAGCCTTATCCTGCAGGATACACCCCCTGCGAACAGGGAGTTCGTACGTTTGGTATTGTAGCAGGATTTCAATTAACATTGTAGCGTCCGCATTAGCAAAAAGCGACTACTTTTGTGACTAAAAAAAAACAGTAAATGAGACGCACCTGCTTTCTGCTGATAATGATACTGACGCTTGGGTTTTCGGCTACCTCACAGGAGATACCAACTGAAACCTTCCGCCAGCACGTCATCGCCATCACCGAGACCAACGCTGTGCAGGAAAAATACCTTGTCGAAGAACAGGATCGCCAGCGGGTTTATTACATCAATCTGGGCTGCTACGACCAATACCACCAGATGGAGCCTTTGGGAAACAAAAATGGTGACGTCTATTTGTGGAACGAAGGAGCCATTGCTTTTCACGACGTCATTTACACACTCAATCTGTTGCGCATCCGCCAGCCCGAAGAAAACATCGCTTTTTATGAACTGGTGTACCACGATGGCAAAACCAAATATTTTATTGAGGTGAAATTCGTAAAACGCTACCAGAAGTGGGAACTGGTGGATACCGCGCTGACGAAACTCAAAGAAGCTTATTAAAGCCACGATTCACCCGATCGACGTTTTATTTAAAACTTTTCGTACCATCCTTTGTTAAGCAACGGATAAGGAATAATTGATTCTAAACAATATTCATTTTTCTTTTGTGTTAACACAACTCTTTTAAACCTCTTTTTGATTGTAAAAAATTCGGAAAGAAAATCCATCTGCAACACTCATCATCACATGGAAAAGCGTGAAATTATCAAGCTCATCGACATCAAGAAGTTTTACAAGGTAGGTACACAGGTTGTAAAAGCCCTGCGCACCATCACGCTAAACATCTATACCAACGAGTATGTGGCGCTCATGGGCGCTTCGGGATCGGGTAAGTCGACGCTGATGAACATCCTGGGATGCCTCGACACACCCACCAGCGGGCAGTATTTTCTGAACGATAAAGATGTGAGCAAAATGGACGACAACCGGCTGGCAGAAATCCGCAACAAGGAAATCGGGTTTATTTTTCAGACTTTCAATTTGTTGCCACGACAGACGGCGCTCGAAAACGTCACGCTCCCGTTGGTGTATGCCGGGGTGAGTAAAGCAAAACGCTACGAACGCGCCATGCAGGTTCTCGAGAGTGTACAGCTTGCCGATCGCGTGCATCACAAACCCAACGAACTCTCAGGCGGACAACGGCAACGGGTGGCGGTGGCCAGAGCGTTGGTCAACAAACCGTCGATCATTCTGGCCGATGAGCCTACCGGCAACCTCGACAGTAAGACCTCCATAGAAATGATGGGGCTTTTCGAGGAAATCCACAAGCTCGGCAATACGGTAATCATCGTAACGCACGAAGAGGACATTGCCCGCCATGCTCACCGCATCATCCGCTTGCGCGATGGCGAGGTAGCTTCCGACGAGGTCAACAAAAACACCATCACCATGGCCGATTATCACTTAGCCAAAAAAGTATAAAACCAAAGCTATGGCTACTGAATTTAAAATTTATACCAAAACCGGCGACAAAGGCGAGACGTCGCTCATCGGCGGGACACGTGTTCCGAAATATCACGAGCGCATCGAAGCCTACGGCACCCTCGACGAGCTGAATGCTTTCCTGGGCATCATCCGCGATCAGGCTGTTGATGCGCACACACACACCACTTTGCTGGAGATACAGGACCGCATTTTCACCGCTGAATCGTTGCTGGCACAGGATGCCAAAACCCCTGGTCTGCGCAAGCTGCCACGGCTTCACGAGGGAGACATCACGCTGCTCGAAACCGAGATTGACGCCATGAACGAACACCTAACGCCACTGCAAAACTTTATCCTGCCCGGCGGCCATCCGGCGGTTTCCTATTGTCATATTGCCCGAACGGTATGCCGTCGCGCTGAACGCATTACCCTGCGGCTGGCTGCCCATGCTCCTGTTGACGAGCTTGTGATCAAATATCTCAATCGCTTGTCCGACTACCTTTTTGTACTGGCGCGTAAGCTCTCTGCTGATCTTGGCGACACAGAGCCCACCTGGAAAGCAAGGCTGTAGCTATGCTATAATAATATCTTTCTTCCGGGCGTTAACCGTGAAAAATTTTACTTTTGCACAAATTTAAAAAACTGATTATCAAGCTATGTATTGGACTCTTGAATTAGCTTCAAAACTTGAGGATGCCCCCTGGCCGGCTACCAAAGATGAATTGATCGACTTTGCCGTCAGGAGTGGTGCCCCACAAGAAGTGATCGAAAATCTCAATGAAATTGAAGACGAAGGGGAGGTGTATGAACGCATCGAGGACGTCTGGCCCGACTATCCTACCAAAGACGATTTCTTTTTTCACGAAGACGAATATTAGGTTTGTCTGAAAAAAGAAAAGTTTACTTTTCCGTAATTACGTTGTTGATCAAAATATTGCTGCCTGGTGAAGTCAACCGAACGAGGATGTTCGATGATGAGCCAGGCATCTTTTTTTAGCCAACCCTGGCCATAAATAATTTCGGGTAAACCGACAACCTGCTCAAGCCCGAAGGGGGCATCCGAAAAGATAAGATCGTAAGGCTGCGCCGGCAGCCTTTTCAGGAATTTGAACACATCGGCGCGAAAGGTGCGGATGTTATCAAGGTGCAGCTCTTTGGCCGTGGCACGGACAAATTCCAGACATTTGAAATTCACATCTACACAATCTACCACGGCGGCTTGTCGCGAGGCAAATTCAAACGAGATGCTGCCTGTGCCGGCAAATAAATCCAGGACGCGCAAATTTTCAAAATCGATGAGGTTGTTCAGAATATTGAACAGGCTCTCTTTGGCCAGATCGGTGGTGGGACGCACCGGCAACCGGGGTGGAGGCGTAATGCGTCGGCCTTTATGTGTTCCGCCTATAATTCGCATTGCTGCAAATGTATCAGGTTATAAAAATGATGTTCGGGAATGGTGTCGAACACATAGCTAAACTTCTGCGCAGCGTTGCGTTGTCCCAATTGAAGGTGCCGGAAGTATCGGTTTAAATACTCAAACAAAGGTGCTCCCGACTGGATATCTCCATACAAAACCACTCCGGAAAGCTCAGGGTTGATGCCAAGTTGTTCGAAAACAAACAACAGATAATAGACGAAATCCTCATTGGTGACAAACCGAAAAGCATTGTACAACTGAAGGCTATTGTTGTTGAGTACCACCATGTCGAAATATTGCTTGCGAACATTTACGAATACCAGTGGCCCGGCATTGCGATTTTTGTATTGCAAAAGCAAACTATCGATTAGCGCTGTAGCATGATGCTGAATGGTGGCAGCCGGAAAAAATTGCAGCAACTTGTGGTAAATGGTCTCTGAAAATGCCCAGACATTCACTGCGTCGGGCATAGGAATCCGATCGTAAAGCACCAGCTCCGTTGCATTTATCCGATGATTAAACTCCAGATATTGCAGCAAATGCTGCGTATCGAACAGCGCCGAAGGCAGCAAGGTACTTTTTGGATTTTCTACCGCTATGCGCACTTTGTCGTATTCGGCCTGCAGATGAGGAATGGTAGGCAATAGATCCGTCAGCAGCAGGTTGAGCGCGCGATCGTTGGCAACATCCTCAAAGGCAAAAGTTTGAATTCCGCTGAGTTTGTTGCGTTGCTTGTCGTAGATACAAAAAGAAAATCCATCCGGCGAAAGCTGAATGGATAATCGTTGATTCTTCGACTCTTCAATCCGAAGAGATTTATCAAAGGCTGATTGTACCTGGTGCGCTTTAGCTTGCATCGATAGCAGGCTTACTCCCAGTTGCCGTCGATGGTAGGCTCTGACATCGAACCCACGATGAGGTCTTTAACGCTGGGATTTCTTATCAGGTTTTTGTCGAGGCCATCCAGATAATCTTCCTTGCGTGCCATGGCCATAAATACAGGCACCATTACACCGCCTTTATTGATCCGACCAGCCTCCATCGTAAATTTTTCTTTGTCAGAAAAAGGGATGTACTTGAGATTTTCCACCTTAAAATTGGGGCGTCTGCCAAAGAGCGAGTCGGCGACGCTGATGTATCCCAGGGTATCGCTGATGGTTTTGGTCAGGGTGGTGTCGGTGGGATCATAAGTCAACTTCACTACCGGAATCTGTCCCTGATGCATAAATTTTATCAACGAATCCAGGTTGTTGGCAAAGGTATCGTTCAATGAGCGATACATCTGTTGTACTGACCGGATGTCTTTAAGATTCTGAACCACAAGAGCAGCTCTTTCATCTTTTTCGCGGTTGAAGCGAACAGGTGTCTGGATGGTTTCCCACAAGAGGTATCCCAGGTAAGCAATACCAAGCAACAAAACGATTTGCAGAATTCTGATTTTCATAGTTCTTTTTTTAAAAGTAGATGCAAATTTATGAACTTTTCGATATTAAAAAATTATTTGATAAATTATTTGATGCTTTACCACCAAACGTCAACTGGTAATAAACCGTTGTGTCATCAGTAAGCCAATGCGTTACAGCCGATTATTTGGCATAAGTCAAAAGTATTTTAGCTCTCAAGTTTACGTGCTATCTCCACCTCTTCAAAACCTTCGATGATATCGCCCACTTTGATGTCGTTGAAATTTTCGATGTTCAGTCCACATTCGTAGCCGCTCTGCACCTCGCGCACGTCGTCTTTAAAACGCTTGAGCGAGCCAAGTCGCCCGGTATATATAACAATGCCGTCGCGGATCACACGCACAGTGTTGTTTCGGTTGATGGTACCGTCCAGCACCAGACACCCGGCAATGGTTCCTACTTTGGTAATTTTGAAAACCTCACGCACCTCGATGTTGCAAAGGATTTTCTCTTCGATAGTAGGCGCCAGCATGCCCTCGATAGCCGCTTTTATTTCCTCGATGGCTGAATAGATGATGGAGTAGTTGCGAATGTCGATCTGCTCGCGTTCGGCCAGTCGGCGTGCTCCGATAGAGGGACGCACCTGGAAGGCCACAATAATGGCGTTGGAAGCAGAGGCAAGCATGACGTCGGTTTCCGTAACCTGGCCCACCGATTTGTGAATCACGTTTACCTGTACCTCCGGCGTCGACAATTTGAGCATCGAATCTGCCAAAGCTTCTACGGAGCCATCCACGTCGCCTTTTACGATGATGTTCAACTCTTTAAAATCGCCAATTGCAATCCGGCGACCGATCTCGTCGAGGGTAACGTGTTTCTGGGTTCTGAGGCCTTGTTCGCGTTGCAATTGCTGGCGTTTGGTAGCAATATTCTTGGCATCGCGTTCGTCCTTCATTACTTTAAAGCTATCGCCTGCCTGCGGTGCCCCGTTCATGCCGAGCATTAATACAGGAGCAGAAGGGCCGGCTGATTTCACCGGCAGGTTACGTTCGTTGTACATCGCTTTTACACGGCCATAGTGCGAGCCAGCAATTACTATATCGCCAGCTTTCAGCGTCCCGTTTTGCACCAGCAACTTTGCCACATATCCACGGCCTTTATCCAGCGACGACTCGATGATGGTTCCGTTGGCGCGGCGTTTCGGGTTTGCTTTCAAATCGAGCAATTCGGCTTCAAGCAGGACTTTTTCCAACAACTCGTCGATATTAATGCCGGCTTTAGCCGAAATCTCCTGGCTTTGGAATTTCCCACCCCAGTCTTCTACCAGGATGTTCATCTGCGAAAGCTGTTCTCTGATGCGCTCGGTGTTGGCAGTAGGTTTATCTATTTTATTAATAGCAAAAACGATAGGAACGCCGGCAGCCTGCGCGTGGTTGATGGCCTCAACGGTTTGGGGCATCACGCTGTCGTCGGCAGCCACCACGATGATGGCTACGTCGGTAACTTTGGCGCCGCGTGCACGCATGGCCGTAAATGCTTCGTGGCCCGGCGTGTCGAGGAAGGTGATCTTTTTACCATTCTCAAGCACCACTTCGTAGGCACCAATGTGTTGGGTGATACCGCCGGCTTCACCGGCAATTACGTTGGCGCGACGGATGTGGTCGAGCAACTTGGTCTTGCCATGGTCCACGTGACCCATTACCGTAACAATAGGTGAGCGGAATTCGAGATCGCCTTCTTCGTCTATCTCTTCGTCGATGTCGCTGATAGCATTTTCGGCGCTTTCAAACTTAACACCAAATCCAAATTCTCCGGCCACCACACCAATGGTTTCGGCGTCGAGTCGTTGATTGATCGATACAAACAAACCCAGTTGCATGCACACCGAAATAACGTCGGTAACCTGCACATTCATCAGCGATGCCAGCTCGTTGGCTGTAACGAACTCGGCCACGGTGATTATTTTCTTATCGTCTTCGCGATCCTGCGCCTCTTTCTCAAGCTGCTTGTGAATGGTTTCGCGCTTTTGCTTGCGATATTTTGATGCTTTCGACTTTCCTGCCCCACTCAGACGAGCCAGTGTTTCTTTTATCTGCTTTTGTACTTCTTCCTCGGTGAGTTCACGACGGGGTTCGGTGCGTGCTTTGCGGCCTTTGCCTGGTCGGGCGGGTTTGGCGCGGGTTCTGTCGTCAGGACGTGTTTGTGTTTTAGTCTCTCCGGTGGCAGGCGTAGTTTGGCCTTCTTTTTTGATGCGTTTACGCTTCTTTTTCTTCGGCTTCACTTTATCGTCGGAAGAGGAGGCTACAGGTTTTTTTCTTTCATATCTCTTCTCTACGGGCAGCTCTATTTTACCAACAACATTGACACCTGTGAGTTTTGTAAATTCTGTCTTCAGGAAATTATCTTCGTAAGGATCACTTTTTTTAACTTCTGGCTTCTTCTCCGCCGCCGGTTTTTTCTGTTCGACAGGGGGAGGTGTAGCTTTTTCTGTTTTGGACTTTTTCTCAACTGGTTTACCTGCTTTTTCAGTTTTTGGTTTTCCCTCAGCACCTTTCGCCGACGTTGCTTTTTTGCGGTCGTCGTGCTGCTT
>JAAYIU010000223.1 GCA_012523265.1 Bacteroidales bacterium | reverse complement strand
GAAAAGGACAATCCGTATCATCAGCTCTTTTCGGCGATCATCAGTTTATCGGCTGTACAACCTGATTTAGCGAAAGCGAGAGAAACCGTAAGAAACCAAAAACCCAAACACCGGGACGCCGAATACGACGAACCACCTGTAGATTTTAGCAATTCATGTATCAATTGTAAATAATAATTGCCATGGAAAATTACATCAACAATTTCTTATTCACCTACTTTCCACACATCGCCTTTGCGGTGTTCTGGTTTGGACTCATCACCCGCATCGTGCTTGCCAACAAAGGCATCCAGGCCAAATCAACCCAGATTTTCAGCGATAAATACGTGCGGCTTGGCAGCAACCTTTTTCATTACGGAATCATCCTGGTGTTCTTCGGGCATCTCACATTGTTTCTGCCCGAAAGCTGGTACCATCTGGTGATGACCACCGAGACCAAGCGCACCATCGCGCTCATTGCGGGAAGCGTCTTTGGCCTCATCACGGTGGCGGGCATGGTTATCCTTTTGGTGCGGAGCTACACGTCGCCACGCGTGAAGTTCAACAGCAGCTTTCACGACTACTTCATCCTGTTTCTGCTGGTTATAGAAGCTTCGCTGGGCCTTAGCGCCATTGCCGGCACTGCCACTACTTCGCTGGAGCAATATGCAGCGTTGGGCGAATGGGCGCAGGCTATCATCACGTTTCAACCCGATGCCGGCGCCCTCCTGGCCAACCATACCATCCAATACAAGATTCATATCGTGGTGGGACTGCTCATTTTTATGATCTTTCCGTACACCAAGCTCATGCACATGCTGGTGCTTCCGCTGGCCTACTTTTTCCGTTCGGGATATCAGCTTGTTCGCCGGCCTTTCGGTACTGCTATCAAGTCTTGAATTTAGATATTGGTGGATGGTTTATTTGTCCGCGAATTGTCGCCAATGAAGCGAATTGCCGCTAATTATTTTTTACCACAGAGGACGCGGAGAAGACACAGAGGACACGGAGGAAAAATTTCCGAAGATTTTCATAGTGCTGTAATGTTTTCCTGCTGTCTAAAGATGCAGGATGCAACGCTGTACCCTCGCTGCGACCTTCTATCGTCAGCCAGCAGGCTGACATAGAAGCGTCAGACTGTCCGCGAATTGCCGCCAATGAAGCGAATTGTCGCTAATTATTTTTAACCACAGAGGGCACGGAGAAGACACAGAGGGCACAGAGGAAAATCTTTGTGAAACTTGTGGTTTTTCTTGTTTTTAATATAAAATGCGTGTGAATTAGTTTATTAATTAGCGGACGCGTTTTTAACCACAGAGGGAAACTTCTTTAGATTTTCATGGCATCACTATTGTAACAATTTCCGCTTTACAATTTTTTCATTTTTAAAAATAAAAACTATGAAAGCCTTCCAAACCCTTCTGTTTGTTACGTTTTTGATGCTGATGAGCGGTTGCGCTAAAGACAAACCAAAACCACAGCCGGATCCTGCCACCACCATCCATCTCACCGAAAAAGGCGCTGCCGTAATAGGCAAGAGCAACGACTTTGGTATCCAACTTTTTCAAAAAGTGGCCGTGGCGGAACCTGACAACCTGATGCTCTCCCCGCTTTCGGCATCGGTAGCGCTCACCATGCTGATGAATGGCGCCGAAGAGGAAACCTACAACCAGATAAATACCATGCTTGGCTATGATGGAATGACGGCCGCCGAAGTGAACGAGGCGTACCGATCGCTGGTGACGCAACTGCTTGCCGCCGATGCTTCCGTGCAACTCAGCCTGGCCAACGCAGTGTGGTATCGCAACTCATTTGTGGCCAAGGCTGCATTTCTGCAAACCATGCAGGAGGATTTTGACGCACAGGTGCAGGGACTCGACTTTGGCTCTCCGGCGGCTTTGACAACGATAAACGGGTGGGCTTCCGATAATACCAACGGCAAAATCGATAAGGTGCTTAATGAGATTAGCTCTGATGCGGTGATGTTTCTGATGAACGCGCTTTATTTTAAAGGATCGTGGTCGCAGAAATTTGATAAAAATCAAACCAACGAGGCAGCTTTTCACTACCACGACGGGAGCACCGGCTACATTCCCACCATGCACGGCCAGGTGCCGGCACGCCTTGTTGCCTCGCCCGCTTATCAGGCCATCGAAATATACTATGGCCGCAAAAACTTTTCGATGATCATCCTGTTGCCCGATGCTGATATCGATGCGCTGACGGAATCGCTTACGCCGGCATTGTGGAATGATCTTACCCAGCAGCTTGACGCGGGCTACGAGCGGGATGTAGATTTGTCGATGCCTCAATTTTCGTTTGACTACGAAAAAAATCTCAATGATGCGCTTATGGCTTTGGGGATGATGGATGCATTCTTCCCCGGAATTGCTAACCTGACGGGTATTGCCGATGCTGCGCTGCATGTAAGTTTTGTAAAACAAAACACTTTCGTGGATGTGAACGAAGATGGTACCGAAGCCGCTGCAGTTACCACCATAGGTATAGAACTCACCTCCGCAGGAGACCTTCCGCCGCAATTTATTGTTGACAGACCATTTTTGTTTTTTATTCGCGAACAAACCACCAACACGTTAATGTTTGCCGGCAAGGTGATGGCGCCGTGAGGATAGAAGATAGAAGTTAGAGGGTACGGATAAGGTAATAAGGTTGGATAATTATTACTGGATCACATGCTCTACTAAGGTTGTAGGAAATAAGATAAGGTTTTTAATGGCAAAGACCTTATCCTACGGCTCTCCCGAAAATCGGGTCAGGCATTCCGAAAAATACCTTAATCTTAAATAAGTTCGCCGTTTACTTTTCGGGAAATAGTTTATTGCAATTTGCTTGCGATATTTGATCTTTAAAATTCCCGCGATATGAAACGATATTTTTTACTTCTGTTGATTTTGTGCGCTTTATGTTTTCAAAGCCTCACGCTTGTTTCACAAAACCTGGCGCAAAATGAAGCCATAAGCCTGGCCAAATCATTTCTACAATCCAAATTAATCCAAACCGGGAACCCCCGTACTTTAGCCGGAATCGCTCAATGCGATCTTAAATCATCGGGTGAAAAAAATCTTTATTACATCATAAATTTTGATGAGGGCGGATTTGTGATCCTGTCGGCCGACAAAAGGTTTTATCCAGTTTTGGCTTATGCCTACGATGGCAATTTCGAATTGGATAACATTCCCGAGAATTGCAATACCTGGCTTGCGGCCTGGGAGAGTGAGATTTTATATACACTCGAAAACGAAAATGTTTTATTAACAGATCAATCCAAAGCATGGGAAAATTTAACCACTGAAGGACAAGCCGTAAAAGGCGCCAAAGGCGTTGCGCCGCTGACTACCTGCCGGTGGTCGCAGACGGAGCCACACAACCAAATGTGCCCTGCCGACCCCGATAGCTACGATGGGCATACGCCCGTTGGCTGTGTAGCTTTGGCCATGGCGCAACTCATGTATTATTACCGTTTCCCGGCGTCGGGTGCGGGCACTGTGCTTTACACCCCACCTTACAAACTTGGGATTTATGGGCCACAATATGTAAATTTTGCAGAGGCTTTTTACAACTGCCCAGCCACCACCGACTTATGCCGCGAAACCAACGATGCCATAGCCCGGCTTTGTTATCACACCGGCGTATCTGTCGAAACCGGATACATGCCAGAATCCTCCGGCGCCAGCATTAACAAGGTTAGTGATGCGCTTAGCGAGCAT
>JAAYIU010000379.1 GCA_012523265.1 Bacteroidales bacterium | reverse complement strand
TGGACTGCGAACAGCGGCTCTTGGAAGAGATTCCAAACATCTACAATAACCTCGATGAAGTGCGGCAGTCGGTGCTGCTCAATATGTGCTTCAATCTTGGCATCAAAGGGCTCATGGGCTTCAAGAACACCCTGTCTTTTATAGCAGCCGGAGCTTGCGAAAGGGCCCCTCACGCCGGCAAAACCGACCCTTCAGGCACGAAAAACCTCTCACGCCCTTGCGGTCCCCTCTTTATCAAGTCTCTATCAAGCCACTATCAAGCGTCTATTATAGAGACTTGATAGAGGCTTGATAGAGACTTGATAAAGATATGTCTCCAAGAAAGAAACAAATAGCCCGGGTAGTTGAAAGGGTGACACCCCAGTTACTCTCCAGCTTATTCTCCAAGTTTAGCGACATTCCGCGGAAAACCTTGGAATGCCCAAACTGATGGGAACCCCGCAAGGGGTGAAATTTTATAGCTCAGGGCGTAAGCCCTGAGATTGAAAATACATACAAGCAACAAGCCCCGAAGGGGCGACACAAATCACTAAAACAATTATACTAAGCATTAACAAGGATTATTAGATGCCGTTTTTTCATGCAAATATTTGCAAAAGCTTATTATTCTTTTTTCAACCATGTAGTTTGCAGGGAAGAAACGCCATTGTAATATCTTGTAAATTATGATTACAAACCCTTAGAATCTCTGCCGCCCCTTCGGGGCTTATTGTTTGTATATACATGCAATCTCGGGGCTTACGCCCCGAGCTATAAAATTTCACCCCTGACGGGGTTTTTATCGTGAGCCTATTTTGGCGGAATCAGATGGCTTGCTTATTCACCTTCTATCAAGGCACTTGAGATCCACCCGGAAGATGCTTGAGTCCGATTCAGGTAGTGCCCAAGTGGCTCGATACAGCTTTAGAATATAGCCAGTAAGCACGCTATTTGATACATATTGTGCCACGCCTTGCGGGGTTTTAGCATCACCACTTTGCAAAAATGCTTATGTAAACGAGACCTTTACAATCCCTCAAAACTGGCATTTGTTTCATCAAGCCATACAGTCTTAAAGTCCTAAACTTGCCCCAAATTTTTTGCACAAAAAAAAGCCCGAAGCATTGCTCCGGGCTTTGGGAGTGATTTATCTACTATTATGTTTTAATCAAATCTAAGCACCATGAATTGATAAGATTTATTTCTGTCCATTACATACAGGCGCATGGTGTTGCGTCCTTTTTTGTCCATTTCCGTTTTGGCTTGGGATAGCACATTGCCAAATTCGGTAACGCTATTGACCTCGGTGCCGTCTATAGAAAGTATCACATAGCCGGGTTGCAGACCGCTGCGTGAGGCGGGGGAATTTGCATCAATGGCGCTTACCACCACGCCTTTTTCGGAGGTGATATTCATGCGTTTGGCGTATTGGGAATCTATGCTTTCCACGCTGATACCGGTTGCCACCACGGCTTTGCCGCCATCTGCAGCTACCACGCTATCTTCTGGGAAGGCTTCCAGGCGTACCTTGATGGTCTTTTCTTTGTTATCCCGCAAAAGCTTTAGGGAAAGCTCTTCGCCTACTTTGGAGGTGGCTACTGCGATGCGGAATTTTGCCACATTATTTACCTTTTCTTTACCCACTTCCAAGATCACGTCTCCCACCATCAAACCGGCTTTTTCGGCAGGGCTGTCTTTTTCCACGCTGGCAATCAAGACGCCGCTCACTTCTTTCAAGCTGAAGGCTTCCATGAGGT
>JAAYIU010000056.1 GCA_012523265.1 Bacteroidales bacterium | reverse complement strand
AGTCCGAGATACACCAGCCGCTGCAATGGGTTGAGTTTGCTCAGCACTGTTTTTTTGGTAGGATGGGGTGCATTGCGAAAAACGCCGGTGAGATAAAATTCGATCTGTGCCTTCAGATTTTTTGTGGTGGGGAGATATTGTCTCCACTCCCCGGAGGTGATGTGCCAGAATATGGCAAAAATGATAAGTATTATCAATGCCCAGGCAGCTTTGTTGTGCAGATTAACAGCCGTTTCAAATCCAAAAAGGGAATAGCTGCTGTGGATTTCAAATCCTGTGATGGCCAGAAAAATGATGAGGAACGCCTGCGTCCAGTGCCAGAAGCGCTCAAATCCTTTATAAACCAGTACTAATTTCGTGTTGCTCATGGTGGTGCTATTTATGAGTTGCAGCTGTTTTGTTTTTTTTGTAAAGGAATACTCTTGTTCCGCCGTGCAAAAGCACGCCGATCAGCGACAGCAGTATCAGCCATTTGCCGATGGTATCGAGTGTAGAATTCTGGTCGCGCCCGGGCATATAGAAATCTGTGAGGTTTGCCAGCCGGCTTTCGGTGCGCGTGTGGCAGTCGGTGCAGCTAAGCGCCTGGTCCGCTGCGGAAACCATGTGGCTGATGGGCAGATACATCTCCGTTTCGATAAAGTCGTGCTTACCGCTGTAAGGCATGCCTACATATTCCATCCCTTTTTCCAGTGCTTGCTCCCAGTCGAGGTCGATCCATAGCGCCCCCTGGTTTGCATCTTTGTCCCACAATTTAGGCTGGATGATGGTTGGGTTTTCCACATCATAAGGCTGCTTGCCACGGTGTACTTTCATAGGCACTATTTTGCTCTCCTTGTCGTGATAATCACCAAACATGGTGTTTATTTTAAGCGGCAGTTTGTCCATATCAATTTTATCACTGATCAAATGATGGTCGGCAGTTCCGTTAAACCAGTAATATTCGGGCGTAGCCATTTTTTGCCAGTGGAAATGTCCTTTGATAGAAGCGTACATCACATTACCAACCGAATCCACCAGCTCGTAAGGTTTGCCATCCTGACGCTGGGTAGCTGTGGACCAGTCCCAGTAGGTCTTAGTAGGATTCACTTTGGCGTAGGTCGGGATGTGGCAGGTACGGCAGTCGACTTTTATGGTATGTTCGTTGAGTTTGCTGTTGGTGTGGGGAACAGCGGTGTGGCATTGCTCGCAGGTAGCACGATATGTGTTGGAGGAAGAAACGCCATAATAGCGCCCGAGCATCTCATGATTTTCGGCAGGATGACACTCCACGCACGACATATCCAAACCATCCACACCCATGTGCACGTCCACAGTTTTGTCGGCCGTAAGCAGGGCCATCTCCAGGTCGCCGTGTTTCACATTGTTGCCGCCGGCGCTGTGAAAGTGGCAGTAGCCACAGTTGTAGCGCCCCGGTCGCCCGACGTTTCCCAGGATATTTCTAAAATCCGGGCCATCTGCTCCCATCACCGGATAGCCGGCGGCGCCTTTTTGCTTTTCGTAGGTGTTGGTGTTGTCGTGGCATATCAGGCAGTCGATGTTGTATTCGTTGCTAAAGTCGAAACTTTCATCCTGCCAGCCGTAGCCTGTATGACAGCGGTTGCAGGTGCCTTCGTTGCTGGCAATGCCGGTACAAAAGTTATTAATCAGATTTTTCTTCCCGAGATATGTCACCCCGCGGCCCGGGATAAAGGCTTCCCGCTCCCAGTTCCAGTGCGCATTTTTTAGCACTTCCTGTCCGCGCTCGGTATGGCACGTCAGGCATGCAGCAGTAATTGCATGCGGATTGGTAAAATCCTGCTGTAAAACGGCGTGCTTGGAATGATCTACTCCCAACTTATGCTGGTGCATGTGTGTTTCGCGTAGCTGGTCGAGTAACTCATGATCTGTCGGCGGCTCGCGCAGCGCCAGCGTAATGATGACCAAGGGCGCTATTACCGCAAACAAAAAGGTGAGAATGGGTTTAAAATTTTGCATAAAAGCTCAGTTTTGATGACAACAAAAATAAATGCTTTATTCAAACTGTGAAAGATGACAACCACAATAACTTCAAACTTTCGGATGGCAAATATATAGATACTCACATATGTTTTGTCAAAAAATTAACGCTTAAAACAGGCTGTCAATTTTAAATGATTGATTGGTTGATGTTTAAGCTAATTTAGATGATTTATAAATTGAGGTTTAGTCTGATTTGATGAAAATTTCAGCTTGCATTACTATCATGGAATTACCTATCGAAAATGGCCTGACTCCCGGGAACTCCTAAAATGGGAGCGACTATTATAAAAGCTGATAAGAAAAGCAATAAGCTACTTTCTGAACTTGCCAAAAAACTTGGTGGAGATGTAATAAAACTACAAGACGATCAATTTGAAGATTTGGTCTTGGGTTCGGCCATGACCGCAGTCAAAACAGGTGAAATAGTGGATCGCGCGTCGATCATGTCAACACTAAAAACTATATGACAGGCAGGCACTAAATCCTTAATTTTCCGGAAACCCTTTACATGGCAGCAGAACTGCCTGTTTCCTCCATCTCACCGGCATCCTTCTCCTTCTTCCCCGAAGCAAAAAAGCTGCGCTGGAAAAGAATCAGCATGAGCACGCCAATGGTGATGGCTGAATCGGCCAGATTAAATACAGGGCGGAAAAACACAAATTCGTCGCCGCCCAGCATCGGCACCCACTGCGGGTAGTGCCCTTCGATGAGGGGGAAATAAAACATATCCACCACCCGTCCATGCAGAAAGCTGCTGTAGCCGCCGCCTTCGGGCAGAAACTGCGCTACGGAATGAAAAGTGGACTGGCTGAAAATCATACCATGAAAAGCGCTGTCGATCATGTTGCCGGCAGCACCGGCAAATATCAGCGCGATGCTTACCAAAAGCAGTGTGTTTGCTTTTTTCTGAACCAGGGTGCAGAGGTACCACCCGATGGCCGCTATGGCGCCCAGCCGGAAAAGGCTTAGCAGCAACTTGCCCCATTCGCCGCCAAACGACAGCCCGAAGGCCATCCCTGGGTTTTCAGTAAAATGGATGATAAACCAGTCGCCCGCCACATGGAACTCCTGCCCCAGCGTCATGGTTGTTTTGATATAAATTTTAAGAATCTGATCCAGCAGCAGGATCACAAAAATGATGATCAGGGTTTTTTTCAACGGAGAAAAACTTTTGGTGGTAATGGTAGCGTGATTCCATAGCAAAGCACCCTGCCGGCCGGGAGCCAAAAGGGCGCTTGTATGATTTGATATCTGCGAAAGCTCAAAACTATCTGCGTTGCGGGTTTTGTTGCAGCTTGGCTTCGATGCTAAGGGTAGCATGTGGAACGCTGCGCAAACGCTCTTTGCTGATGAGTTTGCCCGTAGCGCGGCAGATGCCATACGTTCCGTTTTCGATGCGTATCAGCGCATTCTCCAGGTTGGTGATAAACTTCTGCTGACGCGCGGCCAGGCGGCTGTTCTCTTCTTTCGACAGCACACTGTATCCTTCTTCCAGCACCTTAAAAGTTGGTGAGGTATCGTTGGTGTCGTGTTCGTTGTTGTTGGTATAGGCTTCGGTGAGCAATACGAGATCGACGCGTGCCTTGGCCAGTTTTTCCAGAATTATCAGCCTGAACTCCTCGAGTTCCTCTTTGTTGTATTTGCTCTTGGCAGTTACATTTTCATTGTTCTCTGTCATAATTTCCAAACTTTAAAAAATTACTACTTCATAATAACTATCCGGTATCTGAAACTATCCGGCTTTTTCTATCGAGATCATGGTTTGCAACTCATCCCCTATCTCTATGGTTTCGCTCTGCTGTCCGTTGATGCTTTCGACCATTTCGAGCGAGAGCGCCAGCGTTTCCGAGCAAATGTAATCATAATTGTTTTCGATGGCCTGATTTATTTTCTTAGAATCTTTTGCAATGATAAGGTTTATTTTGTCGGTTACTTCAAAACCTTTGTCTTTTCGCAGGTTTTGGATGCGATTTACCAGGTCGCGGGCAATGCCTTCGTCGATCAGCTCGTCGGTGAGGGAGATGTCGAGTGCCACCGTCAAGGCTCCGTCGTTGGCGATAAGCCAGCCGGGAATATCTTCAGTGATCACCTCTACGTCGCTAAGCAAAATTTCGATCGTCTCACCGTCCAGTTGTAGCTGGTAGCTACCGTTTTTCTCAAGTTGGCTGATCTGTGTCGGAGTAAAAGCCGCAAGCGCGGCAGCCAGTTTTTTCATCTGTTTGCCATAGCGTGGTCCCAGCGCTTTAAAGTTAGCTTTCAGGCTCTTGCTCACAATGCCGCTGTCGTCTTTCAAAAACTCCAGTTGCTTCACGTTTACCTCCGACAATATCAGATGATCTACCGCCGAGACCTGCTCTTTGAACTGCGTGCTCAACAGCGGCACCATGATTTTGTTGAGCGGCTGACGTACTTTTATCTTTACCTTTTTTCGCAGCGAGAGCGCCATCGACGAAATCTTTTGCGCAAGCTGCATCTTCTGCTCCAGGTCGGCATCAATCAGCGATGCATCGGCTACGGGCATATCCATAAGATGAACTGAAGGCACCCGGTATCGGTGGGTTACGCTGTTGAGATCGGTGAAGAGCCTTTCGGCAAAAAAGGGAGCCAACGGCGCGCTTAGCACTGCCAGCGATTCCAGGCACTGGTAAAGCGTTTGGTAAGCTGAAATTTTGTCGTCGGTCATCTCACCTTTCCAGAAACGGCGGCGCGAAAGGCGCACGTACCAGTTGCTGCGTTTGTCATCAACAAACTGAGCTATGGCTCTGCCGGCGCGGGTAGGCTCGTAGTCGTCCATATCGGCATCTACCTGCCCGATGAGGGTGTGCAGCTCCGAAAGTATCCAGCGGTCAAGCTCCGGACGGTCGGCTATGGCAATCTCTTCCTGCGAATAATCGAACGCATCGATATTTGCGTAAAGCGCAAAAAATGCGTAGGTGTTGTAAAGGGTACCAAAGAATTTACGCTGCACCTCGGCAATGCCTTCGAGGTCAAATTTCAAATTGTCCCAGGGCTGCGCGTTGGTGATCAGGTACCAGCGTGTGGCGTCGGGGCCGTAGGTGCTGATGGTTTCAAAAGGATCGACGGCGTTGTTGAGTCGCTTCGACATCTTGTTGCCATCTTTGTCGAGCACCAGCCCGTTGGAGACGCATGTTTTGTAAGCCACCGAATCGAAAATCATGGTGGCGATGGCGTGCAGTGTAAAAAACCAACCACGCGTCTGATCCACGCCTTCGGCAATAAAATCGGCCGGGAAATAGGATTCGAGGTCTTTATTCTCGAACGGATAATGAAACTGCGCGTAAGGCATGGCGCCGCTGTCGAACCACACATCTATCAGGTCAGGCTCGCGCGTCATGCGCTGGCCGCTCTCCGACACCAAAATGATGTCGTCGATGTAGGGGCGGTGCAGGTCGAAAGTATCGTAGTTTTCGTCGGATTGGTCGTCGGTGTCGAAAGCTGTGAGTGGATTCTCTTCCATAAAACCGGCCTCGATGGCTTTGTCGATTTCGTTTTTTAATTCGGCCACCGAGCCGATACATTTTTGTTCTTTTCTGTCTTCCGTAGTCCAGATGGGCAATCCTATGCCCCAGAATCGTGAGCGGGAGAGGTTCCAATCCACGAGGTTTTCGAGCCAGTTGGCAAAACGTCCCAGGCCGGTAGCACGCGGCTTCCAGTTGATGGTTTCGTTGAGGTGGATCATGCGCTCTTTGTAGGCTGTGGTTTTAATAAACCACGAATCGAGCGGATAATAAAGTACCGGCTTGTCGGTGCGCCAGCAGTGCGGATAGTTATGTATGTATTTTTCGATTTTAAAAGCCTGGTTGTTTTGTTTGAGCATCACCGAGATGTCGATGTCGAGCACCGGGCTTTGTTCGTCGGCAGCAGCATCGTAATCGTTTTTCACATAACGGCCGGCATATAGGCCATAGGTTTTCACATCT
>JAAYIU010000375.1 GCA_012523265.1 Bacteroidales bacterium | reverse complement strand
TTAAGTGCAATGACTTTGATGTGTGCAACAACGATATCGTGATCACGCACACCACTGGTCTCGAAACGCCCGAACAGGGCATTGCCGCACACCAGGGCGCCCCCACCTCCGATCCCAAGGATATGGCCGGCAATCTGTTTTACATCGAAAGTCCCGTTGCTGATGGCGATTTTGACGACATCAACAACCAGGGCAATCATATAAATTACTATGCTCCGTTAAATGTTCCTGGTAATTATCAACGATTATATCCGGTAGATTATACGCGTCATTCTGTTACCGTGGATAAAATTATTAATCAATGGACATTTGAATTGGGCTGCCCATCCCATCTTGAAGGAGGTGGCGGAACCGGAAGCGGCGACAGGGAGTTTTTGCTTGCCGTTATAAATGAAGCTACCGCGTATGCCGATTCGTTGCAAAACATCCTCAATGCGCTGACAGATGCCGGCAATACCCCGCAACTGGAGGCAGAGGTTTTTGGCAGTACTCCGCCCGAAGCCATGGAGCTTTACAGCCTGCTGATGAACACCTCGCCCTGGCTTTCGGATACGGTGGTAAGCACTGCCATACAAAAAGAGGAGGTGCTGCCCGGAGCAATGATGCGCGACATCATGGTAGCCAACCCCCACAGCGCCAAGTCGGATTACCTGCTGCAACAACTGGCCGATCGGTGGGAGCCTTTGCCCGATTACATGATCGCGCAGATATTGCAGGGTCGCAGTCTGGTATCGCTGCGTGAAGAAACAGAGGCGAAACTGGCGGCATGGCAACTGAAGAAAAGTAACGCTCTCAATACACTGGTAGCCGCTTGCCTGGCCGATACACTGGAAACACAGGCATCTCTGGCCGACTTATATACCTTGCTCGAAAGCGACGCTGCACTGCACAGCAAATATCTGCTGGCATTTTTGAAACTACAGCACAACGCCACCCAGGCAGGCGCAGCCGTTTTGAACGGCATACCTGCCATGTTTGACCTGCCTGCCGCACAGCAACAGGCGCATGAGCAACTTACTGCCTACTACCAATTGCAGGCAGCGTTGCAGACGGATACTTTGCACCTGCTACAGCCCGACAGTTTGGAGGCAGCACAATTGAGCGGGATAATGGAAGCAAGTGAAGGTCTGTCGGCAGTATTTTCGCGGAACGTACTACGTACTTTAGCGATGACAGAATACCTCGAACCGGTGATCCTGCCGGATATGTACAAGGCTGCCGAAGCTGCCGAGGCTTACAATAAGCTGCTTGAGGCAAAGCCACCACAGTACCTGATGGTAAAGCCTAACCCGGCAAAGGATTATGCAATACTTGGCTACCGGATGGAAAGCGAAGGCGTTGCAGACATCCAGGTAAGGAGCCAACAGGGTCAACTTGTATATGCCGGCCAAACCGGCAGCATGCAGGATGAGCTAACGCTCGATATCCGTGGCTGGAAGCCGGGATTGTATGTTGTGTCGCTGCTGCGCGACGACAAGCTGATCGAAAGCACCAAGTTTACTTTAGCCCGCTAATATTAACCCGAACCCCGTGGCCGGTGGTTACGGGGTTCTTTAAAAACTTACAAAGATGAGAAATATCATATTTCAACTACTTTTGATACTATTGGCTACACAGGTACAGGGGCAAGGTAATCGGTGGGAGGTTATCCACGGGGTACCTACACGCAACGAATTTACACTTCATGCCATGGAAGATTATGACAAAGGGTTGTATCTTTCCGGGAGAAGTTGGATTGGTTACGAGGGGGAGGCCTGGAGTATAAAAACAGATGTAAACGGGAATCTCCTCTACGATAAAAAATTAAAGCATGAAGAATATACGCTAATCACCACCAATGCTGCATTTGACAGTGATGGCAATAAATATCTGTGCGGTGCGATATATTTAGAGGCCACTACGTGGCCGTATGTGTCCAAGCTGGATGTTTGCGGCAACCTGGTGTGGTGCAAAATGCTGGATGATATTAATTTTACGTATGGTTTTGCACAATATCTTCTTATTAACGACAACAATGAATTAATTGTTCTTTCCCATTATTCACAGCCATCCCAAATCTTCAGCATTTTTCTTACAGGCTTTGATTTGTCGGGTGAAGTGTTGTGGCAAAAACCTTATGCTACCAAAATAGATTATCCGCTTTTAGATTTTCGAGGGGCAGAGGATTTCATCGAGTTTAACAACAATTACTATATTACGGGAATATGCTATTACCCTTTCCCTCACGATCCGGATCATCTATGGATGCGCGCCATGTTTATTGGTATCGATAGCATGTTCAACGAAAAATTCATGGTGCCTTTTATGTATCAGGATTCTGTTTTTGCTAATTCACTTAGCATCATACCTATCAATGACTCAGTATTAATGGGAGCCGGTGGCAGACGCATGCCTCCAAACTTAACCCAGGTAGCTATATCGCTAATGTTTATAAATACTGATGGAAGGGAGCTAGGACATATTGAGATTCCAAATGAAGCAATTGGGCCTGACGTAATCGAGGCTTATCCCTGGGATATCGAAAAAATAAATGATACACTTTTGTTGACCGTTTCCCATTTCGGTAATCAATCGGGAGGTAATCCAGTGGGCGAAATCGTTTTGAGTACTTCCGGAGATGTTTATAAATTGGCAACAGAACCTGTTATGGAGTCAGCCACACTTCTGAAAACCTATGATGACAACTTTGTTTTAAACGGAATGAAACGACAAAACAACTCTTTGTGGTACGATGTACTTCTGCGCAAGATAAATGCAGACCTGGAGTCTGTTGCTTTTGATACTGTGCAGCGGGTTTACGACAGCTTGTGCCCGCACACCATCCAGTCGTCAACGTTAGACCTTACCGCGTGCCTTACGCCGGTAAGTGTAAACGAGCTACCCACCCCGGAGGCATACTACGAAAGCCTGCGGTGGATTCCGGTAAAGGCTTATCCCAACCCGGTTACGCATGGGAAAGTAACGCTGGAGTTTGCCAATACCGGCCATCACCAAAATATGGAGCTGCGCTGCTTCGACAACCTGGGCAGAATGGTGCACAGCCAAAAAGTGTACAAAGACCAGCAGGATACCGGGTTGCTGGTTTCAGGCTGGGCACCGGGTGTGTATCTGGCCGTCGTTTTCAGCAATGGTGAAGCCAGAGGAAAGGTGAAGTTCATTATTCAGTAAAACAACTAAACCTCAATAAGAAAGGATGGTCTGCCGGAGGCCATCCTTTTTTTTGTGTGTGGTAATTATTAAGGTGCTTTCATCACTTCAGGTAAAATTTGCCACCTACTCAGACCCCCTCTAACTCCCCCTGAAGGGGGAGAATGCCGGCGCACTGGCCGCTGCTGCGGCTTGTGCGGCTGGTCTCCCTTTCCGCCAACCGGCGGAGAAGGAGCGGGGATGGGGTCGTAACGAATTTGGAATCTGATTCAACCAGCTATATAATTACTTTTTTTGTACCCTATCCTTTGTCAATAAGCGGCTTTAGCAGATATTCCAGCCCGTTGAGTTTTATTTCGTAGAGGGTGTTGAGCAGCATGCCGAGGCGTCCTTTAGGAAAACCTTTGCGATGGTACCACACCAGGTAGGGTTCGGGGAGCCGGTATAGCTTTACGCCTTTGTATTTGCCGAAAGGCATCTCCTCGGTAACGAGCTGTTGCAGGATTTTTTCTGGTTGTGGGTCTTGCATGTGGTTTTAGTTTTTTGGTTTTTTATCCCCGGCCTAAAGTCCGGGGTTAGTGAAATTCGCATTTATCCCTGAAGCTTAATCTGCGGCAGGCGGCTTGCGAAGCTCTTTTTTTTGGGCTTGTCGTTGTTTTTCGTCCAGGCGTTTTTGCTTGTGCTCGCGCGACAGCCGGAATCGTTTGCGTGCTTTCTTTGGAGCAAAAGTTTTTTGGAGCAGCAGATAAAATTTCTCTGTTGCAATTTTTTTGTTCTCCGCCTGCGAGCGCGACTCCTGAGCGGCGATGATGAGGTCGCCATCGGCGCTGATCCGGTTTTTGAGTTTCTCGGTCAGCAGTGTTTTCTGCTCCGGCGAGAGGAGCAGAGAGTTGGCGACATTAAAACGCAACTCGATGCGGGTGTTTACTTTATTCACATTCTGGCCGCCCGGGCCGCTGCTGCGCGATGCACGAAATGTTAGTTCGCTGTCGAGGTTGATGGTCATGGTGTTTACTGCGATGATTGTAGCTGGCGAAATTATAATATGTTTCGGAAAGTCAAAAACGGGAAGCGTCTTTTTGGCTTAGTCGGCTATTCACGTCACCCTATTCATTCCTGCCTGATTATCATCTGTATCAATAAAACCGGCGAAGCAAATGCCCCGCCGGTTTAAGGAATTGTTTATGAAAAGGGTCTATTTTATTTTTAAGATTTTACCTTTTTGCACCACACCAGTATCTATTCGGGTGAGGGTTACAAAATAAATCCCGACGTCGAGGCGACTCATATCTATCTCGATACCTCCCGCCACAATGTCTATCGCATAGTTTTCGACAAGCCGGCCGCTGATGTCGAACAGTTGTAGTTGGCTTTCGGCTTCGGTGTCGTTTACGAATTCCACAAAGGCGGTGTTCTTTACAGGATTTGGGAAGATGCGCAGGAAGCTGTTGGGGTCGTCGATACGGCGTGTTTCGGTGGCAGCCTCCACGGCTTTGAGTTCCGGCTCCTCAACCCATTGATCGCGATATCCGGCCAAATTGTTAAGCAGCGTTATGGCCGTATTGGATAGTGTGGTTTCGGTCTGAGCAATAGTTTCGAGCTGGCTGATGACTTCAGGCGATACCGCGCTCCAGTCGTCGGTGATGCCGAGCTGGGTTTCTGCCACAAATTTGAAGTTGGCTTCAGTTTCATCAGTCGGGCTAAAATTGCTAAGACTTGCAGCAGCAGCTTCTCTGTCGGCTATTTGCAAATAATATTGAAACCTTAAGAGTTGCTTTTGGTTATCGCTCAGCGGTGTGTTTGTCAGCAGCTCATTTAGCAATTGCTGGTCAGGATTGGATACCGAGGCAAGGATCAATGCAGCCTCTTCAAAATCATTCCAGCCATCGGAGAGGATGTTTTGATAATCCTGCATCAAAACGAATCCGTTGCCGGAAGGAATCATTGGTGCCAGCGTTGCATCCAGATTTTCACAAACATAACTTACATTGAGATTGCCCTGCGAAGGCATATTAAAAATCTGATGGCCACACGAAGCAGTAGAATGATACGGGCGGTTGCTGGTGATCTGTACCTGCGGGAAAGCAATGTTGAACATCCCGAAGTTGTCGGCTACCGTTATGTTCAGGTTGCTGTTGATATCGATGGCAGTATTTCTGTTACTCCACAGCGTATTAAGTCCCGGATTGGCAAAAGTGCCAATGTTTCCTGAATGATTCTGCACGTCGATGCCGATCTTGTAGTAATTGTAAAGGAAGTTGTTGCGCACCAGCGGAAGCGGCAGCCCATTAGAACCTATCGGTAAGCCTTGCAGGCTGATCGAAACATTGCAGTCGGTGATGCAATTGCTGGTGATCTCACTGCGGTTGGTCATGGTGTAACCAGCAATACCAATACTTGAGGTCAGATCGCGCATCCTGATTTTGTTGCATGTGATATACCCCTTGCTATTTTTCTGTTCCGAAACATAAATACCCACAACACCAGCGTTTTCTACTTCGTTGTTGCTGATCTGATAGTTGGGAGCATTTTGACTGATGATCCCATAGGAGAAGCCATCGAGGTGGTTGCCGTAAATATTCAGATTGTTGGTCCGGTTAGCATAGATAGCCGAGAAGCTCAGGTACTGATGGAAGTTGTTGCGGAGTTCGTTATTAATGATTTCGATCACCGGCCCCTGATTATTTACCGCATAGATCGAGGCAAAGTTGCCCATGATTTGCAGATTTACTTCAATCTCATTGTTTTCGATGCTGGTGTAATAATTCTGGCTTTGCAGGTAAAAGGCCATGGCCATATCCGTAAAGGTGTTTTCGGAAAAAGCTCCCCCGCTACCTGTCTGATACACACCATTGGTGCGTGGCCATTGGGTTCCTTTGCTGTTGATAAACTCATTGTGTGCGGTCTGCTCCGCCATTTTCGAGTTCAGTGTGTAAATTCCGTAAGTGCTGTAGTTGTTAACAAACGGATATTTTGAAGAGCAGGCAAAGTCCGGAAAAAACTGCTCCGTCACGAATCTGTTGCCACTGATGGGATGATTGAAATTTTTGTTGTTTTCGATGCGAACGCCAAAGTTGCAGTTGGAGAAGAGGTTGTTGGAAACCACGCCATCAGAGCTTCTGGTAAAATAGAGCGCTACTTCGGCATTTTTGAAGGTAGATTCGTTGATGATGTTGTCGAATTTGCCGGGGCTCCAAAAACGCAAGCCTCTCCAGGTTTTGTCGATGTCGCAAGGACGATACACCGAGTTGTTGCTGCGCAGATAGCCTCCGTTGATAAACTGTATGCCGGCGCATTCGCCAAACACCACATCTACATTGGTCACATCCAGCACCACGCCATCCACCGTTACCATCACGCCGTCATCGATGTAATATTTATTATCCCAAACTTTATCAGCACTGTAAGTGGTGTTGGCAATGATGTGGATAAACGATGAATCGACAGCAGCGAAACAGCAGGATTCCTGCAACGCACCGATAAAAATATCGAAGGTTTTGGTGCATCCACCTGTGGCATCCGAGAGGATAAACACATACATTCCCGGCAACAGACCCGGAGTAGTAAAGGGAACGCCCGGCATAACTGTCCACGACTGCACCGGCAGTGGCGATATCTGCGTAAGCGTAAACGGAGCTACTGTTGATGCCGGATTGAGCTGGAAGCTAAAGAAACCGTCGGCAAGTTGCGGGCAGGAGGCATCTGTGGTTGTTAACCAATCGAAGATCATGTTGCAACACACGTCGTCTTTCAGACAAAACACAGCCGTAGTATCGCTGCATCCAAAGCTGTTCTGAACCACGGCCGAAATCTCGTGATAGCCAGAGCCTGAGGCAGGATAGTCAAGATTTTTGCCAAAGCCAATGGGAGCACCATAATTTCCGTCGGCATACCAGATGATGGAAGGATAAGCCATTGCATAGGTATTGTTGGGCCATTGTGCATTGAGCGGCAAGGGCAGGTAGAGATGCAGCGTATCATGATCGCAAATTGAGGCACAACCGGTCGGGAACAAACTCAGGTCGGGCGTTGGAAATATAAGTCCGGCATCGGCAGAAGCCTGGCAGCCATTGATCAGATTAGTAATGGTGAGGCTGTAAAAACCTGCCGATTGCACCGTTATCACCGGTGTGGTAGCGCCATTATTCCATTGATAGCTGTACTTTGAAGTATCCAGTGGAGTCGGTGTTAATGTTACAGGTGTTCCTTCGCAGAGGTTCAGTGTGGGCACCGAAAGCGTAGGAGCTTCGTAAATTGTAACACACAGCGTATCGTAGTTGATGCAACCGGTATTGATGTCTTTAACCTCCACAATGATTTCATAATTTGCAGGCATTGCTGCTGCTGCAGGAGCCGTCAGGGTTGCATAGGTGTAAGCAAACCCTTGTGGCGAAAAGGTAGCCAACGGCGGGTTACTGTTCCACTGGTAGCTATAATTGGGATTAGTAACTGTCCACAACGAGAATCCTACAACATCGCCAGGGAGTGCACACTGGCGTTTATCGCCATCTATTTTTGCCTTAGGTAAAGGATGCAGGTACATGTAAATCTTGTTGCTTTTGCCAAAACAACCATTATTGTTTTGCATTTTTACATAATAACTTCCCTGGCTTGTTGCTGTGTATTGATAAGTATTGGCACCCGGACCCGCGATAGGATTACCGTCTTTGTACCATTGGTAGGATGCCATACCTGTGCAGGAAGCAGAAAGCGTTTCACCGCTACCGGGACAGATCATCGTATCGGCTACCGATATACTACACACCGGCGAGGGATTGATGGTGACGGGCATAGTGGTGTCGGCAATACATCCATACGCATCAGTTATCGTGAGTTTTACATTATAGGTAGCAGGAGCTGGCAATCCGTAAATATGACTGGTAGTGCCCTGATAGGAAGTAAAACCGTCGCCAAACTCCCAAAAATAATTGTAAGCCGGATTCAAAGGATTTGCTGTAAAAGTTACCTCTTCATTGTCGCAGGCCGGCGCCGTAAAACCAAAGTCAGCATCGGGTAGAAGAATGGAGACATTTTGACTCCAGGCAGCCACACATCCGGTCGCAGACACTACGGTGAGTTTTATAGTGTAAATGCCCGATTTCGAAACTGTCATGATTGGATTGGGATCGTTCGCATTCGGAGTAAAAGTTATTACCGCAAGAGGAGGCCCTGTTGCCGTCCACGAACTGGTGAAGGGAGTCGCCGGCGGAATTGTCTGCGTTAAATTGGTAAGGATTACCTGCGAGCAGGAAACGTATGCATCGAAATATGCCGAAATATCGCAGTTTCCCCATCCCGAGCCACCATTCTGACAATCCTTTATCACCACATTGATGATATTGCTATTTATAGAACAACCATTCAGTGTTACTTTTACATAGTAGCTATAGGTTCCAGGCAAACTAAAAGACCCAATGGGGATATTAATCGTCGAACCTGTAGCTGGTGGCACTACGGGCGAGCCATCTTTGTACCATTCATACGTATAGCCTGCCACGTTTGGCGTAGAGAGTGTGAGTATCTGGCTGCTGGTGGCATCCAGGCAAAATACCGGCAGCATATTGTAACTGGCAACAGCCGTGGGCGGTGCCGTTATGGTCACTGTTTTTATTGCGCTGCCGGTGCAGGTTACAACTTTGAGAGTTGCTGATGCCGACGGGCCATGCCATTTTATGGTAACGTTGGAGGTGCCTGACCCTGCAATGATGCTTCCCTGGCTTTGCGGCGTAATAGTCCACTCAAAATCGCCGGTGGGGTTGGAGCCTCCCGCCGAATAATTCACCACATCATCCACGCAGGGTGTAGCCGGCCCGTTGATAACAGGTGATAAAAACGGATAAATAGTAATTACCTGCGCCAGTGAGGTGCAGAAGTTTCCGGGTGTGATTTCTATCGACTGATCAACGCTCAGTTGCCACGGGCCGGTACCACTGAAGCTGGCAACCACCGAATCGTTGTCGGCACCCATGGTCGAAAGAATGGTGCCGCTGCCCATCGTCACCGTCCACCCAAAGGGGCTGCCGGAAGTGTTGGAGGAAATGCTAAAAGTGTAGTTCTCGCCGGGACAAATGCTGTCGGTGCCGGCAATACTGTTGAGGATTGGTTTGGCCATCACTTCCACAACTTTATAAGCAGCGCTGTTGCAAAATGCTGCCGGGTTGATGGGGGTTGCCGTTATGGTATAGGTGCCGGGAGTGTTCCAGGTGATGCTGGCTGAGCTGCCGGAAGGAGCTATTGTGGCGCCAGCGGCGGGACTTACTGTCCAATTTGCCGGGTCATTGGCAATGTATGTCCAGGTGTCGCTTTCGCAAACGGTTTCTTCGCCCGAAACAATCTTAAATTCAGGCAAGACATTTACCGTAAATACGCTGCTGCCGCTGCATCCTGCCAACGGATTGTTGTAAACGCATTTCACCTGATAGGTGGCCGCATCATTAAAAGTAATATTCACTGCAGCGGTATTCCGATCTTGTAAATTAAACTGATAGTTACCACCAGACACACTCCAGTTATAATAGGTGCCCGGCAATACCGGCAGCGAAAATGAACCGGAAGCATATTGGCAAAGCATTGCAGGTCCGGTGATGGGTAAATTAGGATAAAGCACAGGTACGTTAATGGTTGTGGTACCGGCACATGGAGCCATGCTGCAGCCAGGCGTGCTCAAACTCACGGTGGTGGGAACGGTGTAAGTGGCATCCCATTGCACAGTGATGCACCGGGTGTCGGCGCTGGCAGGAGTGATGCTTCCTCCCGTGACGACCCATTGGTAAACACTGCAACTATCTATGGCGCAAAAGTCGGATGTTTCACCGGGGCAAACGGTGCCAAAGCAACAGTCGGTGCCGATTTCGGGGCCTTTGCCGGGAAGTACTATAACCGTCAGTGTGGCGGTGTCGGAGCAGCCGCAAGGAACCAGCAAATCAAATTCAAGGTCGCTCCCATATACCCATTGCCCTGCGCCCATATCGATAGTGGTGAGCGTAACGGTGTAAGTTCCCGGATTGGCATAAGCATGACCAATAGGATTTACGGGCGAAGAGGAGGTGTTGCCATCACCAAAGTCCCAGTGGACAGAACTTCCGCCCGCCGAAAGATTGGTAAAATACACAGGGTCTCCGGTGCAAACCGTGTCCCTGTCGGTTGTGATTGCAGCTTTGGGGCCATCGATCAAACAAACCTGACGCGTGATAGAGTCGATGCAGAAGCCGGTATTGATTACCACCTTAATGGTGCCGGTGGAAGCGCTGCCCCAAAGAACCGTTTTTGGATTGCCAAAGTTGGTCGACATGGTGCCACCAGTAACCGTCCAGGTGTAAGTAAAGGATGGATCGTTTGGATAAACAGTATAAACATGTGCGCTTTCTTTGCAGGCAGCAAGTGAAATTGCGCCTTGCGCCGGATCGCCCTGGCAGGCACCCTCAGGCGGACATATCTCCACAGCATCCTTTAAAATAAAATCCGGACAGCACGTTTGTGCTTTCAGATTTTGCCAGGGAGATAAAAACAAGGTGAAGATGATAATCAGCATCACCAACCCACCGTGGTAGGTATCAGATGCTTTTGTTCTGGAATTCGTAACCTCTCTTTTCATAAACAAATAGATTTAAATGTTAATAATTAAAACAGTACAATAATACTCAAATACCCTTTAAAAAAATGACTGACTTTTAGCAAAAAAATGTAGATCAGTCAATTTAATGAAGAGTGCTTGTCAATTGGAATGCCACGATTCCCGTTGAGATGCGCCCTGTCATCGGAGAATGAGGTAAGCTATTGTTAACTAAAGTTTTAAAAAGATGAAAAAAGAGAGGATTTATATTTTCTAAGATTTTGCTTAAGGTTTAAAATCAAAATCCTTTGCGGGTTTTCACCCATATGGGTGAAAACACCGGGTGAAAATTGTAAATAGCAAATTAAATTTCATCAATTTTTCGCAAAAGTAAATCAGCACTTTTATTTTATTTTTTATCAGTTTCTTTCTTGTTAAAGTTTGGGAAGCGGAGGTCTTTCCTCCGGAAGCGTAGCG